>NZ_CP063138.1:0-390000 GCF_018135955.1 Francisella philomiragia | reverse complement strand
GCCTTGGAGGATGGTCCCCCCATATTCAGACAAGGTTCCACGTGCCCCGTCCTACTTGTTCGTATGCTTAGTTCCACTGTGATTATTTCGTATACGGGACTATCACCCTCTATCGTCAAGCTTCCCAACTTGTTCTACTATAATTACAGCTAAATCATACCAGGCTCTTCCCACTTCGCTCGCCACTACTATGGGAATCTCAATTGATTTCTCTTCCTAAGGGTACTTAGATGTTTCAGTTCCCCTCGTTCGCTCTACACTCTATATCGAGTGAGTACCTAACTTGTGTTAGGTGGGTTCCCCCATTCGGAAATCTCCGGATCAAAGCTTATTTACCAGCTCCCCGAAGCTTATCGCAGATTAACACGTCCTTCATCGCCTCTGAATGCCAAGGCATCCACCGCTTGCACTTATTTTCTTAAGTCTATTTCTATACTAAATTGTTAAATATCTCTATCTTCGTGTAAATAAATATGGTGGAGCCAAGCGGGATCGAACCGCTGACCCCCTGCGTGCAAAGCAGGTGCTCTCCCAGCTGAGCTATGGCCCCAAAATTACTGGTGGGTCTGAGTAGACTCGAACTACCGACCTCACCCTTATCAGGGGTGCGCTCTAACCAACTGAGCTACAGACCCGTATTCTATTTACACTAAAATATATTATCTACAAACACTATGCCAAATCACTTGAATATGTAATTAGAGCTTATTTCTATTTTTTCGTATTTCCGTTAAGGAGGTGATCCAGCCGCAGGTTCCCCTACGGCTACCTTGTTACGACTTCACCCCAGTCATGAATCACTCCGTGGTAAACGCCCATTCGTTAAGCTATCTACTTCTGGAGCAACCCACTCCCATGGTGTGACGGGCGGTGTGTACAAGACCCGGGAACGTATTCACCGCAGTATTCTGACCTGCGATTACTAGCGATTCCGACTTCATGCAGTCGAGTTGCAGACTGCAATCCGGACTAAGAGTACCTTTCTGAGTTTCGCTCCAGCTCGCACCTTCGCAGCCCTCTGTAATACCCATTGTAGCACGTGTGTAGCCCTGGTCGTAAGGGCCATGATGACTTGACGTCGTCCCCACCTTCCTCCGCCTTGTCAGCGGCAGTCTCAATAGAGTACCCAACTTAATGATGGTAACTATCAATAGGGGTTGCGCTCGTTGCGGGACTTAACCCAACATTTCACAACACGAGCTGACGACAGCCGTGCAGCACCTGTCACTGCGTTCCCGAAGGCACCAATCTATCTCTAGAAAGTTCGCAGGATGTCAAGACCAGGTAAGGTTCTTCGCGTTGCATCGAATTAAACCACATGCTCCACCGCTTGTGCGGGTCCCCGTCAATTCCTTTGAGTTTTAGCCTTGCGGCCGTAGTCCCCAGGCGGAGTACTTAACGCGTTAGCTGCGCCACTAGATCCTTTACACCGAATCCAACAGCTAGTACTCATCGTTTACAGCGTGGACTACCAGGGTATCTAATCCTGTTTGATCCCCACGCTTTCGTCCCTCAGTGTCAGTATTGGTCCAGAATGTTGCCTTCGCCATTGGTGTTCCTTCTGATCTCTACGCATTTCACCGCTACACCAGAAATTCCCCATTCCTCTACCATACTCTAGTTTGCCAGTATCAAATGCAGTTCCAAGGTTGAGCCCTGGGCTTTCACATCTGACTTAACAAACCACCTACAGACCCTTTACGCCCAGTAATTCCGATTAACGCTCGGACCCCCCGTATTACCGCGGCTGCTGGCACGGAGTTAGCCGGTCCTTATTCTTTGGGTAACGTCCTTCCTACAAGCTATTAACTCATAGGCTTTCCTCCCCAACTAAAGTGCTTTACAACCCTAGAGCCTTCTTCACACACATGGCATTGCTGGATCAGGGTTTCCCCCATTGTCCAATATTCCCCACTGCTGCCTCCCGTAGGAGTTTGGGCCGTGTCTCAGTCCCAATGTGGCTGATCATCCTCTCAAATCAGCTATGGATCGTAGCCTTGGTAGGCCCTTACCCCACCAACTAGCTAATCCAACGCAGGCTCATCCATCTGCGGCAGCCTAAGCCACCTTTAATCCACAGATATTATGCGGTATTAACAGTCGTTTCCAACTGGTATCCCCCTCAAATGGGCAGATTCCTACGCGTTACTCACCCGTCCGCCACTCGTCAGCATCCGAAGACCTGTTACCGTTCGACTTGCATGTGTTAAGCATGCCACCAGCGTTCAATCTGAGCCAGGATCAAACTCTTCAGTTTAATTCTCAAATTCTGACTCTAACTACTGATACTCAAATTCTTTAACAAAGTGTTTGTATATAATATATCTCTTAAATATCTTTGAAGCCTTAGCCTCTCACCGTTAACATCACTCGTCAGCCGGTGAAGACATATAATACGCATCCTCCAATCAAAATGCAACACCTTTTTTAAAAAAATTTATACTTTTTACAACTTTTTTATTTCAACAGCAATTTCAATACATAAAAGCACCGTTTATATAGCCTTTTTGCCACTTTACAGCACATTCACCCTGTTTTATAACAAAAAAACAAATATCCTACTTATCTAAAAAAATAATACTTTTTTATCTATCTATTGCTCTTTCAATAAATGTGCTAAGTCTAAACACCTCCAACTCTGTTAATCTAATTACTTGTGTTTGATATACATATCTGCTGCATTAACAATTTGATTTATCTAACTTTGGCGATTAGTAATATTATAAAATTCAAAGAAAAACAAATAATAAAGAGACATAAGCATTAGATATAATCTCTACTCTTTTTATAAATCTGTACATGAGAAATTAGGAAATGCAACACTCCCAATAAAAAAACGCACAGGCGCAGCTTAAAAAAATAGTAATAGAAATATATTATATATAAAATTTCAAGGTCAAGTTTTGATTAGATTTAGATATAGGCACTTCTAAACCTAAATGACTCTTAACCTCAAAGAAAACTAAAAATACAGTTATCACAATTACTCACTAAAAGATATATCTACAACATACCCCAATTATTAGCTTTTGGCTAATTGCCCCTATATAAGAATACTAATCTAACACCGTATTTACTTAGCACAAATATTAAAACACTCTCTATACCGTCAACTTCACAAAGTCCAATAAAAGTGATATACAAAAATTTAAGACATAAAAAAAAGCGACCTAAGTCGCTTTTTATTTAGTGGTGGGTGCTGAGGGGTTCGAACCCCCGACCCTCGCCTTGTAAGGGCGATGCTCTCCCAGCTGAGCTAAGCACCCGATTTTGAAAAGATCGAAAACTTTTTTGATGGCGGAGAGGAAGAGATTCGAACTCTCGATAGGGTTTAACGCCTATACTCCCTTAGCAGGGGAGCGCCTTCAGCCGCTCGGCCACCTCTCCTAAACCATGTGAGAGGATATTATATATACATATAACAATGTGTCAAGAGTACTCGTATCATTTTTTTACACTAACTATTATTTTTTACTAATATATTACTAAACAAAATTTTGAAAAAACTTTATAATACAACCATTACTTTAAACATACATAAATTATATAAGTATTTTTATTATGAGAAAAATTCTAGTTACTAATGCACTACCATATGCAAATGGCGATCTTCATTTAGGCCATATGCTTGGATATATACAGTCAGACATTTGGGTTAGATTCCAAAAACTACAAGGTAATGAATGTATATTTGTCTGTGGCAGCGATACACACGGCACTCCAATAATGCTTAAAGCTAAAAGCTTAGGTATCACACCAGAAGAGCTTGTTAAAAAATACTCAAATAATCACCAAAAAGATTTTTTAAGCTTCGAAATTGAGTTTGATAATTATCATTCAACTCATAGTCCAATAAATAAAGAAATTGTTGAAGATATCTACGGTAAGCTGAATGCTCAAAAACTCATATCAAAAAAAGAAATAGCTCAAGCATATGATCCTGAAGCAAAGATGTTTTTACCAGACAGATTTGTAAAAGGTACTTGTCCAAAATGTAAGGCTGAAGATCAATACGGAGATAGTTGCGAGGTTTGCGGTGCAACTTATGATCCAACAGAACTAATAAACCCAAAATCAGTAGTATCAGGAAAAGCACCAATACAAAAAAATTCTGAACACTTCTTTTTTGATTTACCCTCTTTGGAAAAAAATATCAAAGATTGGATAGAATCCAACAAACTACTCCAACCAGAAGTAGCTAACAAACTAGCAGAATGGTTTGAGCAAGGCCTACAAAGTTGGGATATCTCGCGAGATGCTCCATACTTTGGTTTTGCAATCCCAGGTACAGATGAGCAAAAATTCTTCTATGTCTGGTTAGATGCTCCGATGGGATATATTGCAAGTTTTAGAGATTACTGTGATAAACACAATATTGATTTTAATGAATTTTGGGGAGATAACTCTTGTGAAAGCGAGCTTTATCATTTTATTGGTAAAGATATTATTTATTTCCATGCATTATTTTGGCCAGCAATACTATCATCTACAGGCTACAAAACTCCTACAAGTGTCTTCGCAAACGGATTCTTAACCGTAAATGGCAAAAAAATGTCGAAATCTCGCGGCACATTTATCCAAGCCAGAACATATCTTGACAATCTAGAGCCTAGTTACTTAAGGTACTACTTTGCCTCTAGACTAACATCTCGTATAGATGATATAGATTTGAACCTTGAAGAATTTGTCACCAAATCAAATTCAGATATAGTTGGTAAAGTAGTAAATATAGCAAGTCGTTGTGCTGGCTTTATATACAAAAAATTTGATGCCACTTTAGCTAACGAAGTCTTTGATAAGGAATTGGAAAAAGAGTTTGCTAAAAGTCATCACGCAATTACAGAAGCTTTTGAGAAAAGAGAATTTGCACATGCTGTAAGACTATTAATGGCCTTAGCTGATAAAGCAAATCAATTTATAGATCACCATAAACCATGGCAATTAGCAAAAGAAGAAGGACAAGAACAAAAAGTTCATCAGGTATGCTCACAAGGAATTAATATGTTTAAGGTACTCGTTGCTTATCTTAAGCCAATTGTGCCTTCAATTGTTAAAAATGCCGAAATTTTCTTAAATATAGAGCTATCAAAATGGCGTGATGCTCCCGTATTCCTAAAATCTCACAAGATAAACAAATTCAAACCATTAGCAACTCGTATTGAAAAAGAAAAAGTAGACAAGATTTTAGAGGATACAAAAAAAATGTTAGAAAATGAACAAAACCAACAACCCAAAGAAGAACCTAAACTAGATATCGCTGCTGAATGTACTTTTGATGATTTCATGAAAGTTGATTTACGCGTAGCTAGAATTGCTGAAGCCTCACATGTTGAAGGTGCAGACAAACTACTTAAGCTAACATTAGATCTAGGCGGTGTTACAAAACAAGTATTTGCAGGTATAAAATCAGCATACAAGCCAGAAGATTTGGTAGGCAAACATACTGTAATGGTAGCGAACTTAGCTCCTAGAAAAATGAAATTTGGAATGTCAGAAGGTATGGTTCTAGCAGCTGGTGATGGCAAAGGAATATACATACTAGAACCGCATGAAGGTGCTCAGCCTGGTATGCGTGTTAAATAAGCCAAGTATTTAGTAATGAAAAAATCCTACTATAATATTTTAATAATTTTTCTATTATTCTTTTTAGCATTATTAAATTATATTGACAGATCTACTCTAAGTATTGCAAATACAGAAATTGCTAATGCTTTTAATATAACACCAACAGAAATGGGAATATTATTATCAGCATTTATGTGGCCGTATGCTATCGCTAGTCTACCGGCGGGATACATGGTTGATCGTCTTGGTGTAAATAAAGTAATGCTAATAAGTATGGTTGCATGGTCTGTAGCTTGTGTATTAGGAGGCTTAGTAATAGGGTTTTATTCAATATTACTAACACGGATATTACTCGGTCTCGCAGAAGCCCCCTTTTTCATAGTTGCTACTAGAATAATACAACATCGTTTTCCAAGTTCTCAAAGGGGACTAATGTCATCAATAGTTGCTCTAGGTCCTAGATTAGCAAACATCCTAGCACCATTAATCTTAGTTGGTTTAATGCTACTGATAGATTGGCGAGGTATGTTTATTTTGTTAGGTATTATCGGATTGCTAGCTGCGTTAGGTTGGAAACTTCTACATACAGAAGAAACTATTGAATGTAGACCAACTTACAAAAAGACTCAAAAGGTTTCTATCTCTGATGCACTAAAGAATAAGAATGTAGTTTTTTTATGTTTAGGAAATCTATGTTCATCTTACGCTTACTGGTTATTTCTAACATGGTTACCTTTTTATTTTATTAAAGTAAAACACCTAAGCCTTTCTCAAATGAGTATAGCAACATCTATATCTTTCATTTCAGGAATTGCTTCAGTAATGTTAGGCGGTATAGTATCCGATCTTATGATAAAAAAAGGATTTACAGCAGTATTTTCACGATTAACACCTATAATCATCGGATGTCTAGTTGCATCTATAGCAATCTTAGCGCTACCATTTATAGACAACATCTTTATTATAGTATGCGTAATAAGTGTTACTATTTTCTGTTTGGGGCTACGGATATCTCCAACATGGGCATTAGTTGCTGATATCTCTCCATATAGCTTAGTAGGAACAATTGGTGGATTACAGAATTTTGCTAATTTTGTTGGTGCTGGACTTGCCCCGCTTATTACTGGGATAATACTACAATCAACAAATGATAATTTTATGTTCGTATTTATATTTAGTGGGGTTATTTGCTTATTTGGCTCATTTATATATATGCTTATTCGTAATAGTAGAGTTCAAACTTAAACGATTTAGTACTCTATCACCTTCACTCTACCTTTAGTTATATTTGTTATTTCTTCTAAGAAGATAGATTTTTCGGATGTACATATCTTGATAACTTTGGATATCAAATTAGAATAGTTCTCCTTTATAATCTGAATATTATAGCGATTTAGTAAATTATCGACATTTGCTGTTTCTGAGTAATCATATTCTATTAAAATTTCACTCTGAGGCTCTACATAGATAATTTTGGCTAAAGCCAACCCTTCTTTAGCGGCCTGCCCATACGCTCTAACAAGTCCACCCACACCAAGCTTTGTCCCCCCAAAATATCTTACGACCACAACCAAAACATTTGATATACCAAGACCTTGAATATGTGAAAGTATTGGCTTACCCGCAGAACCATTTGGCTCACCATCATCACTAAATCTAAGCTGATTATTATCTACCAAAGAGTATGCCCAGCAATAATGATTAGCTCCAGGATAAATAATCTTTGCATTATCTATTGCCTCTAGCACTTCTTCGTGACTAGCTACCTTGTAGACAAAAGATATAAAGCGAGATTTTTTTATTGGTAAAATTTCAAACTCTAAATTTTCAAATATAGCTTTGTAAGAGTTCATATTTAACTATCGTATTAATGTTCAATATCTATGACATCTAGGATTAGAGATCTATTTCTCCAGCACCTTGTCTTAAAATCTGATATGGCAACTCAAGCATTTCCACAACTGTAGTTGACTCATAACCACAATAATCCGACTCTATAACCACATCTATATAATTCATAACTTCATCATCAATAACTGAGCAATCGGTAACAACATGATCTTGCCCAGGTAAAATAAAGCTTCCAATCACTAATGGTTCACCAATTTCTGCTGATATTGCTTGAAGAGCATAATGCTCGCTTACCCTTATACCAACTGTATTTTTAGATTTAGTAACCAATAATGATGATACCTTTTTTGTTGCATTTAAAATAAAAGTAAAAGGTCCTGGTGTATGTCTTTTTAGAATTCGATAAGCGCTATTATCAACTTTTGCATATTCAGATATTTCAGATAAATCCTTACAAGATAAAGTAAAGTTATGTTTTCCGTCTAATTCACGTATTTTGATGATCTTATCTATAGCCTTTTTTGATTTCATCCTACAAGCTAAAGCATATCCTGAATCAGTTGGTACAGCAAGAACACCGTCATTATCCAAAATATTAGCTATCTCTTTTAATTCAGCAACATTATTACCATAACTATATAGTTCAATTAATTTCTTCATTATCTTAACAACAAGAGTTATACTTTTATGACATTATACAACACTTAACATTAATACAAATGAATAAAATGATTAATGATTTGCTACCAGCAATCGTATTTTTCACAGTTTATAAGGTTTATGATATTTTTTATGCTACTGCTGCATTGATTATAGTTACAGTTGCTCAAGTAATTTGGGAGTATATTGCTCATAGAAAAATTGCTAAAGCACAAATTTTAATAGCTGTACTTGTTGTAGTATTTGGCGGAGCAACTTTATACTTCCATAATGAAGAGTTTATCAAATGGAAAGTTAGCATAATCAACTGGCTAATAGGAATTGGCTTGATAATATCAACATACACCATGAAAGAAACTCCAATGCAAAAAATTCTCAAAGAAACCGTTGAGTTAAAAAGACATAAATGGAGAGAAATTAATAATATGTGGGGCGCTTACTTTACAGTATTGGGAACTCTTAACTTATTTGTTGCTTACTTTTTTTCAACGAATATATGGATGAACTTTAAACTTTTTGGTCTTCTTGGTATAACTTTTATTTTCTTAATAATTCAATCTATTTATTTATCAAAACATATCAAAAGATAATTTTAACATTTAATTTGCATTGGAATAATTATCAACTGTATAATTGACACATTACAACAATGTATAAATAATATGAATCAGGAAAGCTTAAACATAAATAAAGAACCAAATCCAGCAAATAGGATCTGTAAATATCGCAATATATTTGGGTGTATTTGCCTAATTGCTATACTAGCTATATTTTTTATTACTGAACTAGCTATATTAGTTGGTATTTTTTTGACTTTCGCAGCCTTTTATATATTGATAGCTGGATGTGTAGCTGCCTATCTAATATATCTAGGAATAATGAGATTATCAAAATATCTCAAAGAAAAAAAATAATTTTACTCTACTTTAACTAATCCTGCTGCATAGGTGCGCGCACCAATTAGACCGACATCCGTATTCATAATTATATGAACAGGAAAATCTTTCATCATACTAGACATTCTACCTTTATCTCTAAACTTTTCTAAAAACTTACTTTCTTTGATTTGTTTAATAAGTCTAGGTGCAATACCTCCAGCAATGTACAACCCTCTAAAAGGTAAACTTGATAATGCTAAATTACCTGCTACTGATCCATATATACTTAAAAATATATCTATAGTTCTCAACGCAGAGGGTTCTCTATGCTCTATGGCATACTTAACAATAACTGCTGCTTTATCAGAATCTGATACGCTAAATAATTCTCTTCGTAGCGATTGACACTCTGGCTGATCATATAAAGGATTACGTACAACATACTTATATATATTGAAAATACCATAGCCACTGCAAAATCTCTCTGGTGAGATTCGATGAAAAGTTCTACGCATAAATCTAAAGAGTTGAATTTGCTCATCATCAACTGGTGAAAAGTCAACATGACCGCCTTCTGTTTTGTACACTCTAGGATTATGATCTTTATCATAACTAACTAGACACATACCTAGACCTGTACCAGCACCGACTACAGCACATAATGTTTCATCATCTTTTTTACCGTCTTGAAGGGTAATAAGATCTTTTTCTCTATCTAAAGATTCTATACCATAACCTATGGCTTCAAAGTCATTTATAACTTTGACTTTACTTTTATCTATCCCAAGGCCTTCTGAGATATACTGCTCTGAGACTAACCATGGTAAATTTGTTACTTGAACTTCTCCATTTGCGACAAATCCAGCAACAGCTAGACACACAGAATCAATCTGCCCCACTAGATCAACTTCTAGTAAAAACTTATCAATAATATCAGACAAACAATTAAAGTTTGCTCCTTTATATTTTCTAATAGCAATGCTCTGTGTTAAACCATCTTCTAGAAGAGAAACCTCTAACCTAGTATTAGTTCCACCGATATCTCCAGATAATATATACATAGTCACACTCCCTTATTTAATGGTATCTTGCCAATACAAATACTTGATATTCTGCTATAATGAAATTATATCTTAATATTATGATTTTAGTTTAAATGTCTAAAGAAAATAAAACAACAGATTTCGGTTTTACAGAAGTACCTTGGGAAGAAAAACAAAAAAAAGTTGCCGGAGTTTTCCACTCTGTAGCAGCTAAATATGACTTAATGAATGATTTAATGTCTTTTGGTATTCACCGTATCTGGAAAAAACAAACTATCGCAAAAACTGGGGTGCGCAAAGGAGACAAAGTCCTTGACTTAGCAGGTGGAACTGGTGATTTAGCATATAAATTCTGTCAAATGGTAGGCTCACAGGGTAAAGTAGTTTTAAGTGATATCAACTCATCAATGTTAGAAGTGGGTAAAGAGAAACTTACTAATAAAGGATGTGTCGGTAATATCGAATATGTTCAAGCTAATGCTGAATGTCTTCCATTTCCTGATAATTATTTTGACTGTATAACAATATCTTTTGGTTTAAGAAACGTAACTGACAAAGCTAAAGCCTTAGCATCAATGTGCAGAGTACTAAAACCAGGTGGAAGATTACTAGTACTAGAATTCTCAAAACCCATAGTACCTATGCTGTCTAAGGTTTATGATGAGTATTCTTTCAAAGCCTTACCTTTTTTAGGCAAAATCATCACTCAAGATGCTGAAAGTTATAAATATCTCGCTGAATCAATCCGCAAACATCCAGATCAAGAAACACTAAAGCAAATGATGTATGATGCTGGTTTTGATAATGTTGAATATCAGAACATGACTGGTGGAATCGTAGCTTTACATATCGGATATAAGTATTAAGATGATTCAAATAATAGATAGAGCCCTAATATTATTATCTAAACTTGACCCACAAATGAGTAGTTTGCTGCTACCTCTTAATAACAAAACATTAAGGGTAGAGATTACTGATATTGATTTTTCGGTTACATTAAAAGTCGAAAAATCAAAAATCCATGCTACTGATGAGCATTCTAAAAATGTGCTAAAAGGTAAACTGGCTTATATACTTGAACTGATATTTAACAAAAATCTTCAAGAACTTATAATTGCCAATAAACTTGATTATCAAGGTAGTCTTAAAGACCTAAATGAGTTTAATAAGTTCATAAGTGCTATTGATATTGATTTAGTTTATAAAATATCTGAGATTACTAGTCCAGAATTTGCAGCAACGATAGCGAAACCTTTTACTAAAGCGAAAGAATACCTTAGAACATCACGCCAAGAAACTATAGTTGATATTAAAGATTTTTTAACTGAAGAAAAGAGAACATTAATATCACAAAATGAGATAAATATTTTTTATCGTCAAGTTCAAGAGCTAAAACAGGCTACTGATAGAATAGAAGCTAAACTAAACTTATTACAGAGCTTATACAATGATTAGAAAATTTCTAAGACTTATATATATTTTTTATATTATAAATAGGTACTGCCTTCTCAATGAACCAATCCGAGCAACTAAAATAAGAAGTCTTAAACTTATACTTTTGATAAATCCATTTTACTACTCTCCAAGAGTACGCAAGCTAGAGCACGGTGTACGCATAAGAGAGGCGTTAGAGAAGCTTGGACCTATATTTATTAAGTTTGGACAAGCATTATCTGTGCGTGCTGATCTGCTTCCTCCTGAAGTAATAAAAGAGGTCTCTAAACTTCAAGATAATGTACCACCGTTTGATAACGATATTGCAGCTCAACAGATTGAAAAGGCTGCAAAAAAACCAATAAATAAGATATTCAAAAGTTTTGAAAGCACCCCGCTAGCCTCTGCTTCAGTTGCTCAAGTTCATGGTGCAGTACTTCAAAATGATGAAAAAGTTGTAGTTAAAGTATTGCGACCAGGTATAGAGAAAATCCTAAAACTTGATACTTCTCTGATGCTTTTCTTTGCAACACTACTTAGCAAATTAAAAGAAATTAAGCGTTTCAAGCCTGTTGAAATTGTCAAAGAAATTAATCAAAGCTTCTTTGATGAACTTGATCTAGTACGCGAAGCATCTAATGCATCTCAAATACGCAGAAACTTCGAGGGTTCAACTATACATTATGTACCTAAGATATATTGGGAATATACTAGCTCTACAGTAATGGTTATGGAACGTGTCAGTGGTGTCAGAGTATCTGATATCGAAACTCTCGATGCTCTAGGGGTAGATCGCCGTTTATTAGCACAGCGAGGTGTGGAAATATTCTACTCTCAGGTGTTTGATGACTGCTTCTTCCATGCAGATATGCACCCTGGTAACATGTTTATCGATGTCACAAACCCTGCAGATCCAAAATACATATCTATCGACTTTGGTATTGTTGGCACACTTAATCGTGATGACCAGCGCTATCTAGCAGGTAATTTTCTGGCATTTTTTAAACGTGATTATCGCAAGGTAGCTGAACTACATATAGAGTCAGGCTGGGTTCCTAGTGATACACGTGAAGACGTATTGGAATCTGCCATCAGAACAGTTTGTGAACCTATATTTGAGAAACCAATGAAAGAGATTTCACTGGGTTATACCTTGATGCAACTCTTTGCTGTTGCTCGTCGTTTCAATATGAATATACAACCTCAGCTTACATTATTGCAGAAAACTCTATTTCATGTTGAGGGTCTTGGGCAAAAACTATGTCCAGAACTTAACATATGGGAAACATCTCGTCCAATATTAGAGAAATGGATGAAAGAGCAAATGGGATTAAGAGGTTTTTATCATCGTTCGTTAGAAAATATGCCTAGGGTTAGTGATAAACTACCAGAGCTGCCACGTATGGTATTTGATATACTACAGCAGACACAAATTAATCTAAAAGCAACCTCTCCTAACCAAATTACTAGTGATACTCAAGAGCCAAAGAAAAAGCATCGATTTGCATTAGGCGTAAGTATTGTATTAATAGCTACAGGCGCTATTGCAAGTGTAACTAAAGATACTAGCTCCCTGATTAAATTACAGGATTTAATTACCACTCATAGTACAACCATATTGATAGCAGGTGTTGTTTGCTTGGCTTATTATATTTTCAAAAAGGAGAAATAAATGTCTGATTGTATTTTTTGTAAGATTATCACTGGCGAGATTCCATCAAAGAAAGTTTATGAAGATCAAAATGTTTTTGCTTTTCATGATATCAATCCAGCTGCTGATACTCATGTTTTAGTTATTCCAAAGAAACATATAGCTAGCCTAAATGAACTAACTGAAGAAGATGAAGAGCTTATGGGTAAATTTATGTTAAGTATACCTAAGGTTGCTAAGCTGCTTGGTTTAAAAGGTTTTAAAACTGTTTTTAATACAGGTAAAGAAGGTGGCCAAATGGTTTTTCATATTCATGCTCATATACTAGGTGGTAGAATTAAACTAAAACTTCCTGAATAAGCCTTACTCAGCTAATATCATCACTGGTGGTGGAAATGAGCTACTTGAGAAACTATTTAGTTCATGCAAACCACTAGCAAAGCTCACATTTATTAAGCCCATAACTGAAACTACTACTAATACTAATTTTTTCATTTTGATATCCTTTTATATCATCTCATAATTTGTTGAAAGTATTATTACAAAATTATATACGATTGTTAAATATATTGATTTTATAATATTTATAATATTTTCTTATAGTAAATAATTCATCAGAAAGAAAAATGTCATTCTACGACTTGATCGTAGAATCCAAGTTTAAAACTCATAATAAATGGATCCTATGGTCAAGCCATAGGATGACAAAAATAGTTTCAAAAGTTATTCGGATTAGCTACATTGCAGACTTCTTATTCTGGACGCACTAGTGTAACTATAGATATCTTATCAATTTGGCTATCCTTAGAAATAGTTTCAATAAACTCTCTAATCGTTGCTCCTGTTGTCAAAACATCATCAAATATCAATAAATGCTTAGCTATAATAGGTTGATTAAGCTGGAATACTCCCTTTATCTGTGAAGCTCTTTTCTGTTTAGATGACTTAGCTTGTGATTTTGTATATTTGATACGCAAATAATTTGAAAACACTGTTTTAATATCTGCATATTCTGCCAATTTACTAGCAATTAGCTCAGATTGATTAAATCCTCTATAGATATATCTAAACCTATGTATAGGTACTACAGCAATGGCATCAACATCAGCGAAGTATTTATCGCCCATCTTATCCCACCATTTCTGCATAAGCTTACTGAACACCTGCATTACTAACAAATCTTTTTGAAACTTAAACTTTTGCAATAAATATCTAACTTCTGTAGTATAACTAAGTAGATGATAGTAATCATACTCAATATTAAAATCTAACTTGTACTTCTGTGTATTCAAGTCTTCTTCTAGATTATGTAAACAGTAATTACAAACTATATCTTCTGCTGACTGTCTACATAATAAACAATTCTGAATAGAGAGTATTTGCAGTATTTTTGTTATAATCTTCATACAAATATGATATTGCGATCACTTATGTTTAATTATAATCTCTTCTTAAATAGAATATCCAACAGAAAGTTATATCGACAATCTTTTATTAAAAATGAGATAGCCCATAGACTACTCAAAAGACTTGACTTCATAAAGCTTAATCCATCAGATATCTTGATAACTGGGTATTGTGATGATGATTATTTAAACAGTTTACAAAGTCGCTTTCCTAATGCAAGAATACATAAAAACCAAGATCAGAGCCAATCTTTCGATATAATTATATCAAATAGTATTATCCATCTAACCGATAATTTAGCTCAAGAATTAGATGACTACTATGAGCTACTAAATGATGATGGGATCCTGTTATTTTCGACCTTTGGCGATAAATCTTTTGCTACCATGAAAAAGGCTTTTGCAACTATTAGTAAGTCAAAGCATACAAATGATATGATAGATCTTCTAACATGGGGTAATACCCTACAAACTAGCAGATACAAAACTCCTGCTATCGAATCAGATCTTATTAGATTTACTTATGAGAACACTAATACTGTCTTTGAAGATATTAGACATCTCAATGAGCCTCTAGCAGATACAAATATGCATACTTGTTTTACTGGTAAAAATATGTGGAATACTTTTATTAATAAATTTAAGCAAAACCTACAATTAGAAATAGAAGCTCTATATGGTTATGCAGTTCGAAAGAGTGAAAATAATAATACTACTCCACGTGCAAACCCTAATAGAATAAGTCTAGATGAGCTCAAAAAGCAAATAACTGAATTTAAGAAAAACTAATACACTTCTAAAATTTTACAAACATTTAACAATACAAGATAGACATAGATGACAGCTGTTGCCAGTCATAATCAGGACATTTTGTAGGTTTTTTAAGTGGCTGACAGTAGGTTCTCCATGTACCACCACCATAAGTCTTCATTATTAAACATTTTTTATAGCGCTTTTGCTCCCCATCTAACAACCCAACTGTTGTAATTTGCTCTATTGGATAACCATCCTTTAGCTTATACCTAAAATTGTCTTTCTCATCTTCATCTATATCATTAAAAGACTCTTCAATATCCTTAGGAGTACTGATACTTTCAATAAGTCCATCATAATTTTTTGGCTTATAATCCTTATCATAGTTTTCAACATTTTCATTTATATAGTCACCTGAAGATTTTTCTGAATATGTATTATAAGATTTATCAAATTTCTGATCCACTTTCTGAATTTGATTACTATTAACTATATCACTTGCTTTACTCAAAGTATTACTTGCTGTACTTTTAATAAACTCATCTTTTTCTTTTTTAGACCTTTCTTCTAACTCTTTATTAAAAGCATCAATCTTTTTTTTAGTTTCAGATGGCGCACTATCAGCTAAAATAGCATTCGCCTCAGCAATTAATTTATCATAATCATCATCACTAGTATCTACAAGACTACTCAACGCCTCTCCATAATCATTTGCTTGGGGAGCATTATCTTCAGTCTGTGTTGTCATGTTCATTGAAGCTTCATTGCTAGAAACATCTGGTGTTGTAATTGCAGAATCAGTATTTATAGATGTTTTTTTGGCATAGTCTCGTAAAGGATTATAATTTGTATCCACATCAACTGCTTGATTAGATTTAGCTGTAATAGTATCGGCAAAAGAACTACCAAAAAATAAAGATACCATAACAAAATAAGATAAAATCTTTATTTTCATAATTAATCAAAAATATTATTCCTAAGCAAAGTATATTAGATATTAAACATATAAAAAAGAGCTTTCAACTAAAGATACTAAATAACGATTTGCTCCTCATGCAATTCGATATTATAATGCTCTAAAATTTGTTGTTTTATAAACTCAATAAGTTGTAGTATATCTTGTCCAGTTGCATTATCGTTATTAACTATAATTCCACCATGCTTAAGCGATATTTGTGCGCCGCCAATTTGCTTACCCTTAAGCCCTAGCTCCTCGACCATAACACCTACTGGCACATTTGCTTGAGGTCTTTTAAACACGCTTCCTGCAGTTGGCTTTTGAGGTAGATTCAATAATCTACGTGAATAAATATCATCAAGCTTTGCTTTAATATCCTGCTTAGATTTCGGCTCAAACTCGAACTCTGCCGATAGTATACAAATATTCTTAAGATACTTAAACATAGAATATCTATAACCATACTCTATATCTTCTTTGAAATATTTTTTTATTTGTTTAGCCTCAAGATCTAACACTGTAACACTTTTGATATAGGTATATATTTCATCCCCATAAGCTCCAGCATTCATGATCAATGCACCACCGACACTAGCTGGAACATCATAAAAAGTCTCTATACCACTTAAACCTGCATGATAAGTTGCTAAGGCAAGATCTTGCAACAAAGCACCTGCCTGCACATCAAGACAATTACCTCTAATAGTATACGAGTTAAAATTCTTACAAAAAACCACAAATGCAACATCATCATAATACTCTTTTGAGAAAATAATATTACTACCATTACCAAGGAAAAATACTTGATTATGCTTATTTATGATTTCTAACAACTGTTGTTCATTACTTGGAAAATAAACATGTTTAGCGTAAGATTTGATACGATATGTATTATATTGCTCTAAAGATATATACTCTGACATTTGCTACCTAAATATTATCATCTATAATTTCAATCTGCATAAAATGAGACATATTTTCTACAAGATTATTATACCCTCTAAAAATTTGATGAGCATTATTAATAATCGAAAACTCATTCAATAATGAACCTGCCATCAAACAAGCCATGCCTGCACGCAAATCTTTGACACTCATAACAGCAGGACGTATATTTCTCAAATCATTAACAGGATTGATCTTTATTAGATTATTATCTATCGAGATATTAAAACCCATCTTACGAATTTGATACACATAATTAATGCGCTCAGGATATACAGTATCCTGAATAGTACTTGAGCTATTTGCCATAAATAGCATAACTGCATATATTGGCTGTAGATCAGTAGGGAAATGTGGAAAAGGTGCAGCAATTATATCTTCACCTTGAATAGAGCTTTCTTTACCAAAAAACTTAATACTACGACTAGCCTGATCATACTCCCACTTAGCTCCTATACTAGTAAGCTTCTCAAGAGGTTTTTCGATACTATAAGTATCAGGAGTATTGATATTTGTGATTGTGACATTTGTTTTATACAGATATGCCATAGCTGCATAAGTCATTGCTTGGATGCGATCAAAGATTATCTCAAATTCACATCCAGATAGTCTCGATACACCTATAATTCTAATTTTTCTACTATCGGTATCAAAATAAATATTAGCTCCACATTGATTTAGGTAATCAATTAAAGTAACAACTTCCGGTTCTAATGCAACATTCTCAAGCACAACTTCTGAGCTACCTATAACAGCATACATGACTAAATTCATAGTTGCTCCAACAGAAGGAAAAGGCATCTTAAACTCAGCATCTTTTTCTTCTTTATAGATAACATCTATATAATCATCAGCTAATTTAACCTCAGCTCCTAAAGCCTCTAAACCATTAAGATGGATATCAAACGGTCGCTTCTCACTAAAGCTACATCCCCCAGGAAAACCAATCCTTACACGACCTTTTTTCTTCAGCATAGAGCCTAAAAGCATCAGTGAACATCTAGTCTTTGATGTCATCTCACCACAAAGCTCTAAAGGCTCATTTGAGATAAGGCTAGTATCAATAGTTACACACTCTCCTTTCTCAACAACCTTAGCACCAACATTTTCTAATATTTCTTTGGCTCCTTTATAGTCCAAAAGAGTCGTAGGTACATTAGAAAATTTAGTTTTAGTATCAGGAATCAAAGCCGCAAAGATCAAATGCAGAAGAGCATTTTTTGCACCACTAATATTAATCGATATTTCATCAGCAATTTTATTTAGTTTTTTTACTCTTACTGCCTTCATCTTTTGTTCTCTTATTTTTTCTATCTGCAAAAGGATTTTCTGACTGCTTAAATTCAAATACTATAGGAGTACCACGGAAATCTAAAGCTTCTCTAAAGAAATTTTCTAAATATCTCTTATATGAGTTAGGCAATCTATTAACTTGATTACCATGTATGACAATAACTGGAGGATTATGTCCACCAACATGGGCATACTTAAGTTTGATTCTAAATTTGCCAACCATAGGTGGTGAATGTGCCTCTACTGCAAGTTGCATCAAACGAGTAGCATCTGCTGTAGTTATTTTTTTATTCGCACAAGCATATGCAGTATCTATAGATTCAAACACATGGCCAACATTTGTACCGTGCAATGCTGAAATAAAGTGAACATCAACATAGTCCTCTAAGAAAAATAATTTTCTTTTCAAATCTTGTTTAACTTGATTACGATCTTCTTCAGTCATGCCATCCCATTTATTTATAGCTAGTACCAATGCCCTACCATTTTTGATAGCAAAATGTATCAAACTTAAATCTTGATCTGAAATTCCTTCCCTAGCATCTACTACTGCCACTACAACATTTGAGTCTTGTATCGCCTGCAGAGTTTTGATTACTGAGAATTTTTCTAGAGTTTGCTTTACTTTGCCTCTTCTACGAACACCTGCTGTATCAACGATTGTATATTTATGTCCATGACGCTCAAATGGAATACTAACACTGTCAATAGTAGTACCAGGCATATCAAAAACTACAACCCTATCTTCTCCAAGCATCCTATTTGTAAGAGTAGATTTACCCACATTAGGACGTCCAATAAGTGAGAAATGTATACCATGACGCTGTTGTTCTTTGTGTTCTTGAGTTTGAGTATAATCTCGATAAAACTCATTCAAAGGCTTCTTAAGAAACTTATCAAGTAATTTTTGAGTATTTCTTCTATGAGCAGCTGATACTGCAAAAACCTTATCAAACCCAAGCTCATAAAATTCTGCCATCGCTGACTCTTCTTCAACACCATCAACTTTGTTTACAACCACAACAACTCTTTTGTCCTTTTGACGCAAAAGATTCGCAACATACTCATCTCCAGATGTCAAACCTGACCTACCATCAACGACAAAGAAAACTAAATTTGCTTCATCTATAGCCATCTGTGACTGTTTTGCCATAAACTCATCAAAGCCAGCATCTTGATCTGATATACCACCTGTATCAACTACAAGATAACCCAAATCATCATACTTAGCTTGACCATATTGACGATCACGAGTTACTCCCTCAAAATCAAAGACCAATGCATCACGAGAGTTCGTCAAAACATTAAAAAGTGTAGATTTACCAACATTGGCTCTACCAACTATTGCAACTAAAAAAGACATAATTATTCTGTAATCTTAAATATTATAAATTTATAATCAATCTTACTCTATTTATCGATTTTTATAAAGCTAAAGCTTATATTAAACATATACTGATAAATCTATAGTAAATGTATTCATTTTTTGACCATTATATAAACTTTGCCAAGAATACTCTGGACCAACCAAGACATTATCATCAAACAAAGATCTTTGTGTAGATATCAAGATTTGATCTTTAATACCAGAAGCAGTCTTGAATGTTCCCACACCTGCAGATAGAGGCATAGGTATATTATCGGCATTGTATGAATGCCCATAACTGGCGTTAATATTTTGCCCCTTACCAAACAACTTCATAGTATAAGCTGCCTGTACCGTAAATGCCCCCGCATAAGCATTACTATAACCATTATACTGAGCACTTTGTGTTGTAGTCGTAGCCCAACCAGCACCAAGATTTAGACTACCAGGCAAAAAAGGTACACTCTGAAAACTTACCGCAGTATCAATATTAAACTCACCTACACGGTTATTTATAAAATTAAATCGACTATTAGCACCTCTGATATCATGCATATAGCCTAAGTTAAAACCAATCTGAGCTAGATTCTCTATTTTCACAGCATCGAAATATGCCAATGAAAAAGTAGCATGATTTTCGGAGTTTAAAAGCGTAATGTTTGAGTTAGAAGTATCTCCACGAAAGTTAATAGCAGCATTGGTTACCCTATTTGGTCTAAACATATTAGCAGTGATACTATTTGTCCATGGTCCACCACCACCGTATGAGCCAACAGAAGGCCTATACTTACCAACAGATACAAACATCGGTGTTGTATCAAGATTACCAAAAATAACAAAACCATCCTGAAGATCATAATTATTATTCTGATCAGCAGCAAAATCCATATTAACAGTTACAAAATGACCAAGATTTGCCAAAAAGTATAATGTCGCGCTAGTTAAATATATATTCTCGCCATTACCGTCAAAGGTTCCGCCAGATCTTGTAGTTATATTACTACCATTCCATGTCTGAGCATCTGCTTGAATAAATCCACCAAAGAAAATTGCATAATCATCAAAAAAAGCCCTTTGTTTAAGAATACTTGATGCAAAAAGGTTACTAGGCAACTGTCCGATTGGTACGGTGTTGTTACTTGAGAATGAACCAACATAAGTAACCTCACCTTGTGTAGTAATCTTAACTTGATCACCAACATCGACCTGATCACTATCGCTACTAGCAGGAGCTCCGATAACCATTTGCTCTTGCAGATATTGCTCTCTAATTTTTACATTTTTATCAAAATCACCAAATTCAATATTCGTATTTTTTTGTTGAGAACCCAACCCAACAGCAACTTCGCTACTTTCTTGTTTATTTAAGTTATTAATTTCCGCTTGCAATAATTTAATTTGATTAGCAAGTTGCTCAACTTCTTGCTGACTCAACTGCTGTTGCTGATCAAGATGCTGATTCTGACCATCAGCACAAGATATACTAAAAAACAAAAATATTAATACGACAGCATATATGTTTTTTTTAAACATTCATAAAAATATTTTATACGTATACTGACATATCGAGAGTGATTGTATTCAGATGCTCACCGCTGTATAGTCTTTGGTATGAGTATTCTGGACCAAATAAGACATTATCATCAAAGTATGCTCTCTGAGCCGAGAAAACAAGCTGTTGTTTAATACCCGTTGCAGTATTACCAAACGATGGTGAGGCATTTGAAGTACCCATTGGAATAGCGGCAGCATTATAAGTCTGACCATATGTTACACCAAAGTTAGTATTTCTACCTCCTAGCATAGCAGCATAGTTAAGCGCGCCATACCATGCCCCAGCCAACACATTTCCTGTACCAACACCATTAAACTCTTCTGAGTTTGTTGTACTTGCCCAGCCTGCAGCCATGTTGACAATACCGCCCCAAATACTATAAGCTAAGTTTCCATCAACGTTTAAAGCACCTACAGTATCCCCAGCACGATTAAGTGCTTTCAATGAATCTTGAATGTTACCGTTCTGCGCGCCCGCAATATTGTATACATAACCAACGTTAAAACCAGCTCCCAAATTAGGTGTCCAACTATCTGCATAAAATAATCCCGTCGAGAAGTTAGCATGCTTATCATCTGAACCAAATACAGCAACTGCAGCGTTCCATACGCTATCTTTATAGTTAAGAGAAACGTTGGTAGGTGATCCCGGTGCCAAGAAACCAGTGATACCACCAGTCCAAGTACCACCCCCACCATAAGAGCCAACTGTCAGCTTATTTCTACCTGCTGTAACAAAGAATGGCGATGTATCAAGGTTACCAAATATAACAAAAGCATTACCAAGACCAAAGTTTCCTGACTCATCTGTATCAAAATCAAACTGAGCTGTCACATAATGACCTAAATTTGATAAGAAATATAGCTTAGCATTTGTCAGATATATGTTCTGCCCATTACTAGAAAGTCGATTATTACTAGGATCCCACTTAGAAATACCACTACCAAACCATGCTTGAGCATCTGCCTCGATAAAGCCACCAAAGAATACTGAATAATCATCAAACTTTTCTCTTTGACCTAATAGTGTAGATGCAAAAAGGTTAGAAGATATCTGTCCAATAGGAATACTGTTGTTACCAGAATATGAACCTAGATAAGTTACCTGACCCTGTGTTGTAATTGCAGGACCACCACCAACGTCAATACCACCACTTGAGCTGAAGATACCACCAACAGGTTGGTCACCCAAATTAACAATGGAATCACTCGCACTTACATTCTGCATGATATCAGATGGATTACTATCTGATACTAGAGCTCTACTTAAATCCCTACCATCACCGTTGCCACCAAGAGAGCCGGCATTACTATTGCCATCTACTTTTGAACTGTAAGTCGTAAATGATGACTTGCCATTAGAAGTATTCTTTAAACCACCACCATCTTGTGACTTCAATTGCTGTAACTGACCTTGAAGCTGTTGAACTTGTCTTTGTAAGCTTAGCAGCAACTCTCTTTCGTTAATATTACCGCTAGACTGCTGCGAAGAACTTGCTGTGCTAGAAGCTGAATTTGCACTACCTTGAGATGCTTGTTGACCAAGACTTTGATCTCCAATACTTGTTGCTCCTAATGGACCACCTTGTGAGACTACTTGAGGAGAGTCTTCAGAATAAGCATAACCATAGCAAGCTAACAAGCTACCGACTAACAAACAAGTTTTTTTCAATCTACTTATTACCACAATCAATCTTCCTCTAAAAAAATTTAACCAGCGACATAGAAAAATCTTTTTGAGCATAGCACAATCTTATAGCTCGTTTCAAGATTTTTTATGCATTAAATATAGATAGTGTTTATGAATTTTAGATAGGCATGTATGGCGCGTATGTTGGCGTCCATGAAGATAAATTGATCAATCTCTCCACCTCACTATCAAACTCGCTTTCTGTAAGGTCTTCTAGGTCAACATCCACACCGTGAACATTTTCTAAAATAGCTTGCTTAGCTACTGCTTTTGTTATCTCCTTCGTCACCTCTACCAAGTCAGATATCTTAGCAAGTAAAGGTTGAGTTATATCTTCATTAATTACCATTGGTGATAACTCACTCAATCTATAACAAGCTGCTCTAATCATACCTTTAGTTAGCACTCTAGCGTGCACTGCAACTGATCCTAAACCTAAACCAGGGAATATAAACGCATTATTACCCTGAGATATACGATACTGACAACCATTATAAGTAACATCCGGGAATGGACTACCTGCAGCTATCAGAGCTCTACCTTCAGTCCATTTGATGATATCTTCAGGTAATGCTTCACATAGTGATGTAGGATTAGACAAAGGCATAATAATTGGATAATTATTATTTTTAGCCATAGTCTTAATAATCTCTTCAGTAAATGATCCAGGTTGACCAGATGTTCCGATCAAAATATCACATTTAGTATTTTTTACGACTTCCTCTAAGGTTATATAACTTGGGTCTTCAATTTTCCAGCTATCAATCTCTTCACTAAACTTGATAAAAGGCTTTTGCTCTGGAGTAATTCTCTTGGCTCTTAACTTATCACAAATTAAACCATATCTATCAACCAAATAAATACTCTTCATTGCCTCCTCTATAGAGACTCCCGCTCTATCTGATATCACATCAGCGAGCTGTCTTGCGATACCACAACCTGCACTTCCAGCACCAAACACAACTATTTTGATATCGCATATACTGCTTAAAGCTTCTTCGACTGTTAACTCGCCTGCTGCAATTCTTTTGCCATTTGCCGTTTTAACAGCAGCTATACAATTTGCAGCAGCAACAATACCTGTACCTTCTATATCATCATTAAACGTACACAGCTTATCTTTATACTTTTCCAGAATACGAGTAGCATTATCACGTCCTAGATCTTCCCAATGCAAGAAGACGTTAGGGAATCTTGCCTTAACTTGAGTTACAAACTCATCAATAAACTCGTCATAAGTCTCGCCTGATACTCTAGGTAATCTAATGCCTAGATAACCTTGAGCATTCAACAATGAATCATTATTTGTCCCCATATCAAGCTGAACTGGTAACACTCTAGCTGGATCTATACCACTAGCAGCAACATATACCATGATCTTACCAATGCTAATATTCATACCACCGATACCTTGATCGCCTATACCTAAAACTGCCTCACCATCTGTAACAAGCACTAAGTCAATACTGTTGTACTCATATCTTTCTAAAATCTTAGCAATGTGTTTTTTGTGACTTATAGACAAGAAAAGTCCACTCTGCTTTCTAAAAGAACTACTATATTTTTGTACCGCTTCACCAACAGTAGGGGTATATATAATCGGCATTATTTCTTCAAGATTTTCTCGGACAAAGTGATAAAAAAGTGTTGTATTTAGATCATGCAGTCTATTCAAAAAAACATACTTCTCTAGTGCGTTTGGCTTAAGCTTCAACTGCCTCTTTACTCTAGCTGCCTGTTCATTAAGACTCTCAACCTTCTCAGGAAGATAACCAATAAGATCAAAAGCAATTCTCTCCTCTTGACTGAAGGCAACATCTTTGTTTAAGACACGGTTATTTAATAATTGCCTACCCGTA
Source organism: Francisella philomiragia (assembly GCF_018135955.1). NCBI lineage: Bacteria > Pseudomonadati > Pseudomonadota > Gammaproteobacteria > Thiotrichales > Francisellaceae > Francisella > Francisella philomiragia. Next base: position 365,094 of record NZ_CP063138.1, on the reverse strand, counting down.
AGATTCGTTTCGATCGCAAAAACCTTACCAATTTTATTTCTTAATTTTCTAATTCTTTTTTCACCTGCCATGACTAAACCACTCAATAAAATTTGTGTTACACAATAACCCGAACATCTAACAGATAAGTATCTATCAGTAGTTGCTTTTTTTCAACAAAAAATGAATACTATACGCTATTATACTCCCAATTAAAATAGCTTTAAACCTTCTTTTTTATAATGAAAATTATTACAAACTTAAATAAAACTGATAATTCTTTAGCTAAAGCTGTAGCTATAGGCTCATTTGATGGTGTCCACTTAGGACATCAAGCAATCATACAAAAACTTATACATATTGCTAAAGAAAATAATCTAGTACCTTATATCATGTTTTTTGAACCTCTGCCTAAAGAGTTCTTTCTCAAAGAAATAGCTCCCACAAGAATATATGACTTTAGAAATAAAGTTATCAACCTCAACAAACTAGGAATTGAACATATAATCTGTCACAAATTTAATCAAAGGTTTGCAAATATTGAAGCAAAAGAATTTATTGAAGAGTTTCTTGTTAGGAAACTAAACACAAAACACATCATAGTCGGCGATGATTTTAAATTTGGCAAAAATCGTGCTGGCAACTATAGTTTACTAGAGCAATACTCTTTGACTCATGATTTCACAGTTGACAGAATTTCTACTCTAAATCTTGATAATCATCGCATAAGCAGTAGTCAGATTCGTCAAGCCATTGCTGAGCATGATATCCAACAAGCCAATAAACTAATAGGTAGCTCTCTAAAAATTAATTCAAGAGTGCTACATGGTCAAAAAAACGGCAGAAAAATTGGCTTTCACACTGTAAATCAGAAACTGCTTAAGAACTCGGCTTTGAAAGGCGTATATTTATCAAAAGTCTATATAGATGATCAAGTATTTTTTGGCATTAGTAATGCTGGAACTAGACCCACAATAGATGGTAAAAATAATCTTTTAGAAACACATATTTTCAATTTCAATAAGTTTATATATGGTAAGCACATAACAACCGAAATCATTGACTTCATCCGACCTGAAAAAAAATTCAACTCGTTTGATGAATTAAAAGAGCAAATATCCAAAGATATAGAAACTGCAAAAAAATTAATAACTACATTATAAAGAGTATTAACATAACAACCTTTGTACTTTATAATCACTGTTTAAGTAATTTTATTTTCAATATATAACCTTTAAATACCTAAGGAATCCAAATGAGTGACTATAAAGACACCTTAAATCTTCCAAAAACTTCTTTCTCAATGAAAGGTAACTTAGCAAATAAAGAGCCCATGATCCTCAATAAGTGGGAAAAACAAGGTATTTACAAAAAGATTAGAGAGCATTTTGCTGGTCGTGAAAAGTTTGTGCTACATGATGGACCTCCTTACGCTAACGGTAGCATCCATGTCGGACATGCTGTAAACAAAATCTTAAAAGATATAATCGTCAAATCCAAAACACTAAGTGGCTATGATGCTCCTTATATTCCAACTTGGGACTGTCATGGCTTACCAATAGAATTACAAGTCGAAAAGAAACACGGTAAAGCTGGTCAGAAAATATCTGAAGACGCTTTTAGAAAAGAATGTCGCAAATATGCAAAGCAGCAAGTAGAAATACAAAAGAAAGACTTTAAGAGACTTGGCGTATTGGGTCAATGGGATCAACCTTATTTAACTATGGACTTTAGCTATGAAGCTAATATGATTAGAACATTAGCTAAAATAATTGAGAACAAGCATCTAACAAAAGGATTTAAACCTGTTCACTGGTGTACTGACTGCGGATCAGCACTTGCTGAAGCTGAAGTCGAATACAAAGATAAAATCTCACCGGCAATTGATGTAAAGTTCAAAATCAAAGATAAAGAGAAGCTTGCTAAAGCTTTTGGCTTAGAATCTCTAAACCATGATGCTTTTGCAATAATTTGGACAACGACTCCATGGACATTACCAGCTAACCAAGCAATAGCTGTTAATAATCAGCTTAAATATAGCTTAGTTAAAATTGAGGACTTCTATATTATTTTAGCTGAAAATTTAGTAGAGCAAACACTCAAAAGATATGCTATTGAAAATGCTCAAGTTATAGCTAACACTAGTGGAGATAAATTAATAGGTATTATTGCAGAGCATCCATTCTATAGCCGCCACGTGCCTATTTTACATGGTGATCATGTAACTGATGACTCAGGTACAGGGATGGTTCATACAGCACCTACTCACGGTGTTGAAGATTTCACTCTTGGAAAAGAGCATGATTTATCAATGGAGATTTTTGTAAAAGGTAATGGCTGCTATAGCGAAAATACTAAACTATTCGCTGGCGAATTTGTATTTAAAGCGAACGATAGAGTTATTGAACTTCTTGGCGAGAAAAAGCGTCTAATGAACTTTGATAAACTAAAACATAGTTATCCTCATTGCTGGCGCCACAAGACTCCATTGATATTCAGAGCTACTCCTCAATGGTTCATTAGCATGGAAAAAGAAGGCTTGCGTGAAAAGGCTATAGAAGCAATTAAAGAAACTAGTTGGGCTCCTAGTTGGGGACAAGCTCGTATAGAGGGTATGATTAAAGATAGACCAGATTGGTGTATATCTCGTCAAAGAACATGGGGCGTACCATTACCATTATTCATTCATAAAGAAACTGAAGAACTACATCCTAATACTATTGAGATACTTCACAAAGTAGCTCAAAAGATAGAAAAAGGTGGTATTGAGGCATGGTTTAATGCAGATGATAATGAATTCATAGCTGAGACAGATAAATATAAACGTGTGAAAGATACATTGGATGTGTGGTTTGACTCTGGTTCATCAAGTATGTGTATTTTAGATATAGACAAAAGTTTAAGCTACCCAGCTGATTTGTATTTAGAAGGGTCTGATCAACATCGAGGCTGGTTCCAAACATCTCTATTAGTCGCTATGTCTGCTAAAGGTAGCCAACCGTATAAAGAAGTCTTCACCCATGGTTTTGTAGTTGATGAACATGGACGCAAAATGTCCAAATCTCTAGGCAATGTAACTTCACCTCAAGATATTTATAATACTTTAGGTGCAGATATACTTCGTCTATGGACAGCTTCTACTGATTACAAGAGTGAAATGGCTGTTTCTGATCAGATTCTAAAAAGAACTGCTGACACTTATCGTAGATTACGCAATACTGCTAGATTCTTATTATCAAACCTAGAAGGCTTTAATCCAGAAACAGATATTATTGAGTTTGACAAACTAGTCAAGTTAGATCAATGGGCAATAGCTAAAACAAAAGAATTCCAAGACAAAATAATTGAAGCTTACGATAAATATCAAACTCATACTGTAGCTCAATTAATCCACCATTTTTGTTCTATTGAAATGGGCAGCTTCTACCTAGATATTATCAAAGATAGGCAATACACTGCAAAAGCAGATGGTCATCCACGTAAATCAGCTCAGACTGCCATATATCATATAGTTCATGCACTTGTAAGATGGATGGCACCTATACTTTCATATACAGCTGATGAAATATGGGAGGCTACCCCAAAAACAACTGATTTACCTATTCAGCTTTGTGAGTGGTATACCGATCTTAAATCATTTAATAGTGAAGATGAGTTAAATCTAGAATTCTGGGCAAAAATTCAAGAAATACGCTCAGAAGTTAATAGAATACTTGAGATTAAAAGAAATGAAGAAGTAATTAAGGCATCATTGGAAGCAGAAATTATCATATATGCAGATAACGATAACTATAAACTTCTAGAGAAGCTTGGCAATGAGCTTAGATTCTTACTGATATCATCAAAAGCAAGTTTAAGAGCTATTGAAGAAAAAACAAATAACTCTATTGAGTCAAATATCACTGGTCTAAATATTGAAGTTAATAAGATTGAAGAACCAAAATGTGAAAGATGTTGGCATCGTAGCGCTACTGTGGGTCAAAATGAAGAATATCAAGATATCTGCAGTCGTTGCGTTGAAAATATTACTACAGAAGCTGGAGAATCACGTGAATTCGCTTAAACCTAAGCTTAAATATTTCATCTTAGCATTTATTATTATAGCTGTAGATTTATACACGAAATATTTAGCTAATACTTGGCTTGAATTTGCCCAACCTGTAAAAGTGACTAGCTTCTTTAATTTTACTTTACTATACAATCATGGAGCTGCATTTAGCTTACTGAGCAATGATCAAACATCATGGCAAATGATTATGTTTGCCACTATTTCATTAATCGCTGCAATTGTGCTTATATATCTAATAGTCAGACAACCTACTAGTGCAAGACTTAACCTAATCTCATTCTCACTTATATTAGGAGGAGCTCTAGGTAACTTCTATGATAGAGCTTTTCAAGGTTATGTCATAGACTTTTTAGATTTTCATATTGGTAATTATCACTGGCCATCTTTTAATATAGCTGATTCAGCAATAACCTGTGGTGTAATACTTCTGATACTTGCTTCGTTATTTACCAAAAAATCATAATGTTTTCTTATAGTCAGTATAGAACTGCCTAGCTTTAAATTCATTGCCACCATAAGATATACTATATACAGTTTGACCCATTTTTGAATCTTGCTCCATTATAACTCCCATATACTTCATATCAGGAAGAGGCTTATTAAGTTCCGCGATAATAGTAGCTGTTTGAGGTAGTTTCTCGTTTGCCATAATTGTATAGCCATTATCTTTGAGATACTCCACTAACTTCTTATATCTTTCATCAAAATCTTTACCATCTAAACGAATAACTTGATCTGGATAGTTTGCAACTAAAAATCTAGCCCCATCAATGTCATTTGTATGCTTACTATAACTAACCTCTTTAGCTTGACTATACCTTGTTAGCTTATCATAATGATCAATATTATCTTGAATATCTTCCTTTATAGTGCAAGATGCTGCTGACAAGCCTATCAAACAGACGATGAATATTTTTCTATACATTCTAAACTCAAAAAATGAAAATTCTAGTGAATTAATTATAACTCTAAAACAGCTGTTTTATAAGCTTTTGATATGGATAAAAACAATATCATTAGGATACTTTATTTATCTATAAAATATCCATACAATATAAAGAAAAAATTCTAAGATAACTATGTCTAAAGGTTCTACTACTAAAAAATGGATTCAAGATCATACTTCTGATTATTATGTGCTTCAAGCTAATAAACTTGGCTATCGTAGTCGTGCAAGTTTCAAGATTCTTGAGATACAAGATAAATACAACCTATTCAAGCAGAATATGTTTATAATTGATCTTGGATCTGCTCCAGGAGGGTGGTCAGAACAGGTAGTAAAATTTATAGGCAACAATGGTAAACTTATTGCTCTAGATTTACTTGAAATGGCTCCTATTGCTGGCGTAGAGTTTATCCAAGGAGACTTTTCTAGTGATGAAACTTACGAAAGGTTAAACCAACTTATAAATGATAAGAAAATTGACTGTGTAATATCTGATATGGCTCCAAACCTAAGTGGAAACAAAACCTCTGATCAAGCAAGATCAATCCATCTTCTTGAACTTGCTCTAGACTTTGCAACTACAAATCTAAACAGAAATGGTTCTTTTGTTGCGAAGGTTTTTCAAGGTCAAGGAAGTGATGAATACCTTAAATTAGTAAGAGAGTCTTTTAATAAAGTAACACAATTTAAACCAAAATCATCAAGACCCAAATCAAGAGAGTTTTATGTTGTGGCTACAAGCTTCAAAGGATAAAACAAAATTACATATCATGTTTCCATAGCTCTAGCATCTTATTTGCCACAACCCTATTAGCCTTTGCAGTTGGATGACAATAATCCCAGCATAAGTACTTTTCAGGATCACCAAGAACTTCGATATCATATTGAATATTGCCTAAAGAATCTGCTCCACCATAGCTATCAACACAGGCATCCGTAACATTCTCAAACCCATATTTTCTTGGAGAATCAATACAATCATTTAATAGTGTAAAAAAGTCAAAAAGCTTAAGATTAACACTTGGAAAAAGCATTTGAAGCTCTGCTACACGATTTCTTAATAATCCATTTTGCAAATTCACATTGGTTTTCAAATATGACTTAAAGAATTTACCAACCCAATTAGAAAGATATTCTTTGTATCCTGGTGCTCTAGTTACGTCTGGAATATTCCACAAGATTATATTTTTAGCTCCCATTTTTATAACCTTGCTAACAATTTTACTTAAATCCCTAGCCACTCTAAATTTTGGCATCAAATTGATATATGGTATTTCATTGTATACCATAAACATGAAGTTATTCGCTCCTCCATTGACAATAACTAAATCATCGTCTGCAAAGCGCCCTTCTTCATTCTCAAATCTAGCAACTTGATCAGATACTGCAAACGAATGATATCGCAATAGAGATGAAGGATTAGCGCCATGAGTCAACGCTCCACCTATTGCATAATTTTTATGTTTAATTTCTTGCACTTTTTGATCTTTAGCTAAAATATCGGCCAAGACCTCTGTTGAAACAAGCCCATTTGAGAACCTACCGTCATGGTATGGTTTACCTGGTATATCTAATGTCTTCATAATATTACCATTATCTAAAAGGCTATCTCCAAAGACTACAATTCTACCTATTTGTCTCATACCTAATCCTTATACTCAAAAAAATTAGCCATCCAGTGGGCTATTATTAAACTATTATCTCTAATTCTCAAACTTTCTAAAGCGTGATGAAATTCATTTTTTATATCATCTTGATATTCTTTTATAAGAGCATGATTGTGTACTTTTAACATTTCAGGATGGGCTTGTATTCCTAAAATATGATTATTGATACAAAACATTTGAACTTTGCAATAATCACTTGTACTTATTAGCTCCGCATTCTTAGGGAGCTCCACTATCATATCTTGATGATAAAACAATAAGCTCAGATAGTTGTGAAACGGATTCATCCATGGTTTCTTTATTAGAACCTCAACATTACGCACCCCTACCGCAAACCCCTTAGGACCTCTTTCTACTCTCCCACCAAGTGCTTGAGCTAAAATTTGATGTCCAAAACAGATACCTATAATCTTTCTGTTTTGTTCATAAAGTTTCTTTATTTCTGCTTTTAGCTTAACTATCCATCCAAGATTATCAAAAGCCGTAGCTTTACTACCTGTAATAATAAAACCATCATAAATATCATAATTTTCTGGATATTCTTGAATAGTTACATCATAAATATCAAAATCAACAACTACAGACAACTTAAAAAAAAGATTAGCAAACATCTCAGGATAATTACCACCTGCAACCCCACGTCGATGCTCTGGAATATGATCTGTTTGTAGTATAGCTATTTTCATCTTAATTTTTATTAACTTATTAATGCATCAAATAATATTTTTTTAAATTCTTCTGTTATCTCAAAAGTATAGCTGTAATTCTTTGAACTACCTCTAGCTCCTTTTATTGTAAGTAGATTACCATCTTTAGAGATATTCTTGATATTTATTACATCCATTTTTTCACTATCTAATATCTCAGCCTTACGCTTCCAATTATCTCTATATCTAGTGATAGCACTACGATAGGAGCCTGATATTTTATTTTCTAGAGCTTTTTGCACAAATTCTTGAGCTCCTTCAGGTATCTCTTCTGCAAATTTTTTAAGCTCATATAAAGTTCTTACATCTTCAATAATACCTTTGTTTGATAATTCACGAATATTATCTTCGGCATCAGCTATCTTCAGACGCATCGATATCCAACTATTATCTCGACCTAAAACTTTAGCTATATCAGATTTTTTGACATTCTTATTTTCAATCAAATCTCTTAATGCATCTGCCTCTTCAAATGGCGATACATTCTCTCTTTGATCATTTTCTAAAAGCTGCAATAAGATAATATTAGCATCAGACTCTTCTTGTCTTACAATACACGGTATAGTTGTCAAACCTGCTTTTTGACTTGCTAAATATCGTCTTTCTCCCGCAATTATATGATGTACTCCATCATCTTTTTTAGCAGTAACAATAATCGGCTGAATAACACCATTTTCTCGAATACTTTCCGCAAGAGAATCAATATTTTTAAATGTCTTTCTTGGCTGATTAACATCAGGTTTAACAAGATTCAAGGGTAATTCAAAAAGCTGACCTACTTTACTTGCTTGATCACTGAGTTCTTGTAGTTGCATAGCTCTGAGAATATCTTTTTTTTCTTGAGCTACTGCATCATGAATTTTAGGATTAGTCTTACGGTTCATTAAAGAAATTTTCTTAGCCATTTTTTATTCTCCGAAGAACTCTATTATTTCTCTAGCTAACTTTTTAACTTGAATATGTACCTTACTTTGTTTTGCATAGTCACCGACATATACCCCTTCAGCTTCAGCCTCAATGAACTTAACACTTTGGGAAACATAGGCTTCAAAATAATTTCCATCTTCTTCAAAAAACTCCAGCAAGCTCTTAGCCATATTCGATTGCATTTGGACTCTATTAGCAAAAAACTTATAAGGCTTCTCTGCTGTCAGAGCTAAATCTTTAGCCTCTATCAAGCCTGACAAGTCCATACCACTTGGAGAACATGGTATAACTACCAAGTCAGAGAGCAATGCTGACTTTAGGGCTGCTGTTTGAAAATTAGGTGGCGTATCAATAACTACAAAATCTAAATGCTGCTTTAATTCTAAAACCTTTTCTCTTACATTTTTCTCATCAAGGTTATAAACAAAATCACTAGCATCATTGTTTTTTGTCATCCACATGTAAGCATCTGGCTTATCTTTATCCATATCAACTATAGCAACTTTGTATCCTTGCTCTTTTAAGCCACAGGCAATATTAATTGCTGTTGTTGTTTTTCCTGAGCCGCCTTTTTGTTGCAACAAAGATATAACTTTTGCACATTTTTGCTTCATTTTAAAAAAACCTTAAAATATATAAATTAACTTATTATATAGAGTACTTAAGAAATTATAGTCTATATTTGCCTGCTATAAAACCAACTTTTATACATTAACTATTGATAAGCTGACTGTTTTCTTATATTTTATTAATTCACTTGCGAGTATTCACAGAAATACTCTTTTTATACATAAATATTTCAAAGGTTGAAAATGGCAAAAAATTTAGTAATTGTTGAGTCTCCTGCCAAAACGAAGACTATAAAAAAATATCTTGGTAATGATTTTGATATTTTGGCATCATTTGGACACGTTAGAGAAATACCGTCTAAAGATACGTCTATTGATGTAAATGATAACTTCAAAATCAAATTCACAACAAGTGAAAGAAGTAAGAAACATTTAGATGCAATAAAAAAAGCTGCAAAAAGTGCTGAAAACATATATCTTGCTACCGATCCAGATAGAGAAGGGGAAGCTATATCTTGGCATGTGCAAGAAGTACTTAAAAATGCTCACTTACTGAAAGATAAAAATGTTTATCGTGTCACATTTAATGAGATCACAAAATCTGCTGTAACAAATGCTATAGAAAATCCAAAAGAACTATCCATGGATTTAGTTAACGCTCAAAAAGCTCGTCAAGCATTAGATTTTCTAGTTGGCTTTAATTTATCCCCTTTACTATGGCGTAAAATAACTAGTGGATTATCCGCTGGGAGAGTTCAAAGTCCAGCTCTAAGAATGATCGTTGAGCGTGAAATAGAACGTGAAAACTTCATAAAACAAGATTACTGGAGTTTGACTGCAGATACATTTAAGCAAAAGCAGATATTTGCAAATTTGATAGAGTTTAACAACACTAAAGTAGAACAGTTTACATTTATAGCTGAAAAAGATGCTAAAAAAGCTAAATCTACAATTGTTAAAGATGCCAATGGATTTTTGATAGTTGAGGGAGTCACAGAAAAGAAAACTAGAAGAAACCCTTACCCTCCTTTTATAACATCAACTCTTCAACAAGAGGCTTCAAAAAAATTAGGCTTCACTGCTAAGAGAACTATGTCTACAGCCCAAAAGCTTTATGAAGGTATTGATCTTGGCAATGGTGAATCTGTAGGTCTTATATCTTATATGAGAACAGACTCAACTAACTTATCTAATGATGCTCTAAATGACATAAGAAACTTTATTGAATCAAAGTTTGATAAAGATATGCTTCCTTCCAAGCCTAGAGTTTTTGGCAAAAAATCACAAAATGCTCAAGAAGCTCATGAAGCTATCCGTGTAACAGCAGCAAATAGAACTCCTGAGTCAATCAAGCAACACTTAACCTCAGACGAGTTTAAACTGTATAGCCTAATATACAATAGAACTATTGCTTGTCAAATGAAGCAAGCAACGTTAAATAGCACTTCTGTTGATTTGATCACAGAAAACTCAAAACACAAATTCAGAGTTACAGGAACTGTTATTGTCGATGCAGGATTTTTGAAAATCTATAATGTTGAAAAAGATGAAGATGAAAAAGACTCTGATGATGAACAAACTCTACCAGAGTTTGAAAAAGGTGAAAAAGTACCGTTAAAAGATATTATAACTAAAGCACACTCAACTGAGCCTCCTCCTCGATATACTGAAGCATCTTTAGTCAAAGCTTTAGAAAAACATGGTATCGGTAGACCTTCGACATATGCAACTATAATTTCAACACTCCAACAAAGAGACTATGTTGAAGTCGAAAAACGTCGTTTTATACCTACAGATAAGGGTCGTATTGTAAATAAATTCTTAACCGAGTATTTCAAAAAATATGTTGAGTATTCTTATACTGCAGGACTAGAAAAAGAGCTTGATGAGATAGCTAATCATAAAAATGATTACTTATCTGTACTAAATAGCTTTTGGCATCCATTTATTGAAAAAATAAATAAGATTTCAGAAGACGTATCTCGTAAAGATGTAGTTACTGAAGAGCTTGACGAAGACTGTCCTGAATGCGGCAGCAAACTATCATCTCGCTTAGGTAAAAATGGTAGATTTATCGGATGTACGAACTATCCAACTTGTAAATATACACGTCGTGTTGATAGCGATGGTAAAGAAGTTGAAAAAGAAGAGCCTACTGTTGTCGAAGATAGAAAGTGTCCCGAATGTGGATCGGATCTACACATTAAACAAGGGCGCTATGGTAAATTTATTGGTTGTTCTAATTACCCAACATGCAAACACATGGAACCTCTTGAAAAACCTAAAGATACAGGTGTAGTATGTCCGAAGTGTAACAAAAACAATATCGTTGAGAAAAAATCTCGCAAAGGTAAGGTTTTTTATGCTTGCTCAGGTTTTCCTAAATGTAAAAATGCTTACTGGTATCCACCAATAAAAGAAGATTGTCCAAAATGTAAATCACCAATACTTCTACATAAAACAACTAAAAAAGATGGCGAACAAAAAGCATGCCCAAATCCAGAATGTGATTATGCTGTACCTTGGGAAGAAAATAACTAATACTAATATAAATCCATCAAGAAAAATCTATTCCGCTTAGGCATAAAATAGCAACTTATGTCATCCTAAGATCGCCCCTAAACCTCAATAAAATCAATATTTATAGCGAGATGCTGAAATAAATTCAGGATGATATTTTTGTGTAGTTAAATATAAAATAATTGATAGTTTTTAAATTAAGTCTCAATAATATCGATTAATTGAAGACTTAGATCCACATAGGTTGAAATATCAAAGGTAGTATTGTTATACAAAATATACTAGCAAATATAGCTATTCCAACTACTATATAGCTTACAACTGAAACATCAGTACTCTGCTTAGATTGTTTTACAAAAATAGATAGGCAAAAGCCAAAGACAAATACACAACCAAATAATCCTAGCGATGTTTTAAACATAGCATTTAACATGCCATCTATCATTCCAGCTGTTAGCATCATCATAAATATACAATGATAAGGATTAGCACAAATATCTACACGTTTTTTAAGTAAATTTTTAACCGCTGTAATAATAACTATAATCGCAGCAATAAAAGCTGGAATACCCCATTGTGACCATATTTCCAATAGCAAATTATGAGGATAACCATCTGGGCGTTTAGTGATTGCAAGATAGTTCCACTGCCCAACACCTGTAAAGGGATGTTCTATACCTACCCAGAATGCCTCATTCCATAGGGGAATCCTACCACTAAAACCGCCTCTAATAAGATCAGCTGATGACTTAATATTAGTATTATCAATCGCTGATATAAAATGAGTATAGAACAAGTCTAGTAAACCTCCACAAACCAGAGTTAAGCCAAGCATCAAAACAACTATCTTAAAATACTTACGAGCAAAAATAAAAAGCAAAGGCATTATTACAATATACTCAGCAAATATTGTTCTAAAAGCATGATTTATCAATACAAACCAAACTATAGTTAATGCTATAAAAGAACCTATCTTATAAATAGGTCTTAAATTAATAAACCATGGTAATAATAACAAAGGCAGAAACCAGCTAAAGTAATTATCCAAAAATCTTGGATTTAGGCAGTTATATATGAACAATAAAACTTTTTGGATGTTACCAGCAACTACAGCTCCATACACCGAATAATTAGCCAATGATAACTGTAGAAACAACGCTCCTCCAAAAAAAATCAAAGATAGCAATATAATCACATAAAAATACTGTACAGACTTAAAATTATCTCTTACATACCCAGCTATAAATAGCACACAAAAAAATTGCAAAAATGTTACACTAACTCCCTTAAATGCAATTGATGGTGAAATTGCAAAAACTGAAGATACAATACCAAACATAAAAAACATAAAGATTGAATATCTTACGAGATTACTAAAGCCCCAAAATACTTGTAAAAGCTTAGAAAGACTTTGTTTATTCACTAAAATAGCTACACTAGCAATACAAAGCGTATAGAAAAAAATATAATATCTATCTAAAAACAGATAAATATTCGCACTAAAAGTATCATTAAAATAATGAGTAATCTTACCCCCTGATGATACCGGCACTAAATTTAGTGGGGTATATTTCATAAAAGGCATTAAAAATACCCAAAATAGTGAAATAGCAAGAAAGTAAAATATATAGTCATCAAAATTAATTTTTTTTACAAAGTTTTTCACAGTTAATTCTCAAGTTAGAAATTTATGTTGATAGTGTATTATCTAGAAAGTTTTTTGAAAGAGTTTATTTAATCTCAACTGATGACTTAGCTAGCTCTGAATTATCAGACTTATTGACGATAGTAGCAGTCCAAGTGCCATCACAAACCTTATCATCGCTAAGCACGCTCTGATTATCTACAGTATAGTCTTGTACATCTTTAAACTTAGTAATAGGGAAAGATGTACTATAGCAATTAGTATCTTTAGGAGCTCTCCATGTTAAATAAATAGTCCCTTGAGGAGCACCATTCCAATTAGTTATTATCTTTGCTTCAATCTCATGAGATTCTGATTGATAGTTTAAATTCAATATAGCTGTTGGCTTATCTTCTGAGCTATCCTGACGATCTTCTTGATCCGGATTATCTAAATTATCATCAGGATTAACTTGTATTGAATCATCTGAACTGTACAGCTTATCAACAAATGAGTTATATGTACTACATCCAGCTAAACCAGCTGTTACTAAAGCTAATAGCAAAAATTTTTTCATTGTATTATTATCCATTACTTTTTTTAATTTACAGTTTGCTCAACTACTATCTTATCTTTAAGTTGTTGAATTTCTTGAGTTGTTTGCTCAAGATTATCTTGAGTTTGTTTTGTTTGCTCTTCCAATGTCTGAGACTTTTCTCTATAAGCAGATGCTTTTTTCGTGTAGCGTTTAAATACTTTTTGAATATGTACAGAATCTTGAGCAGATTTCATCAACTGTTCTTTTAACTCTTGCTTTTTAGCTAATGCTTCAGCAGTACTCTCTTTACTAAGCTTAGCATGTTCAGCTTCTAGCGTATCAATCTCTTGCTGTTGCTTATCTAATAAGATCTTATATTTGTTAGCTAATTTCTCATATTTATTGGCTTTTTGCTGAACCTTAGCTATTTCCTCTTGGAGAACTACAGTCTGCTGCTGCATTTGTTGCTGATTTTTTTGTAGCTCAGCTAATTTTTCTGTATCAGAAGCACAAGCTGTTAGCATTAAAGCTATTAAGGAAATTGCACAAATCAACAAAGCTGTTAGATTATTTTTCATATATTAAGTTTATCTGTATAGTCTTATAAACATATATTTTATCAGCTAGACACCTTAAGTAAAGAAGATTAACAACTCAAGATAACAAATATATATATTATTTTGATTTAGACTGAAGCTCTACAATTTGTTGAGCTATTTTAGATGCTTGATTAGCTTGAGTTTGTGAAGTAGCTTTTAGATTATTTATCTGCGATTGATACCCATTTGCAAGAGTTCGATACTCATTTATTTTCTCATCAATTTTAGCTTTTTGAAGAGTCTTTTGCACTAGTTCTTTATTAACAGCTATTGCACTATCATTATTTGGATCACTAAAGTTACTATACGCTTTCTTGAGATCATCAATATCACTGCCTAATTTATCTGATTCTTTTTGTAAATCATCTGCTTGTAACCTATACTTGGCTATTTTAGTTTGTAAACTATCAATATTAGCAAGATTCTGAGATGCTTGTTCACTCAATTGTTTTTGTGTCTGCTGAAGCTGTTGGATTTGTTCTGCAGTACTAGATCCACAAGAACTAAGACTTAATACTGCCGATAATACCACAGATGTTATTAAAACTTTTTTCATAAAACTTATTACCGTTATTATTACTGAGTAATAAAGTATAGCAAAAAGTGCTATTTAATAATAATCTGATTTTCTAAATTAAAGAGTAGATATTTAAAAGAATTCAGTCAATTTTCAGGATGACTATACAGTGATTGAATCAGAAGCAATTACTTGCTTATCAAAAAGAACGTTTGCTGTCCATTTACCGCTACAATACTTATTACCCTGTTTGATTTCTACAGTAGCCCAAGTTTTATCGTTCTTTTCAGCATACTTAGTTATAGGGAAACTAGTGTCATGACACTTAGATCCTTCCGGAGCTTGCCATTGTAATCTTACACTTCCTTGAGGGTTATTATTGTAAGTAGTATAGATAGTAGCTTTGATATCATCTTGGTTAGTTTTCTTTAGCTTTATCTTAGCTGTAGGTGCTGTGCTTGCAGTAGAAGCTTGAACAGCTGTCGCATCTGAAGCTTGCGCTGCTTGATCCTGAGCAGCAGGCTTATCACCTGATACTGTAGAACAACTAGCAAGACCTGCGATTGACAAAGATAAAAGACTAAGTTTAATTATTTTTTTCATACATATTACTCCTTTAAGTTTATACACTCAAAATCGATTATAACACTAATTACTGTTAAATAAATAGCTGTTTATCAAATGATTATACAACTGACACTACGATTTTCATTAACAAGTAAATTATATGTCTTACAAGCAGTATCACTTGCCATAAAATCAACACTTCTACCAGCTTTTGCTAGCTCATTAATTATTTCTATTGGTGGTAATAATTGTTTTTTCCCTGTACCAATAATGATAATTTCTGGACTAGTTGATAGCACAAGATCAAGATGACTCTTATTAATACTATTTATATCACTAATTTTGTCTTGGTATTCTAGCACTTCAGTAGAAGATAAAATTAAGGGCTGATTATATTCGCCAATATTAAGAATAATTCGCCCATCTATGTATTCTTTGAAAAAAACTGGGGCTTGAATTTTTTCTTCTTGTAAAGTCATCATAGCAAAAAAACCTTGATTATAATAATATAGTTAACATATATAAATTATAACTTATCAATATTATATCTAAACATTATTTTGAGGCTACCATGAATTCAATACTAGAAGAATCTAATTTACCTAAACTTGCTGAGTTTAAAACTGATGAAGTCAAGCCAGCAATAGACTATCTTTTTGAGCATGCCGAAACCAATCTACAAAAAGCACTTCAAGAACAAAATCCTAGCTGGCAAACTCTCCTACAATTAGAAGTAGATGATGAGAAAATAAGCCAAGCATTTTCTACAATTGCTCATATGAATGCTGTTTGTAATTCTAAAGAGTTACGCGAGAGCTACGAATACGCTGTAACAAAACTTACAGATTACTATACCAAGCTTGGACAAAATAAAGATTTATACAATCTATATAAACAAATTCAAAATCACGAGCTTAATGCTGAACAAGCCCAAGCCATAAAAAAAGCTATTGTCAGATTTGAGCAATCAGGCGTAAATCTTGACGAATCAAAAAGAAAAAGATTGCAAGAGATCTCGCAAGAGTTAGCTCAGCTAACTACAAAATTTGAAAATAATGTGTTAGATGCTACTATGGATTGGCTATACACCACAAATGATGAGAAAGAGCTAAAAGGTCTGTCTCAAAATACTATTGAATCAGCAATAAATAAAGCTAAACAAAAAAATATTTCTGAAAAATATGCATTAGGAATAGATATTCCAACATACCTAGCAGTATTGCAACAAGCTGACAATCGCAAATTACGTGAGAAACTATATAAAGCATACTGTACTAGGGCATCAAAAGAGGCAGACAACAAAAACTTCGATAATGATGACAATATTGAAAAAATCCTAAAACTACGTGCTGAAAAATCGCAAATACTGGGTTTTGATAATTATGCAGAGAATTCTCTATTTACCAAAATGGCAGAATCTCCAACCCAAGTACTTGAGCTACTTAATAATCTTCTTCAAAAATCATTACCTCAAGCAAAAAAAGAACTTAATGAATTACGTAGATTTGCTGAAGATGCAGGACTAGTAGA
The DNA here is from genome assembly GCF_018135955.1 of Francisella philomiragia. Taxonomy (NCBI): domain Bacteria; kingdom Pseudomonadati; phylum Pseudomonadota; class Gammaproteobacteria; order Thiotrichales; family Francisellaceae; genus Francisella; species Francisella philomiragia. Next base: position 348,335 of record NZ_CP063138.1, on the reverse strand, counting down.
TGCTCTTCAACCATGGGATACAGCATATTACTCTGAAAAACTCAAAAAAGCTAAATTTGACTTTACAGAGGAAGAGCTTAGAGAATATTTCCCATTAGAGAGAGTTTTGGAAGGACTATTCAAGATACTTAATAAAATCTATAATTTAGAAATCACAGAAAATAGAAACTATACAAAATATGTTGCAGAGCAACAAACTTTTGATTTTTTCAAAGATGGCGAATATATTGGTAGTATAATTTGTGATTTTTTTGCTCGTGATAATAAGCGTGGTGGCGCATGGATGGATGGCTCACGCACAGCATTTATCAAGTTAGATGGCTTAGCTCAAAAACCTGTGGCTTATGTAAACTGTAACTTTATGCCACCATCAAAAGATGGTGCAAACCTAACTCATAGTGATGTCGTAACATTATTTCACGAGTTTGGTCATGCTCTTCATCATATCTTATCACGTGTAACTATTGCTTCAATTTCTGGAACTAATGGAGTTGAATGGGATGCTGTGGAATTACCTAGCCAATTCATGGAGAATTTCTGCTGGTGCGAAGAAGGACTAGCACTTATATCTGGATCACGCGATGGTAAAGCCCTTAGTAATAAACAAATTGATAAACTAGTAGGCACCAGACATTTTCAATCTGCATTGATGATGGTTAGACAACTTGAATTTGCTATATTTGATATGAATATCCACTACAAAAAATTAACTACCGCGACTGAAGTTCAAAATGAATTAGATAGCATTAGAGAAAGAGTCAACTTACTTAAAACTCCTAGCTACAATAGATTCCAAAATGGATTTTCGCATATTTTTGCTGGAGGTTATGCTGCTGGATACTACAGTTACAAATGGGCTGAAATACTTTCTTCAGATGTGTTTTCACGTTTTGAAAATGAAGGAATCCTTAGTAATAAAGTTGGTAATGACTTGTTAGAAAACATAATTTCAAAGGGCTCTTCACGTAATGCTATGGATAACTTTGTAGCATTTATGGGGCGTAAACCAAATGAAGAAGCTCTACTTCGACACAGTGGGATTAATTAAAGTAACAAAACTGAATGTGGCTATAGATCTTTAATCTACCAATAACATTTATTCGTACAATATATATCACAGTTATAAAAACTTCTAAAAATATGAAAACAATTGAAATAGGTAATAAAGCTGAAGAACAAGCCTCTAAATTTTTACGAACTATAAACTTACAAATTCTAGCTCAAAATTTTAAAGCCTTACCTTATGGTGAAATTGATATTATTGCTTTAGACCAAAACACTCTTGTATTTATCGAAGTAAAATATCGTAGCAAAACAAAATTTGCTAAAGCAGAAGAAATGCTAACTTACAGTAAACAGCAAAAACTTATTAATGCAGCAAATATTTTCTTACAAGAGAATCCTAAGTTTGAAAACTACGAATGTAGATTCGATTTAATAGCAATTAACAAAGAAGATATTAACTGGATAAAAAATGCTTTTATCTTAAATTAAAGCTCTTGAGAAAGTTCTATAAGCTTTTTAGCTTGCAATAGCTGATAAGCATCGGTTTCATCATTTAGATTAAGGTTTAGATGGCCCACTTTTCTGCCTTTACGTGGTTCTTTGTTATAACTGTGAATCTTAACTCTATCAAGTGCTGCTAAATCTTTTGTAGCTGGCATACCACCAATACAATTCAACATCACTGTTTTACGACTTGTTGTATCTCCCAAGATCAAACCTGCGATAGCTCTAACATGATTTTCAAATTGTGAGGTAATTGAGCCATCAATACTCCAGTGTCCACTGTTATGCACTCTAGGAGCTATCTCATTGACTATTAACTCATCACCTTTGACAAAGAACTCTATGGCTAAAGTACCAACGTAGGCAAACTCTTTGACTAATGTTTTAGCTATCTGTTGTGCTTTCTCAGCTAAAACCGGATTTTCAAAAGGCGCTTCGGATTCAACTATAATACCTTGCTTATGAGTGTTTTTAGCTAATGGATAAAAAGCTATATTGCCTTTAATATCAGCTGTGCATATCTGCGAAACTTCATAATCAAAATCAACAAAAGCCTCATAAATAAGACCATCTGGAGCATTTTTAAGAGCATCCCAAGCTTTTGATACATCTTCTTGAGATTTCATCACAAATTGACCTTTGCCATCATAGCCAAATCTACGTGTTTTGACTATAGCCGGTAGTCCATAATCTTGCACTGCTTTTTCAAGCTTGTCTAGACTATCAATATTTACAAATTTAGCAGTAGCTATGCCATGGTCTTGCATAAAAGATTTCTCAAGTAATCTATCTTGAGAGATAGCGATGGCTTTCGCAGATGGATATACATTCACATCATGATTAATTGCTTTGATAAGCTCGTGAGATATATTTTCATTCTCAAAAGTTATTACATCAAACTGTTTTGCCCATGTAACTACATCATTAATTTGATCTAAATCAATATCTGTTACACTTTTTACAACCTCTTCAGCGCAATCACCAGTTTTACCAAGACAGTGAAACTCTAGACCTAAAGGCGTACCAGCTATACTTAGCATCCTTGCAAGTTGACCTGCTCCAATAATACCTATTTTCATATTACTGTTCCCTCGGATTAGGATTATCTAGTACTGATTGAGTTTGATCTGCTCTAAACTTAGCTAATGCTTGACCAACTTTTGAATCTACAAGCTGCAATATACTTGCTGCAAAAAGAGCAGCATTTTTAGCCCCTGCCACACCAATCGCAAAAGTAGCAACTGGAATACCTGCTGGCATCTGTACGATAGATAATAAGCTATCTTTGCCACTTAACGTGCTAGACTTCACAGGTACACCTAATACTGGTAGATCTGTTTTTGCAGCAACCATACCAGGTAGATGGGCTGCACCACCAGCACCTGCAATTATTACTTTTAGGCCTCTAGACTTAGCTGTCTCAGCATAATCGAACATTTTGTCAGGAGTTCTATGAGCTGAAACAACCTCACATTCATAGCTAATACCTAGACTCTCTAAAATATCACAACACTCTTTCATTGTGCTCCAATCAGATTTAGAGCCCATGATTACACCAACATCTATACTCATCTCTTTGCCTCCCTAGTAATCAAAAAAATATGTCATCCTGAACTTGTTCCGGAATGACCTGCTATTTTTATATTCTGTGCTTCGATTTCATTCATTAGCCAAGCTCAGAATAACAATGCTGAATTACTCACCCCAACTCTTAATAACTTCTATCCAAGCTTTACTCTCGAGAGCTTGTACTTTTTCTTTTAAGCTTTCAGCAATATCATCTTTTGTTACATCACATTTCAACTGCAAAACTATATCACCACCATCAACCTCTTCACTTACTTGATGGATAGTACACCCAGATACACTATCTCCAGCGTCAATAACTGACTTATGGACAGCCAAATCCATTAATCCTGCGTGCTTTGGTAATAGTGATGGGTGAATATTTAGAATTTTACCCTCAAAAGCCTTTATAAAGACTGGACTTAAAATACGCATAAAACCAATTAATAAAATCAAATCAGGATTGTATTTCTGGATTTCTTCGACAAGAAGCTTGTCATAAACCTCTCTTGATAGACCTTTTGAAGCTATGAATTTATTAGCTATATTTCGATCTTTTGCTCTTTGTAAGATATAAGAATCTTGCTTATTAGAAATGACCAAACTTATCTCAGCATCTATTTGCCTATCAGCTATAGCATCTATTATAGCCTGCATATTAGTCCCACGCGTAGAACCCAATATAACAAGTTTTAGCCTAGACATTTCTATAGCTCCTGATACTTATCACCACGCAGTAAGTTCATATGCTTAATACGCTTATTGATAAGCTCTTTAGTACCAATATCAGGACGATGAAATAGCTTACCATAAATGTTTTTGACTGCGTTTTCAGCTTTTTGCTCAGCTTCAGCTATTGTATCACCTAGACCTAATACTGCTATTGCCCTAGAGCCTGTACCAATTAATTTACCATCTCTAAAATCTACAGCTCCTAAGAAAATTTCAACATTATCAGGGCATTTTGAAATATCTATTTCAAAATTTTTGACTGATTGATTTGGATATCCTAGTGGTACTAGATATTTACATACACTAGCTTGATTTTTAAATTCAGCTTTTACCTTATCAAGAGTACCGTTAGTTATTGCTTGCACTATCTCAACAAAATCTGTTTCAAGTAAAGTTAGCAAATTCATAGCCTCTGGATCGCCAAACCGAGCATTATACTCAATAACTTTTGTATCATCTTTGGTAGCCATAAAACCACCATACAGAATACCCTGATAAGGTTCGCCAAACTTATCAGCCAATGCTTTTGCAACTTTCTCATTTATCTCTTTTGCTCTAGCTATATCAGAGTCTGATAAAAATGGTAAGCTATGATTAGCATCTGAATAAGTACCCATACCACCAGTATTTGGGCCTTTATCGTCTTCATGTGCACGTTTGTGATCTTGTACAGCTGGCATATGAATAAAATGCTCACCATCAGTAAAAGATATCAAAGAGAATTCTTGACCAACAAGCTTCTCCTCAATCACAAATTCCTTACCTGCGTCTATCAATGACTGACAATGCTTAAGTGCATCGCTCATCGTATGTAAGTGATCTCCCCATACAAGAACTCCTTTTCCACCCATTAGACCATCTGCTTTTATAACAAACTGATTTCTATACTCTTTGAGAGTCTCTTCCACACCATCCATGGTTGAGAACTTCCTAAAAAAAGGATTTGCTCCTATATCATAGTCACGGATTAGATCTCTAGTGAAACCTTTTGATGTTTCAAGTTGAGCAAGCTTCTTAGTTGGGCCAACCACACCTATACCATTTGCTTTAAGAGTATCAGCAAGACCAACTTCAAGCGGCGCCTCTGGACCAATAATAGCTATATCAATACTCTCTGCTTTTGCATACTCAAGAACTTCTTCACAGTTACAAATATCACCAACCTTATATCCTTGAGCTATTCTATCAATACCAGGATTTACCGCTGTGCTTATACAAAAGAGATTGTTCTTAATCGCACTTCTTTTAACCGCCTCAGCTATTGCATGTTCTCTACTTCCTGAACCTACTAGAAGAATATTCACTTGACTCTCCGTATTTAAATAATTTGCAACATTTTTTGCAATTCTATGATTAATATTTTCTATATCCTCTGGCACTTCAAACTTTTGACCAGTTATCATCTCAAAAAGTGTTATGTATTTTTGTGATAGCTCTACAACCAACTCTTGTGGCGCTTCTGGCAAGACATCATCATTGTATGGATCGCAGTTTTTTGCAAACCATAATCTAAAAAATTCTTTATCAATATTTTCTGGCTCTTCACCATTTTCAAATCTCTCAGCATAGCTATCTTTTAGCCAAAATCTTGAGCTATCAGGTGTATGAATCTCATCTATTAAAATAATTTCACCAGTCTTTTCATCAACTCCAAACTCATACTTTGTATCAGCTAATATCAAACCATGTTCTAAGGCTTTCTGCTGACCAAATTCAAATAACTCTAATGCTTTTTGTGAAGCGTAATCCCATTGATCTTGAGTTAACCAACCTTCTTTGACGATATCTTCAGCAGAAATTGGTCTATCATGCTCTTGCTCTTTTGTTGTAGGTGTTAAAATGTTTTGTGGTAGCTTTTGATTCTTTTTCAAACCCTCTGGGAGAATATTACCACAATAGTCACGACTACCATTTTTGTAATGAGTCCACAACGATGTTGAAGTTGAACCAGTTATATAGCCTCTAACTACGAACTCAATTGGCAACACCTTTGCCTTTCTTGCTATTACGACATTTGCATCTGGAGAAGCTATAAAATGATTTTTGACAATATGAGCAGTTTCTTTGAACCACCAAACTGATGATTGAGCAAGAATCTGACCCTTAAATGGAATAAACCCTAACGATCTATCAAAAGCTGACTGTCTATCAGTTGATATCAAAATACTTTTATCATCAGTAAAGTACATATCTCTAACTTTACCAGTGTATTTATCTTTGATATTAAGATCCGTTGATTTTAAAACGTTTTGTATATTATTGATGATGATTTGTTTATCAATCATTAGATAATTTCCACCTTGCCTGTATTTGTAATCTTACCTATTTGATATAGTTTTGTATTTGTATGCTTTTTAGCTAACTCTTTCATCTTATCGAATTGATCTTGGCTGGCGATTATAGTCATACCTATACCCATATTAAATGAGCGATACATCTCAAACTCACTAATATCGCCAATTCTTTGCATAACTCTAAAGATAGCAGGAGTTTGAAAGCTATCTTTAGAGATATCTGCACCTAATCCTTGAGGTAATACTCTTGGGATATTTTCTATAAAACCGCCACCTGTAATATGTGCCATACCTTTGATATCAACACCATTATCTAAGAAATCATGGATAATATTAGTATAGTTAATATGCGGCTCTAGCAATACATCGCCAATAGTTTTGCCATCTAGCTCTGGATATGTATCAGTATGCTTGTTACCAGCGACATCAAAGAACAATTTACGCGCGAATGAATAACCGTTCGTATGCAAGCCTGATGAACTAAGACCAAACACAACATCGCCTTCTTTGATATTCTCGCCATTGATGACTTTATTCTTATCAACGATACCTGTAATGACACCCACCATGTCAATCTCACCTGCTTGATACACCCCTGGCATTTCAGCAGTTTCACCACCAACAAGAGATACACCACATTCAGCACAAGCTTTTGACATACCTTTTACAAGCTCTTCCATAATTGCTGGATCAAGCTTATCATGAGCAACATAATCTAGAAAAGTGATTGGTTTAGCACCCATCACAACAATATCATTTGTCGCAGCTGAGAAAAGATCATAACCAAGATTTTCAAACTTGCCACACATTACTGCAACTTTAGTTTTAGTTCCAACACCATCTATTGATTGTACTAAAACAGGATCATCATAGTTATTGATGATATCTTTTAGTGAATAAAGAGACCCAAAACTTCCTAAACCTGTCAAAACATTCTTTGTAAATGTTTTTTTGACATGTTCTTTCATTCTATTAACAGCTTCATTACCTGCTTCAATATTTACGCCAGCATCTTCATATTTTAAGCTTGCCATGTTATTTCCTTTCTACATAAATTAGTATACCCGAGCAAGCGGGAATATTTTTCAATCTTATCCATTAGCCTAGAGATGTCCACCCAAGAGGATATAACTTGCCATAACAAATTCACTACCTATTTAACTCCTGAGCACACTGAAAAGTATTATAAAGAAGCTCTGTAATAGTCATAGGTCCAACACCACCAGGTACTGGAGTAATCGCAGAGACTTTATCTTTCACTGCTTCAAAATCTACATCACCAACAATTTTACCATCGACATGATTAATACCAACATCTATAACCACAGCACCATCTTTGACCATGTCAGCTGTGATAAAACCTGGCTTACCTACCGCTACTACCAAAATATCTGCTTTAGTTGTATGGGATTTGAGATCTTTAGTAAACCTATGACACGTTGTGACAGTTGCTTTGGCATTTAATAGTAACTGAGAGACAGGTTTACCGACTACATTACTAGCCCCAACTACTACTGCATGAGCGCCTTCTGTCTGTATACCATACTCTTTAAGCATAGTCAGGATACCTTTGGGTGTACAAGACTCTAGACACTTTTTGTCTCTAAGCTGTAGTCTACCAACATTTGCTGGATGAAAGCCATCCACGTCTTTTTCTGGTTTGATAGCATAGATAACTTTTTGCTTATTAATATGAGTTGGTAATGGTAGCTGTACTAAAATAGCGTGCACACTAGAATCATCGTTTAACTTATCAATTAATTCTAACAACTCTTGCTCAGTTGTTGCTTCAGGAAGTGTTATAACTTCTGAATTTATACCAACTTTTTCACAGGCTTTTTCCTTTGAGCCTACATAAGTCTTACTAGCAGGATCATCGCCGACGATTATTGCCACTAATTTAGGAACTATGCCAGTTTGTTCTTTGTATTCTCGAAGTTGATCGGTCAATCTCTCTTTTAGATCTATAGAAAGCTTTTTGCCATCGATTAAAGTCATTTTTTGATTACTTAATTTAATGAATAAAAAAGATATTAGATATGATATCAAATTTAGTAGAATCTTTGGAGCTTTTTTAGAAATCTTTTCATAAAAATAAATTAAGAGATAATTAAATATTTTTAGAGTTTTATTTTTTTGGAAGCAACTCTCTATTTAACATCCAATAATATATGTATGCCGTACAGTAGCAACCCAAAGCTACTCCAAAAATCACATCACTAGGATAATGAGAACCAACTATAATTCTACTACCCGCGAATACAACTATAAGTACATACCACAAGTATCTAAATTTTGGAAAAATATAAAAAAATGCTATAAACATCGCACCGACTGTAATTGAGTGCCCTGAAGGCATACTTGCAAAATCATAACCTGGAGCATGAAAGTGCTGAAAATAATGCGAACCATATTCTAAGAAAAATTTCGGTCTAGCTCTGCCTATTATAATTTTAAGAACCTGGCCTACAATACCACTTATTGCTACAGTTGCTAGAATAAATCCTGAATATATACAAATCTTATTAAAAGCAACTTTGGTACTCTCAGAAAGCTTATCAATATTGATAAATAGTCTGACTAAAACTATCACTCCACATATTATCAAGATATATTCTGCTTTACCAACATCTGTAATATACCTAAAAGCATTGCCGACAGCTTCAGGCATGGAATGCTTGATATAGTTCTCAACGGGTGTATCAAGATTATAAAATGCAAATACAACCAAAATTAATATTGGCACAAATGTATATTTAAGTTGTAAATATTTAGGTAAATGATAGTTGTGTTGCTTAGATCTTTTAAAGATTTCTTTGAAGTCTTTAAAATTAGTTTTTAGTACATTTTTAAGCATAGTTGCTCGGCAGTTAGTATTTTATTAGAACTTTAATTATAGCAGAATATTAACCACTCGGCAGAGTTATAAATCAAAGCTTTAGTTCTAATACTCGTAGTCATCCTCTCGGTTACTGAGCCTGTTGAAGTGGACACAAGGATATCTTGACTACTTGAGAGATTCCCACCTACTTGGAAATGACGACAAATATTAAATCAACATCTTAGAGTTATTATTGCTGTATAAAAACTAGACTATTACTTAGCAATAGCAGCATAATTTATTTGAATTACTGTATATGATCGCATTGGACAATAACAACTATAATTAAAATTAAATATAAAAACATTAAATTTGAGTAATAATAATAAAAAAACTTGCATCATATAATATTAAGAATATAATATCCGATACAGTGATTAATATTAATTTACTGGATTGTTAAAATTTAAAACATGATAAAAAAGGAAAAACAATTATGAAAAAGAAAATGCAAAAAGGTTTCTCACTTGTTGAGTTAATGGTTGTGATCGCAATTATCGCAATCTTGGCAGCTGTTGCTATCCCAATGTACTCTAACTACACTACTCGTGCTAAGATAGGTACTGCATTAGCTTCAGTTGGTGGTCTTAAAGCTCAAGTAGCTGAGAACTTAGCAAATAATGTTGCTGGAAATTCAAACCTTACTTATGTTGGTGAAAGTAAGAGTGGAATGGCTTATGGTACTGGTGTTAACGCTGCTGGTGATATTACACTTACATTTACAAGTCCAGTATCAGGAAGTGTAGTTCTTGCTCCAAATGATAATGGCGGCTCTGTAACTTGGAACTGTATCTCAACAACTGCTGCAATATCTGCAAGTGGTTCTGCGGTTAATGCGAATTCTCCTGTACTAGGCGGTACAGCTACACAAGCTCAGATTGCGCAGTCTTTACTACCAAGTCCTTGTACTGGTGCATAATTTCTCTCTTATATTCTTCTTTATACTTTATTCTTTTACTTTATCCGATTAATTTATTTGGTTTATCTCTACAAAGAAAAATATTTAGTTTATACTTGACGTAATGACTAACTATTTTTTTACAATATGCTTAAATTTCAAAAAGGATTTTCCTTGGTTGAGTTGATGGTTGTGATTGCAATTATTGCAATCTTGGCTGCGGTAGCTTTTCCAATATATTCAAACTATGTAATTCGCTCAAAAGTTGGAGCTGCTGTAACAGCCATAGGCTCAACCAAAATGGATATAGCTGAAATAGTAATGCACTCCGGAGATATGACTAATATCAACTCTACCGGCAGCGGTACTAATGCTAGTTTTAATAGCAAAAGGCTTCCATCAAAATCGTCAGCTTCTTTAAGCTATACAACCACTGTTTCAAGTAGCTCTATAATCATTGACTTCACAGCTCCTGTCAGCGGTAGCATTACCCTTACACCATATTACAACACTGCTGCTCAGTCTATGACTTGGGAATGTACTAGCACAGGCTTTCAAGCTAACCAGCTACCAACACCATTATGCCCACAATAAAATAGATAGTGTTTTAATTTATTTTAAAAATTAAATAAGCCCCAAAAGCTCTCTAGCATGTGATAGAGTGTTTTCTGAAATATCTCCCCCCCTACTATTTTAGCTATTTCTTCAATACGCTGTTGCTGATTTAGTTCGATAATTTTTGATTCTGTAGTATTCCTAAATATCCCTCAGGTACAAATTGATACCAAACGATCTCATAATTTCAAATTTGACATATTGATATAAATTATGCAATTGAATTTATACTTTTATAATATATAATTAAATTAATTTTTTATTAATCTAATCACCGTGATAAACCATAATATTAAAAAAGGATTCTCATTGGTTGAGTTGATGGTTGTAATCGCAATTATCGCAATCTTAGCAGCTGTAGCAATACCAGCATATTCAAATTATGTAACTAGAGCTAAGCTTACAGAAGCGCTTGCTAATTTAGATAAGGGTCTAGATAACTTTAGCTTGTCAAAAATCATTGATGGAGCTATATTTTATCTATGTTTGGAAGGTATAAAAAACGTTCGCATATTTCAGATGCTAAAATTAGAGAGATTTTGAAGTGTTTCTGCTTGGATTTAACAGCGACAAATACGAGTAAAATAACTAATGTTAGCAGAGTAACAATTAACCGCTATTTTGATAGATTTCGTAAAATAATTCTATTATCTGATGAAAAATTCTTAGCATCTACTGGAGAGTTTGAACTAGATGAGTCTTATTTTGGAGCTAAACGAGTACGAGGTAAACGTGGTCGTGGTGCAGTTGGTAAAACACCAGTATTCGGTGTTTTAAAACGCGATGAACATAATAAAGTCTACGTTTCTATTGTACCAAACTGCTCTAAAGAGTCCTTAATGCCTATAATACAAGGCAAAATACTCGAAAGCAGCACAATCTATACTGATGGATGGAAAGCATATGATGGGCTTATTCTAAACGGTTATGATCACTATCGTATTTATCACTCTCACAATGAGTTTGCTCGTGGTAAAAACCATGTTAATGGTATAGAGTCATTTTGGTCTTTCTCTAAAAGAAGACTTGCAAAATTTAACGGATTAAGTGATGATAAGTTTGTTTTACATTTAAAAGAGTGTGAATTTAGGTGGAATAACAAAGATAATGATTTATATAAAATCATGTGTACTTTAGTAAGAAAATTTAGTGCTAAAGTTATCTAGACCCTAGATAATTATAAAAAAGATGTTCAAGATTTTTTTATCAGCAATGGCGTATCAACTGAACAGCAGTTACAAAGTTTTGATGTCACAGATTATACTGACATTGGTAATGAAAATACCAATGTTATGAGTGATATAGTTGGGCATAATGGTAGAATCGTAGGTGTAAGCAATATCAATGGAAAAACCTATCAGATAGCTCTTTCACCGAGCATTGAAAACAATACTTTTAAATGGACTTGTTCAGTATCTATAGTTGAAGAAGAGTCTAGTATTAATGATGGCTACTTTGGGCTTAATTTTGAATTTTATAATAATAGTGGTTCTTATGTGGCTCCTAGTAGTAGTATCTTACCAAGCGGTTGCAATGCATCTAGCGAAAACCAAGATAGTGATTATGAAGCATATAAATCGCAAAGAGCAAATTTTGATAGTGCCTTAATGAATGGTCATAGCAATGCTGTCACAGCATGGCAAAATAGAACAACAGAAGCTTTAGCACAAGATAGTCAATACAGTGACCTTATAAGTGCTATGAGCTCAGCTGAAAGCAATGCAGATACTGCTTTCAGTGATTATCAAAAATATCAAAACATACAAAGTAATCAATCTAATTTAGACTACTATCAAGGACTAATTGATAATGCTGCAGATGGTGTTGATACAACATCTTGGCAAAATAGTGTCGACTACTACCAAGGTAGAATTGATAGTACACGAGCGACAATGTCTAGCCAAGCAGGCAGCAACTATAACAATGCTACAGAAGCTGCTGAATACTTCAACCAACAAAGAGACATCTATGATACAAATAGGCAAGATGCAAATGCAAGATCTTTAGAGCTTCAAAATGAACAAAGAAATGTATCTAGTTCAATCAATAGTATTGAAAGTCAGGGATTTGATAGTGACTATAATGGCTCTTATGAGCAATATAATAGTGCCATGGATTCACTACAATCTAGTCTTAATAGTTCAGTAAATGTTGAAAGACTAGATACTAACCAAGCTGAAAACATATCTCCAAGCGCTTTTACTCAAACTTCTGATAAATATAGCTCTTGGCAGTATAATCAAATTAGAAGTTAAAATTTTAATACTACTAACCCTAATTATACTGCACTTTGTATCTATGTTCTCATAACTCAAATATAACATTGCTACAAATCATGTATATACCTGTTTATATAAATCTAAAAAAAGTGGTGGTGCAAACATCAATAAAAAATGGGGTAAATAAAACCAAAAGATTCACACCTAATTGGGAATGAATGGTTTTATTTTACATGACTCATTCTAATTAACCATATATTTATATCATAAACCCAAAAGCTCTCTAGCATGTGATAGAGTATTTTCTGAAATATCTACTCCCCCTACTATTTTAGCTATTTCTTCAATACGCTGTTGCTGATTTAGTTCGATAATTTTTGATTCTGTAGTATCTTTGAGATACTTCTTAGTAACATGCAAATGTGTATGACCTTGAGCTGCTACCTGTGGCTGGTGTGTTATACACAACACCTGTAGTCTCTCTGACAGCTTCTTGAGCAATTTGCCAACTATCTCTGCAGTAGCCCCTGATATACCGACATCAACCTCATCAAAAACTAGAGTTGGATAAGATCTCTTAGCAGCTGATACAGCCTGAATTGATAACCCTATCCTACTTAGCTCACCACCTGATGCGACTTTTCTAACTGGTGCTAATTGTTCACCAAGATTAAAATTAATCATAAATTGACACTCATCTATACCTTTAGATGTCTTACTCTGAGATGACAAAATCTGTACTACAAAACTGCCTTTAGGTATATTTAGCGAACGAATATTTTTTTCAACTTGTTTAGAGAACTCTTTTGCTGCCATTTGACGTGCTTGGCTTAGCTCTTTAGCATAATTATCATATTCTTGCTCAAGCTTTTGCTTTTGTTGATTAAGTTGTACTAGCTTCTCACCATCTTGACTAAAGTTTTCTAACTCACTATGCAGCTCTTGGATATACTGATACATATAGCTAGGTTCAACCTTATGTTTACGCGCGAATTCATATATCTCACTCATTCTTTGCTCAACTTTTGCTAGCTCTTCTGGATCTTGCTCTAGAGATTCCAGTCTAGTCTGTGCCTCATCATAGCTTTCTTGAGCATACACCTTAGTTTGTGAAATCAGCTCCTGAAGGTTTTTGAAAGATACTTCATCAAGTTTAGATACTTCTTTTTCAAGATCCGTTAACATCGCTATAACATTAACATCAGCATCATACATTAAGTTTGAAATATAGTTAAGACTATAACCAATATCATCAACACTTGAGAGATCTTTTTGACGCTGGGATAACTCTTCAAACTCATTCTCTTCTAGATTTAATCCCACAAGCTCATCAAGCTTATACTCCAAGAGTTCACGCTGGCTATTTTGTCCATCTACATACTCCTGAAGCTCTGATATTTCTGCATTGACTTTTTGTAACTGATAAAAAGCTCCAGAGACTTTTTTTAAAACTTCATCATTATTTGCAAAACTATCTAATAAGCCCAATTGTGATTTAGGATCAAGCAAATCTTGATGAGAGTTCTGACTATAAATATTTATAAGCTTATCTGAGATTTTTTTGACATCTGTAGCCTTAGCAACACTACCATTTATAAATAAGCGACTTTGTTTAGACTTATTAACCACTCTTCTAAATGTACATTCATCATTCTCATAATCAACAAAAAGTTCATCTAATAGTCTTTTTGCTTTCTGATTATCTTTGATACAGAATGTCGCTGAAACTTCAGTTACATTACCATCTTGTAAAAATGTCTTCTCTAACCTCGCACCAAGTACAAAACTCAAAGCATCAAGTAAAATTGACTTGCCGGCTCCTGTCTCTCCAGTTAGAACAGTCATACCCTCTCTAAAGTCAATTTCTGTAGATTTTATAATCGCAAAATTTTTAATAGCCAGATGTTGTAGCATACTAATATCACCCGAAATATTGTAACCCCTTCATTATATATACTTTTGTAGAAATTCTAAATTTATTAATAATCGAAAAAGGCATTCGATCAAATAGCTGGTAATAAATAACAAGTAACAAGTTCAAATAATTAGCTTATTTTTACTAATTTATAATTTTTTAAGCTTTGAAAATATATTATAATCAAATTGTATATCTTAACCAATGTCAAACAAAAAGGATTTACTAAATGCAATTATCAAGAAGAGTTAAGGCTATGCAAGCCTCTCCTGTACGTAAGTTAGTGCCGTATTCTATAGCAGCTCAAAAGCAAGGCAAAAAGGTTTACCACCTAAACATAGGTCAACCTGATATCAAAACTCCTAGTGAGTTTATGGATGCTATCAGAGCTTTTGATGAAGAGACTATCGCATACTCAGTAGCTAACGGTGAGCCTAGCCTAATCAAGGCAATCTCAAAATACTACAAAAGATTCGGTATGGATTTTGCTGAAGACGAGATCTTAATCACAAATGGTGGCTCAGAAGCATTAATATTTGCAGCGATTGCTGTTTGTAATGCTGGCGAAGAGATACTTGTACCAGAACCTTTTTATACAAATTACAATGGTTTTACAACTGCAGTTGATGTAGCAATTAGACCAATCACTACAAAAGCTGAAGAAGGTTTCCACTTACCTTCAAAAGAAGAAATTCTAGCATGTGTAACTGATAAAACTCGTGCTATCATGATCTCTAACCCTGGTAACCCTACTGGTGTTGTATACTCTAAAGAAGAACTAGAAACTTTGGCAGAAGTAGCTAAAGAGAAAGACTTATTCATAATAAGTGACGAAGTTTATAGAGAATTCACTTATGATGGTCTTACTTGTACATCTTTTGGTAATATTAAAGGTGTTGAAGATCGTGTTATCATCGTTGACTCTGTATCTAAGCGTTACAGTGCTTGTGGTGCTAGAATTGGTTCTCTTTGTACAAAAAATAAAGAGTTCATCAAAGAAGTTACTAAACTATGCCAAACTAGACTATGTGTACCTACTCTTGAACAGATTGGTGCTGCAGCTCTTTATGAAGTATCTGAAGATTACTTAAAAGAAGTAAACACAGAATACCAAAAAAGAAGAGATATAACTTTTGAAGCTCTTTCAAAAATGGATAATGTAGTTTGTGAAAAGCCTACTGGAGCTTTTTATGTAATTGCTAAACTTCCTATTGATGATGCTGAGAAGTTCGCATTATGGTTACTAACAGACTTTGAAGATAATAAAGAAACAGTAATGGTTTCTCCTGCTGGGGATTTCTATGCAACTAAAGGTCTTGGTAAAGATGAAATAAGAATTGCATACATCTTAGAAGAAAAAGCTCTAAAAAGAGCTCTTGAGCTTCTAGATAAAGCTATCAAAGCTTATAACAACAAGTAATTTATTTTCTAAGTTTTTCCTATAATTTCTTATCTAACAAATTTACTATCAAACATCGATAATGAATTAATCTAAAGACTGTTGATTTAATCATCAAGTCATTCACGAGAATGTCCGCAGGAAATAAATATATAGAGAATTTAAAAAGTAACTACTGTTCTTATATTGTTATGCATATTTTCAAAGCCTTTATTAATATCTTCTATCTTAATATTTGAAGTAATAAGACTATCAATATCAATACGACCATCCATATACCAATCAACAATCATTGGCACATCTGTTCTGCCACGCATACCACCAAATGCTGAACCCTTCCAAGTACGACCTGTTACAAGCTGGAATGGTCTAGTAGATATCTCTTCACCAGCTCCAGCAACGCCTATTATCACACTTTCACCCCAGCCTTTGTGAGCACACTCCAAAGCCTGACGCATAACTTTTGTATTGCCAATACACTCAAAGCTATAATCAGCTCCGCCTCCTGTTAAACGGATTAAATACTGCACTAAGTCTTCATCAATTTCATTAGGGTTAACAAAATCTGTCATACCATATTTTTCTGCTAATGCTTTCTTATCATTATTAGTATCAACACCAACAATCTGCCCTGCTCCAACTAGCTTAGCGCCTTGAATAACATTTAGACCAATCCCACCAAGACCAAATACAACAACACTAGCACCAGCTTCAACATTTGCTGTTTTAACTACAGCGCCAACACCAGTTGTCACTCCACAGCCGATATAGCAAACTTTATCCAAAGGCGCATCTTTACGAATCTTAGCTACAGCAATCTCCGGTAGAACAGTATAATTTGAAAAAGTTGAACAACCCATATAATGAAAAATCTCTCTACCATCTTGAGTAGTAAACCTTGAACTACCATCTGGCATAAGACCTTTTCCTTGAGTTTCTCTAATTGCTTGACACAAGTTTGTTTTAGGATTTAAACAGTACTCACACTCTCTACATTCTGGAGTATACAAAGCAATAACATGGTCACCAGGTTTAACAGATGTTACATTTTTGCCAACTGCTACAACTTCACCAGCTCCTTCATGACCTAATATAGCCGGAAAAAGTCCCTCCGGATCTCTACCCGAAAGCGTATATGCATCTGTATGGCATATCCCAGTAGCCTTAATTTCAACTAGAACTTCATTATCTCTTGGTAATGCCACATTTACTATCTCTACAGATAATGGAGCGCCTGCTTTATATGCTACAGCTGCTTTTGATTTTATACTCATCAGTAAATCCCTAATGATTGATTTAAATTAGCTATAAGGTATATTTTAGATGATTAGAGATTCAATAAGAATTTTTTTATGGAAAATAAAGAATTAACCGCGATTATAAATATCTTCTAAGCGTACAATATCATCTTCACCAAGATAGTCACCAACTTGAACTTCGATAATTTGAATATCACTATCTGTGAAGTTCTCTAATCTATGCACCGCTTCTTTAGGGATAAAAATATGCTCGCCAACATTATATTCTTTGACACTTTCATCAACAGTTATAGTTGGTTTACCTGTTACCACTACCCAATGCTCAGCCCTTTTGAAATGCTTCTGTAAAGATAATTGTCCTTTAGGCTTTACAGTGATTATTTTAGTTTGACTCTTATCTGTAAAATTAATTGTTTGATAAGTTCCCCAAGGACGCTCATAGACTTTACCAACTTCATTTAAATTAGACATACCAACTCCTGTGTCTAAGGTATTTTTTATCTAAACAACATTATCAAATAAAACTATTATTAATTCAAGTTTTCACTAGGTGTAAATTTTAATTGAGAAATTTTAAAAACAGGTCTATAATTCGCTCACCTCATACATGAAGTACGTGAGAATACAGAAATCATATCTAAGTATTTTTGTATGAGTTTATTGCTTTGAATTACGATAGCAACTAACTATCCACTAAAATTCAAAGCGCTAAAAAAACCAATAAACTAAAAAAAAAATAATAATCTGTATTTTCAGGTACTTTGTGTAACAATTTTTGGAGGTAGTGTTATGGCATTAGCTAAAACTCTAAAACCTCGCCACATTGAGCTAATAGCTCTTGGCGGTATTATTGGCTCCTGTTTCTTTTTAGGTACAGGGTATGTTCTCTCAGAAGTTGGTCCAGCAGCTATCATAGCATATATATTAGCCGGTATAATTGTGTACTGCGTTACGCTATGCTTGGCTGAGTTAACGGCAAATTCGCCAAACTCCGGATCGTTTATTCACTATACTGCAAAATACGTCTCTCCTTCAATAGCGTGCGGTATGGGATGGTCATACTGGCTTAACTGGATAATTTATATTCCTTCGGAATGTATAGCTGGCGGAATAATCATGCATACATTTTTGCCCTCTGTACCAACTTACCTGTGGGCAACTCTGTTTGGGCTATTTATAACAATCATAAACCTTACTAAAGTTAAGCTCTTTGGTGAGATTGAGTTCTGGTTAGCTCTTATAAAAATCATAGCTCTAGGACTATTTAGCTTAGTTGCTATACTTATATTTTTCAATATTATCAATAATGATACTGGTGGTGTACTAGGTAGCACTTATATTGTTGGTGAAGAGGGTTTTTTTCCTAAAGGAAAATTAATCCTAATCACAACAATGGTCATATTACTAGTAAATTTCCAAGGCTCTGAAATCATTGGATTAGCTGCAAGTGAATCTAACGATGCAGGAAAGCAAATGCCTAAAATTGCTAAACATGTAGCAGTAAGAATTGTAGGATTATATGTAATCCCAGTATTCCTGTTAGCAACAATTTTTCCTTGGCAACAAATGAATTTAAGCGACTCTGTATTTGCTACAGCACTACAACACTATCACCTTGATAAATTTGCTGGAGCATTTGCATTTGTAGTACTTGTAGCTGCATTTTCATGTGCAAATAGTGGCTTCTATGCAGCTGTTCGTTCTCTATATGGATTATCTAGAATGAGAATGGCTCCTAGTATTTTTAGAAAATTAAATAGCTCTTCAATACCGCATTATGCTGTATATGTCAGTATAGCTGGAGTATGGATATTTTTGATACTTTCATTTAAGCTAACTGCTTCGGCTGCGTTTACAAACCTACTTGCTATGTCAGGCTTCACCGCTACAATCTGCTGGATCTGTATATGTTGGTCACAATATAACTTTAGAAAGCAAATGGTACAAAAAAATGCTGTTGAAAAAATGGTATTCAAAACGCCATTATTCCCATACATACCTCTTTTTGGAATTTGGATACAAGTGTTATGTTTAGTACTAACACTATTTAACGAAGATATAAGAGGAGCTTTTTATTTTGGTGCTCCAGCGATGATTATCCCTTGTTGTGTGTATTTTTTTATCTCAAGAAGAAAAAGTACAAAAATAATCAAAGAGCCTATTTTTTTGAAAAAGGTATTTTAAGCATACTTAAAAGAGGTTGAGTAATTTTAGAATCTCTATAATTATTTAATCCTATATCCATTTCAATATGTCCTTTCTTAGGCTGAGCAATATAAGTGCCCATTATCTTATCCCACCAAATTAGATTAAAACCGAAATTAGAGTTTGTTTCAGCAAGTATTGTAGAGTGATGTACCCTATGCGTATCTGGTGTTACCATAAACAATCTCAAAAATTTATCAAACGATTTTGGTAAGCGAATATTGCCATGATTAAACAACGAAGTACCATTTAAAACAATTTCAAAAATGATAACTGCTAATACAGGTGCTCCAATAAGAAATATTGCCATAAATTTTATTAACATTGACAAAACTATCTCTACAGGATGAAAACGTAGTCCTGTGGTAACATCATAATCCAAATCAATATGATGAACCTTATGAAATCTCCATAACAATGGTAAATAGTGAAATAATAAATGCTGAAGATATATTGTAAAATCTAGAGCTAAAAAAGCTACTACAATCTTAAACCAAGCAGGTATATCAAAAAGATTCAATAATCCTAAATTATATTGCTGACAAAATATAGCCACTCCAACAGCAGCTGTAGGAAATAAGATTCTTAATATCAAAGTATCTAAAAACACTAGCAATAGGTTATTAAACCAACGAGAGACTTTAGAAATCTTTAGTTTGCGCATAGGAGCGACAATCTCCCAAATAGAAATCCCAAGAAGAATAAATAGAAAAAAACCTAACCTAGCTATAACCTCATAACTCATAATCTAATCCGTAATAACCCCACACCACATTCTAGTGCCTCCACCTCCTAGAGGTTTTGGAGTATCTGAGTAATTATCGCCTCCTTCATGAATCATCAAACTATGTCCCTCAAGCTCTTCTAAAGAATCAAGTCTTGGTGCTACTACAGGTTCAGTCGCTGTACCATCAGCATTTACAACCAGCTCTGGTAAATCCCCTTTATGTCCATTGTCATTATAAGGACCAAGATGTTTACCAGTATTATCAGGATCCCAATGCCCACCTGCAGCCATACCACCATCATCACAACTAGGATTAATATGGATATGCATACCGTGTACACTTGACGCTGGTAAATTATATAAATAAGGAGTAATAAGCATACCCTCTTGCTTACCATCATGAATATAAGGAGATATTGTAACCGTGCCTACTTCTTTTTGAGTTTTAACATCTTTCATATGGACAATTAATTCAAAATCATGATTAAGGTCATACTCTTTCTTCTCAGGCATAAGTGAACAATTCACCAACAAAAACGTAATCATCCCAACACCTAATAATTTATAAACATTATTCATATATACACCTCTAAAAATTGTAGTTTATACATTTACAATCATACAAATATTTATTTTTTTAATCCATAGTTTAAATTGCAATTAATGTTATCAACTATAAAAAAATATATAATCTAAAGTATGTTGCTAAGAGGAGAATTTTATGAATAAAATACTATCGATCATTTTTATGATTATTCCATTAATTAGCTTTGCAGATACACCTAGTTGGCAAAATTTTGATAAACAAAAAGCCTTGGCTAATCTAAGTAAACAACAATACTATGTAACTCAACAAGGTGGTACTGAAAGAGCTTTTAATAACGAATATTGGAATAACCATAAACAAGGTATTTATGTTGATGTGGTATCTGGTGAACCTTTGTTTAGCTCTACAGATAAGTATGATTCTGGAACTGGGTGGCCAAGCTTCACAAAACCTATAGATAATTCATTTATCAAAACTAGAAATGATAATAGCTGGTTTATAAGTAGAACGGAGGTTCTGTCTAAATATGCAAACTCTCATCTAGGTCATGTCTTTGATGATGGTCCGCAACCTAGCGGCAAAAGATATTGCATGAATTCCGCAGCTTTGCGATTTATACCTAAAGAAGATATGCAAAAAGAAGGTTATGGTAAATATTTATACCTATTCAAATAAACCTTTGATGTAATTATTTGTTAAAACTTTAATAAGTGCTATCATTTAAATACATTATGTTTAAATAAGGATAGAGGTAATGGACAGTATATTTTTTGGCCAAATTATTTTTAATATCTCTATCATATTATACTGTGTCCAGTTTATTCCACAAATAATACACAATTATAAAAACAAAAACTCTCTATCTAATATTAGTGTATTAACTCAACTTGGAATTTTCATAACCGTATTATGTGACATTATACAAACCATTAGTTTTGGATATGAATGGCAGTATGCAACAGTTGCCATAATATATTTAATAGGAGTATCCATACAACAGCTACAAATTTCTATTTTTCACAAGAAATTACCTGAAATAGTTAACTTCAGCTTTATTATTCTGTTTATGCTTGCATTGCTTGCGATGGGTTCTGATAATGAAAAAATATATAGTTTAATAGAATACATTGGCTTTATTGTAAATACATTGTATTGGTTACCACAAATTTACAAAAACCATAAACAAAAAAGAGCTGACGGTTTTTGCTTATGTTTTATATTGATAGCATTAATAGGAACTAGCCTTTATATAGCAAGTAGTTTTATACTCTCATGGGGACCAACATTTACACCAAATGCATTAATAATTCTTCCTGCATTGATAATACTTTTAGTACAGAAATTTTATTACAAAAAATAACTCTTGTATTACAATGATTATCCAATAATAGCTAGATTTTAGTTAACTACGACCATATAATTTATTAATAAATTAAATATTGAGTTTAATAAATTTATTACGCATGGAACTATCAACCAACACTCAAGAACTTAGTGAACTAATCCTAAATATATCGCTCGTAATCTTTTTGATACAATTTGTTCCTCAGGTTGTGCACAACTCAAAAAATAAAGAAGCTCTAAATAATATAAGTATGTTTACTCAATTTAGTCTACTTATTTTTACACTTTGTTGTATTGTACAAATAGTTAGTCTAAACCTTGATTGGAGATTTCTAGTTATCGCCATGGGTTGTCTAATTGGAATCACAATACAACAATTACAAATATCTTTTAATAACAAAAGAATGCCTGAAGTAATCAATTTGGTTTTTGTGATGCTAATTACAATTGCAATATTAGCTATTCGCTATAAACCTAATATTATGTATACAATCACAACTATTCTTGCAGTGTTGATATGCTTTATATACTGGTTACCTCAGACATACAAAAACCACAAGCAAAAACTTTTTACAGGATATTGCTCACCATTTATTATCTTAGCTTGGTTAGGACTTTTGTGCCTCGTAATTAATAGCTTCTTGCTTTGCGCGCCACCAAGTATAAGAATAGGACTGATTGCAGTAACTGTAACAATACCTTTATTAATTGTTCAAAAACTGTTCTATAAAAACTCAAAAACCTAACAGAAACATCTTTAAACTAAAAAATCTAAAAATCCTAATATATAAAAAGCTAATAAGTTTAATCTTACATACTAGGGCAATATTAGAAACAAAGAAGCTTTTTGTCTAAAATGAATATTAGATTAGACAAATTTAGTTATCATTTATGCTATTATAAAAAAATACACTATTTATTATTGTTGACTATGTCAGGAAATACTTTTGGTAAAATTTTTACAGTAACAACATGTGGCGAGAGCCATGGTGATTCACTTGCAGCGATTATCGATGGTTGCCCAAGTAATATCCCTCTCTGTGAGGCAGATATACAACTTGAGCTAGATAGACGTAAACCAGGTCAATCAAAATTTACAACTCAACGCAAAGAGCCTGATGAGGTTAAAATCATCTCGGGTGTTTTTGAAGGTAAAACTACAGGAACTCCAATAGGTCTGATAATAAAAAATCAAGATCAAAAATCAAAAGATTATGGCGAAATAAAAGATAAATTTCGCCCAGGCCATGCTGATTATACATATTTCAAAAAATATGGAATTCGTGATTATCGTGGTGGCGGAAGATCTTCTGCTAGAGAGACAGCAATGCGTGTAGCTGCTGGTGCAATAGCAAAAAAAATACTTAAACATCATGGCATCGAAATTTTTGGCTTCTGTTCCCAAATTGGTGATCTCAAGATCGACTTTATAGAAAAAGATTTTATTAATCAAAATCCCTTTTTCATAGCTGATAGAGATGCTATTACAAGCTGTGAAAGCTTAATTCATAATATTCGTAAACAAGGAGACTCAATCGGTGCAGAGGTTACAGTCATTGCTACTGGCTTAGAAGCAGGGCTTGGTAGACCAGTTTTTGATAGGCTTGATGCTACTATTGCTTACGCTATGATGAGTATTAATGCTGTAAAAGCAGTCAGCATTGGCGATGGCTTCGACTGTGTTGCTCAAAAAGGCAGCGAACATCGCGATGAAATAACTCAAAAACAAGGTTTCTTAACAAACCATGCCGGGGGAATATTAGGTGGTATATCAACAGGGCAAGATATTATTACTAAACTTGCTTTTAAACCAACATCAAGTATTTTACAACCTGGTAAAAGTATAGATATAAATGGCGATGATACTACAGTTATCACAAAAGGCAGGCATGATCCTTGTGTTGGTATTAGAGGTGTTCCTATAGCTGAAGCAATGCTAGCATTAGTTTTGATAGATGAATTGCTAATCACAAATTCCTATAGGAGGTGAGTATGACCCAAGCTGAATTTTGGAGCCTATTAATAGACTGGGGATATTTAGCGGTCATACTAGCAGTCTTTATAGAAGGTGAAATATTTCTAATTATGGTTGGTATAGCAACAGCTGCTGCTATGTTTAATTATCCTCTAGTTATTTTGGCTGCTACAATAGGAGCTATACTCCATGACAACACAATATTTACTATTTCGAAATTCATGGGGGAGAGAATTCTTACAAAGAAGGCTTCTTGGCATTATAAAGCTCAAAAATCTTTGGAGATTTTAGACAAACATGAAACATTAGCAATATTAAGTATAAGATTTCTATATGGCTTGAGAACAGTTACTATTTTGATTGTGGGTATTAGTAAAGTAAAAAGAGCTAAATTTATGATCTTAGATGCTATAAGCAGTTTTATTTGGTCAACTATATATATCTCTTTAGGATATATATTTGGCAATGCTTTATTACAAATAGTAAATAAAGCAAATATTAAATTGTGGATATATGAGCATAAACTTTCATCGTTATTTATTCTCATATTTATCTCAAGCATCATATACTATGGATATAGAAAATTTCGCTCAAAAAGGGCTAAGAGGCACATAAAATGAGTAGATTAGATCTCCTAAAAAAAACTTCCTCTACTAGTCAAAAAAAGACTAGTACTAAAAGTAGTCCTCGAGGTGGAATGTTAGGACAAAAGTCACAACAAAACTCAGATGATTTAGCTGATGATTTATTATTAGAAGATGATTTTGAAAATGACTTGATTGAGACTACCGCTGATACGTATGACACAGATGATGATATCAGTGATGATATCGATATCGATGATGAAAATGTGAATATTATTGAAATTGATCTAGGCGAAACTAAAGGACTTGATATAGATCATTCGATCATAGATGAAGATAGTGACAATAGTGAAATTATTGATGACGATAACATAACTAATGATGAATTAATTAATACAAATGATGAAGACAGTGATGACTCTAGCGAAATAGTTGAAGGGCATACAGATGTTGACTATAGTGAAAACGATATTAAATTTGAAAAAGAATACTCTTTTGATCATCGTGAACAACTATACAATCACTTTGTTAAATTAATTAAAAATGGTGGTCTAGAGATTAGTAGCTCAAAACTATTACATTTAGATGATATAGTAAGAATATCTGTAACCTTATCTGAACTAAAAGAACAAGTTGGCTGCGAAGGTCGTATTATTTCTGTTTTCCCACCAAGTATTTCACTTAATAATGAAAATACAGAAAGATATCGCTATATAGTACAGTTCATAGGCCCTAATGCTTCTGAAACAGAGAGAGTGCTTTCTAAATATCTATTAGGTTATAAGGCAAAGTAAATTGAGCTATGGCTAAACAAAAAACTATTTTTATTTGCCAAGAATGTGGAGCTTCTTCACCTAGATGGCAAGGGCAATGTCATAATTGTAATCAATGGAATACATTTGTTGAAGAGATAAAACCTGATCCAAAAAAAACACCTATAGCCAGAGCTGGATTTGCTGGCAGTATCTCAAAAGCTACAGCACTAGCTGATATCAAAGGTAAAGAACACTCCAGAATGTCTACTAACATATCTGAATTTGACCGAGTACTTGGTGGTGGAATTGTAAAAGGATCCGTAACACTAGTTGGTGGAGATCCTGGTATCGGTAAGTCTTCAATACTACTACAAATTATGTCCTTTTTATCACTACAAAAAAAAGTTCTTTATGTCAGTGGTGAAGAATCTCTTGAGCAAATAGCTCTACGAGCAGAAAGATTAAATCTCCCTAAAGATAATCTCCTAGTAATGTGCGAGACAAATATAGAACAGATCTCTAGCTATATGATAGAACACAAGCCAGAAGTAGTTGTAATAGACTCAATCCAAACTATGTATAACCCTGATATCTCATCTATGGTCGGAGGCGTCTCGCAAGTAAGAGAATCTACAGCTTATATCACTCAAATAGCTAAGCAACACGAGATATCTATTTTTTTGGTAGGACATGTCACTAAGTCTGGCGAGGTTGCTGGTCCACGAGTATTAGAACATATTGTTGATGCGGTAATATTTATAGAATCCCAAGACAATGGCAGATATCGTATGATGCGCGCACTAAAGAATAGATTTGGTGCAGTAAATGAAATTGGTGTCTTTGCAATGACTGATAAAGGTATGAAAGAAGTCAAAAATCCTTCCGCGATTTTCTTAAATAATGGTCGCACAAATTTAATTGGTAGTGTTATCGTTTCAGTTTGGGAAGGTACACGCCCTCTACTTGTTGAGCTACAATCATTAGTTGTGGACAAAAACATCAACCAACCTCCACGAAGATTGTGTGTAGGTATTGATAGCAACCGACTAGCAATGATACTAGCTATTATTCAACGTTATATGCATATTGACTTATATGACAAAGATGTATTTTTAAATGTTGTTGGTGGAATCAAAATTAGTGAAACAAGTATTGATTTGGCACTAATATTGATTATATATTCTAGTATAAAGGAAATAGAGATTCCTCATGATATGCTAATAATGGGAGAAGTTGGTTTATCAGGTGAAATTAGACCCGTACCTTATGGTATAGAACGAATAAATGAGGCAAAGAAACATGGATTTAAGAAAATTATTATACCTCAAGCCAATGTTTCAAAATCTCTAAAGGCTAATGGTATTGAGATTATTGGGATAACAAACTTGAATCAAATTAAAGATATAATAGCAGGATAGAAAATGGATTTTTTAGCAAGTATTAATTTTTTAGATATCTTATTGGTAATTGTAATTTTAATATTAAGCTTATTTGCTGCTGTCAAAGGACTTTTTAAGAATATTGTATTACTAATACTTATGGTATTTGCTGTAATAATGTCTGGAATCTTAGCCCAAAAAGTACAGCTTGCATATATAAACTCATTAATAGAGGATCCTGCTACAGCCTATGTTGTGTCATTTATTTTAGTATTAGTCTGCGCATACTTAATCATATTTGGTGTAATGAAAGTATTTATGCGTAATAATAAAGAAAAAGAAAGTCTATCAAATACGCTTTTAGCATTTTTTATAGCTTTAGTGCGTTTTGGCTTTATATTTGCAATCGCTTGCTCAACACTTAATTCTTTCGACTCTGTAAAAGATAATTCACTATGGGAAAACTCTATACTTGTCAAACCTTTGGTTAAAGTAGGAGACTATGCATTTAATACAAAAGTAAAAATGCAACAAACTAATCTAAAAGATTATGTTCCTGAGCAAGCGGCTGGAGGAGATTAATTTTCATTTTTTAATTGTCTAGTCATAAGTTGTCTAACCATATCTTTTGGATCTACATTCTCATATAGAACTCTATAAGTAGCAAAGACCAAAGGCATATCTACTCCATGCTTTTGAGCAAGCTTATACACTGCTATAGCAGTAGAATATCCTTCTACGACATTATTTACCTTATGCAAAGACTCCTCTATAGACATGCCTTGACCTAGGTAATATCCAAATCTACGGTTACGCGATTGATTGTCTGAACAAGTAAGCAACAAATCACCAAGACAGCTCAAGCCCATAAATGTTTCAACATCAGCTCCAAGCTTAAGTCCTAACTTTTTAATTTCTGCTAGACCTCTTGTAATTAGTGCTGCATGAGCATTAACACCAAAATCCATACCCGCAGCAATACCTGCAGCAATTGCTAAGACATTCTTAACAGCTCCTCCAACCTGAGCACCTATAATATCTGTAGTTGTATAACACCTAAAATTCTCATTACTGAAAAGCTTTTGTGTATATTTAGCGTACTCAATATCTTTAGATGCTACTACAACAGCTGTCGGAAGTTTATTAGCTACCTCTTTGGCAAAACTTGGGCCTGTTAATAAGGCGAATTTTGTATTTGGTATAATATCTTCTGCTATTTCACTCAATAGCGCATAGGTATCATGACAAAACCCTTTCGTAGCACTAATAATATTTTGATGAGGCAGCATACAGTCTTTTAGCTCAAAAATAGTCTTCTTAAAACCCGAACTAGGAGTTGCAACTAATATATCATCAAAATATTCAATACTAGCTTGCCAATTTTGTATAGCTTTTAGTGTATCCGGGAATTTTTCTATGCTTGGTAAATATTTTTGATTATTACCTTCTGCAAGCATTTGATCGTTATGCTCCGCTTTCCAAGAGTTAATTCTCACTTCATGGCCTTTATAAGCTAACTGCAATGCCAGTGCAGTACCCCAAGCACCAGCACCTAAAACAAGTATTTTCTTGTGCATAAACTAAACCTGTTTTCTTTTTATATCTACTATATTCTATAGTTGTTAAACTGTAAACACTTACACATCATAAGTTTTTGTTATCAAACTTATACATTTAATATATTTAACATTGCGTAAATATGCTGAGATAATACACACATCAAATATTAGAAAGTATTTTAAGGAATGAGAAATGAAAAAGATTATGTTAGCAGTGGTAACAATTTTAAGTATTATTTCAGTGTCTAATGCTAGTAACTTACATCAAATAAATAGTTTTTCATCTAAATCATTTCCAGCACCTGTAATAATTTTGGCAGAGTAAAAGCTATTATTTAGGTTGTGCTATAACATAGATTCCTTTTATACCTTTTGAATCTTGCCACATATATTGAAATCTATCTGGATTAATAGCACTCAATCCATAAACTGTTTTCACATTATTAAAATGTGCTGCTGGATCAATCATAAATAATGTGTCTTTATCATCATCAATTGTTTTCCCCAACTTCTGATATCCCGATACTAATGTCCAGTGCCCTCCCCAATCAATCCAATCTACAAGTACAGGTACACCTTTATCTATACTCTGATAAATCAGTTTGATATCACCATCAGTAGCATATTTCGCCTCAAAACCATGCTTTTCTAGCCAGTTAGCTATCTGTTGCGCTGTAGTACCATAATCATCATTTGTACCCATTTCTTTAGCTATTTGCAACTCCATTTGATGATTCATTTGAGAATCCTCAAGAACTCCATAATAATTAAGTAAGCTCATAACTGCAGATGGTCCACAAGTATAATCGGTAGTTTGTTGATGATCTTTTATGTCTAGTATTTTTATATTCTTATCTGTTGATAAATCAAATGTTTTGACAACATTTTCTATATAAGTCTTATTAGCATATTCTCCAGAACTATAACTTAAACTCATAGAAAAAATTAAAGTTAATAAAATAAAAATCACTCTTTTAGACATATTATTTAATCCTCTAATTTAGAAATTTGAGAGATTTTAGCATTAACTTTGAAAAAAGAAATTAAAATCTGCTATATCACTTGAATATAATAAACTTTATAGATATTATTTCGTTAATTCGCGAAACATGGTTTTATAAAAATGAAATTAGCAAATATCGTAGATTTTCAAAAAGCATTAGGTGATGAAACTAGAATTAGAATTCTAATGGTTATATATCAGCATGAATTATGCCTTTGTCATCTAGCTCATATTTTCAAACTTGCAAACTCAACATTATCTAAACATTTAGATATACTTAGACGTAATGGTTTCATACGTAAGCGCAAACAAGGCAGATTCCACTACTTTTATTTTAATTCTGCATTCAAAGAGCAGTTAAATTGGCTACTAGACACTCTTAATGATGACGAAATTATTCAAGCCGATCAAAAACTAGTCAAGAACTTAATACAACAAAATCTAGAACATTTACCAGAGATACATGCAAAGGAGAGTATTGTATGAGTAAACAATATCAAAGCTTTAAAGTATATGGATTAGACTGTATTGAAGAGGTCAATATTATTAAAAAAGCATTAAGTAAAAAAATCGCCGCAGATAGTATGCAATTTGACCTACTCAACGGTAAATTATCTATTGATAATCAAAATGTTTCTGAAAAAGAAATTATAACTCTAATAAAAAAAGTAGGGTTAAAAGCAATTACTTGGGATGAGCATATTACAGAAAGTCAAAACATCAGTTTTTTAACTAAATACTCTCGACTAATTACGACACTACTTAGTGGAGTATTCATCATTTTTGCATACTTGTATCATAGTATAAATCATGGCTTTGTACATGCATTTATAGGTGATGAAAGCATCTCTCAAACAGTTCCTCTTATATCTCAAGCTTCTTACTTAATAGCTATTTTATTTGGCAGCTGGTTTGTTTTACCCAAAGCAATCTCTGCTATTAAAAGGCTTGATGCTGATATGAACCTATTAATGTTAATTGCCATAACTGGCGCAATTATTATTGGTCAATTATTTGAAGCAGCCGTAGTAAGCTTTTTGTTTGCTTTTTCACTTTTGCTTGAATCATGGAGTGTCGCAAATGCTCGATCAGCGATAACAAAGCTTATGAAACTAACTCCAGATACAGCTCTAGTTTATTGTTGTCATGATAAACAATTTGAAGAAAAGCCTCTAGCAGAAATAAATATAGGCAAAACTCTTCTAATAAAACCTGGACAAAGAATTGCTCTAGATGGAATTATACTTAAAGGTAATAGCTATATAAATCAAGCACCTATAACAGGTGAATCTATTCCTGTGGAAAAAACCATTGGTGATCAAGTTTTTGCAGGAAGTATAAATGGAAACTCCGCGATTGAGATAAAAACAACAAGTACAGCTGAAAACTCATCGATTGCAAAAATAATCCAAGCTATTGAACATGCTCAATCAAAACGCTCAAAAGCAGAGAAATGGGTTGATAAGTTTGCTAAGATTTACACCCCTACAATGATATTTTTAGCCATTATAATAGCTACTATCCCTCCACTCTTACTAAATGAATCTTGGCTTAAATGGGGCTATGAAGCTTTAGTAATACTAGTTATCGCTTGCCCTTGTGCATTAGTGATATCTACACCAATTTCAATAGTTTCAAGTTTGGCAAAAGCTGCTAGAAATGGGATCTTGATCAAAGGTGGTGAGTTTATAGAAATACCAGCTAAGTTAAAAGCTATTGCTTTTGATAAGACAGGTACATTAACACAAGACAATCCTTCTATTACAGAAATAATCATCACACAAAATTATTCGCAACAACAATTAATCACCATAGCTGCAAGTCTTGAGAGTTCTGTTGATCACCCAATCGCTAAGGCTATTTTAGACTATGCCAAAAATAACAATATAACGTTTACACAGGCGACAAATACTGAGGTTTTAGGTGGTAAAGGAGTAATAGGAAAAGTCAATGAAAGTAGCTTTTGGCTTGGAAACCATGCTTTTGCTCATGAAAAACGGCTATGTAATAATGAAGATCTACATGCGCAAGCGATAAAACTTGCAAATAATGGTCAAACATTGATTTTCATTGGTAGTGATGAAAATATTATTGGTATCATTGCTATACAAGATGTGATAAAAAATAACGTCAACAATGCTCTCAAACAACTAAAAAAACTTGGGATTAATCAAACCATCATGCTTACAGGTGATAATACTGCAACAGCTCAGTCTATCGCTACACAAGCTGGAATTGATAAATTCTATGCAGAGTTACTACCTCAAGATAAGGTTGCTAAAGTTGAGGAACTAGCTAATAAGTATGAGAATATTGCTATGGTTGGAGATGGTATCAATGATGCTCCTGCACTAGCAAGATCTAATTTAGGTATTGCGATGGGTACTATAGGTAATGATATCGCAATAGAAACTGCAGATATTGCCTTAATGTCTGATGATATTGCAAAGCTACCTTGGCTTATCAAGCATTCAAAGAAAACATTAAAAATAATAAAACAGAATATAACTTTTGCTATTGCTATAAAAGCGATTTTTATATCTCTTGCGATAACTGATTTAGCTACTTTATGGATGGCAATAGCTGCTGATATGGGAGCTACTCTGATTGTAATTATAAATTCACTCAGATTACTAAAATAAGCTAAATATCATATCTTAACCACAATGGTAGAAAGCGCTTAATATCATTCATAAACTTAAATAAACCTACATTTAACTCAATATTACCATTAGGATCTGTTACTTTACGTGGGAATGCTATACCCACACCAAAAAGCCCTGGTGCTATAATTCCAGTTGTAGGATCATAAACTCTAGCATCGATACTCTCTACACAAGGTATTCTTTGATCAAAACCTACTGCATAAATAACTTTATTATATTCATGTAAATGTTTATTTATCTCTTCACTAGTTGATAGATACCTTTTGACTCGACTATCTAAATTTTGGGAGATATTTTTTCTAACCCATTTAGCTGTCTCACCTTTTAAACCTGAGTTATCGTAAAGAATCCAATCCCCCATGTTGATAGCATATCTCAATGGTTGACGATAGAAATTAGCAACCTCTTCAATACCGAGCTCAATTAAATTTCTAATAATTATCATTGCCGAATGAGATGATCCAAATACAGCCACTCTATCACCATCAAGAAGCTCTTTTTTTAACTTAGATGGCGATAATGCCGAAGCAAGATCAATTTCTTTTGTAGTTTCAGGATTATGAATATTCAAAGTTTTAGGTATAGAGCCTGTAGCTAGAACAACTTTCTCAGCCATATAGTTTTCTCTTGCGCCATAGAGATTCCATACGCCTTGAGCCACTTTCATTTCTGCAATAGTATCTAAACTATAGTCAACTTTTTGGAGTAAATTGTCCGTAATGTATTGCAAAGGTTGTGCAACATCCTTTAACTGCGAGAATCCTTGCTTATCATAATTTTCTAGAGCAAATTTTTGTAATCTTTTTTCAAACTCAAAAGATTTCATATCATTAAGAAATCTCAAAAATAACTCTACTGTTGTATTACTACTAACTTCGCCCCATTTTTTACCAAAATCACCAACACCGAAATTCGGATCAATCCAAAGTATATTTTTTGCATTTATACCACTGTCTAATAATTGTCCGATAGTTGCCATACCAGCAGGACCAGCACCTACCACTGCCCACTTATATCTTATAAAGCTTTCCATAACTAACCTAATTTATTTACCTAAAACATATTATACTCAATCATCAATATACTGTCTTAATAAATCTTATCTATATTGAATATCAGAAAATCTTATAATAAAATTTTGTAATATAAGTATTACTAAAATATAAATATGCGAATCACATTAAAACAATTACAGGTATTTGTAAATACAGCAAAATCTGAATCAATTAGCGCTGGTGCTGAAAAGTGTTTCATCTCACAAGCTGCTGCAAGTATGTCACTATCACAACTTGAAAATATGCTTGATACGACGTTATTTGATCGTGTTGGTAAAAGAATGAAACTAAATGATAATGGTAAAAACCTACTAGCAAAGGCTATCAAAATTTTAGATGAAATTGAAGAGTTTGAATTATTTAGCTTAAATAGCACTCAATTATCTGGAAAGATAATTATTGGTGCCAGTACCACAATAGCTAACTATGTATTACCAAAATATGTCGCGATGTTTAGAAAGTTACATCCAGATACAGATTTTGAAATTATTTCTGGTAATACAAAAGAAATTATAAATAGCGTTGAGTCACTAAACTGTGATGTAGGCTTTGTCGAAGGCGAATGTAATAGTAAAACATTAGAGACTTACCTTTGGACAAAAGATAGTCTAAAAGTAATTTGTCGTATTGACCACCCTTTAACTAAGAAAAAAAATATCAAGATAAAAGATCTTTTAGATTATGAGTGGGCAATGAGAGAACAGGGCTCTGGAACATTTGAAATATTTTTCAATGCTCTTGAAGATAAAGTATCAAGCATAAAAAAAGCTATAACTCTACGCAGCTCAGAAGCAATAAAGCAGTATATTGCATATAGCGACTGCTTAGCTTGTATATCTGAAGTAATTACAACTCAAGCTTTAGATACTGCTAAATATTGCATACTTGAAACTAAAGACCTCGATTTATCTAGAAACTTCTACAAACTACTTCACGAGAAGAAATACCACACCGCATTGACACAAGCTTTTTGTAAATTTATAGAAGATGATATCAAATAGCTAAGATAAAACTTGAAAATCTCAGGCTTTGGAGTCATCTTTACATAAGTAACACAAATTCAAATAAACGGAGATAATAAAATGTCTATAGGAATAATTCTACTGATAATTATAGCTATAGCTGCTGTATATATAGTTATGACTTACAACAAACTAATAGCAGAGATCGAAACTGTCAAAAATTCTGAAAAACAAATCGATGTACAGCTTGATCGTAGAGCTAAAGTATTTGACTCATTAGTAAATGTTGTCAAAAAGTATATGGACTACGAGAAAACAACATTAAAGCAAGTTGTAGCACTAAGAAACCAAGCTAATCTAGCTAAAGCAAATGGCGATATTCAAGAGAGAATAAATGCTGAAAATCAAATCTCAGATCTAGCGAAAGGTATAAATGTTCAATTTGAGAATTATCCAGAGTTAAAAGCTAATCAAAACGTAATTCAGTTACAAGAGGAAATTACATCTACTGAAAATAAATTAGCTTTTGCTAAACAAGCTCTTAATGACTCAATAGAAAGATACAATGCCCATAAAAAATCCTTCTTTGCTGGCATGGTAGTTAATATCTTCAAGAAACTAAATGAAGAATTTGTATATTGGAATATCTCAGAAGAGAAAAAACAACAACTAGAAGACTCTAGAGTGGAATTATAAGATGTCAAATACTGATAATCTACAATATGGCTCTGTTGACTGGCGTGAAGTTGTTCGCAAAAATACTTATCGCACATATTTTGTCATAGCAACATTCCTAATTGTTTTTTTTCTGCTAGGAATTTTTGTTGACACTTTTTGGCGATATGGTGAATTTGCAAGTGCTTACTACAATAGATATGGTATTGAGCTACCTATATCAAAAGTATTTTATGCATTAGCAACATTTCAAATACCACCTTATGCTACCATGATCATATCTGCTATAGCAGTAATTTGGATATTTATCACTTTTAGTATGTATGACAAAATCATGCTATCTGGAACTGAATATCATGAGATCTCAGCAGATAATCAAGATCCCCTAGCTCGTCGTGTATATAATGTTGTTGAAGAAATGAAAGTAGCAGCTGGTATGCGATATATGCCAAAGGTTTTTTTAATTGATGCAAACTATATGAATGCTTTTGCATCAGGTTACTCAGAAAAATCTGCAATGGTTGCTATTACAACAAAACTTGCAAACGCTCTTAATCGTGATGAGTTGCAAGCAGTTATGGCACATGAGCTAACTCATATTAGAAACCAAGACATTAAGCTTAACTTGTTTACTATGGTTTTATCTAATATGATGCTTATTATTATGGATTTCTTATTTTACTCCGCACTTTTCTCAGGAAACAATAATAATAGCAGTAGCAATAATCGTAACAATAATGCTGCCGTATTTTTTATCATTATTATGATTTTAAGATATGTGTTACAAATTTTTACGATATTTATGATGCTGTTCTTAAGTCGTACAAGAGAGTATATGGCAGATGCTGGAGCAGTTGAGCTAATGCGTACAAATGTACCAATGGCAAATGCTCTACTAAAGATTGCTGGCGATAGTAAAACAGCAGAAGCTCAATATAGCTATAAGCATAATAAAAATGAAAATCTCCGTCGTGCGTCATATATCTTTGATCCACTAAGTGCTGGTATAGGCAGTGGAGATATGTCTGATATGTTCTCTACTCATCCATCTATCGAAAAGAGATTAGCTTCAATTGGTGTGAAAACTAGATAATAATCTAATTCATTTTAATATAAAACTAATATACTATTACTCAGTAGATAAGCTATAATAATTATGTAGGGTATGGGGTAACTAAGATATATGGCATCAAAAACTAAACAAAAAAATTTAGGATTTTCAATTGTTGAGTTAATTGTAACTATAGCAATAATTACTATCTTAGCAACTCTTGGTTATGCAACATACTCTGATTACATAATTAAGACAAAAATAGCTACTGAAGTGTCTGTATTAACAGCACGCGCAAAAGAAATATGGGATTTTAAAAAAGATAATAAAGACTTTTATCTTAATGGTGATTACTCTGAAGTTAATGAATATGCAGCTCTTACGAAAAATATCGGTACAGCTGGAGGAAGTGGCATAGTAAATGGATATGCTGAGATTATGGTACGGCCTGAACTTGTACCAGAAGATTCCGTGCGATGGAGATGTGTAGTTGCTGGTAACATACTCAACGAATCTAATATACCAAAACACTGTATACTAGGTGATGCAACCTTCTTTAGAATATTAAAAGAAAATAATATGATTTTCAGTGAAGATAGTTTCCAATATGATCAAACATCTGTGAATAATGATAGCTGGGGCAAAGTTGATACTGATAGTGACTTTCTTGGTAAATGGTATATAACTGGAGGAGATGAGCAAATAGAAATCTGGAATAACTTCGATAATATTGATGATATCCGACCAAATGTTGCTGAACTTGATGGTGATAGAAATGAAATTGTAGATTTCTCTTATGACTTGGCATCAAAAGGTTTTGACAGTATGCAGATGTCATTCGACTACTACTCTAGAACAGGTGATAACTCAAGTAACTTTGAAATTTATCTAGGAGATGAGCTTGTCTACACACACGATAGTTTTGCTAAGGGCTGGCAAACTATTAATATTGATTTACAAAATACTAGTGCTTCAGGCAAAACACTAACTCTAAGAGAATCAGGTAGAGATGATAGCTATGGTGCTTTAATAGATTTAGAATCACTTAGAGTTACCCCTAATAAAATCACTTAAAGTTCTAAAGCTTGGAACTATAAATTTAGTAACAAATATATTATAATCATTACATTAAATTGTTATTCTTAAACAATTTCAACACATTAGATCTAAAATTTAAATAACAAAGAGATATAAATGTCAGAACAAGAACCTCGTAAAAAACTTTCTTTAGGTAGTAGAAAAAAGCTATCAGTAAACAGAACTTCTAGTCTAAGCACAAACCTTAAAACTAGACTACAAGCCAAAAAAGAAGATAATATCCAAAACTTTTTTAATAACGCTAATAAAGAGCTTCGTGAGCTATATCAACAAAGACAAACATTAGAGGATCAGATCAAACAAATCGAACAAAGGCTTCTTTTTGCAAAAAGTGAGCCATTGCAAGAGTTTTTATTTGAATTAAAATCACAAGATTTTGATCTACTAGCTAAGATAAACTCTTATATAAATACTCTTTAAGATTCTATTTTATAAGAATTATGTTTATTAAGAACTAGAATATACTTTCAAATATTTCTTTAATACCTTTTTTAGCAAGACCTAGCATTTTAGCAAACTCTTCTTCTGAGAAGTCTTTGCCTTCTGCTGTACCTTGAATTTCAATCATACCACCATTTGAGTTCATAACTACATTCATATCTGTTTCAGCATTAGAGTCTTCATCATAATCTAAATCAAGTACAGGCTCATTGTTGTAAATACCTACAGATATTGCAGCAACCTGAGACATTAATGGACTAGTTTGTTCATCAAGCATACCATTTTGCTTCATATAATCTATAGCATCCCTGATAGCTAATGATGCTCCAGTAATAGACGCTGTACGTGTGCCACCATCTGCTTGGATTACATCACAGTCGACTTTGATAGTATTCTCACCTATTTTCGTTAAATCAACACTTGCACGTAATGCTCTACCAATTAGTCTTTGGATTTCTTGTGTTCTACCAGATTGCTTACCTCTAGCAGCTTCTCTATCCATACGAGTATGAGTTGAACGCGGTAACATACCATATTCAGCAGTTAACCACCCCTCACCAGAATCTTTTTTGAATCTTGGTACGCCAGCAACTACAGAAGCTGTGCATAAAACTTTAGTATCACCAAATTCTATTAAAACTGAACCTTCAGCATGTTTTGTAAAATTATGTGTAACTTTTAAAGTACGTAATTGATCGTTATTTCTTCCACTTGGACGCATTTTGGAACCCTTTTAATTAAATTCATAAGTATTAAGTGTATAATTATACAAATCGATATTAAAATAAGAAACCTTAAGTTTAAGGTATTTCTGATATATGAATATTATTAATAAACAAAACTTATCAAAAGTAGAAAGATACTGGCTTAATGATGCAAAAAACTTAGTTACAAGCCTATCAAAAGGCTATGGTGAAATTATATTAGATAAGATCTCTCAGAGTTTTACAAATGTTAATCAGTTAGAAGCATCACTATTAGATATTAAGTCTGCATTAGTACGACAAATAACTCTTTCAAGCATCAATCAAACATTAATTTTTGCTAGGACAATTATTCCCTGTGATACTTATGATTTTTTTTCACAAGAAGTTGATAACCTTGGTACAAAACCAATTGGTGATAATCTACTTTTTGAAAAATCTAAATTTACTCGTGATGAATTCATAATCCGGAAGTTATCTAGTGATGATTTTTATCAAGAAGCAAATAGGCATATTCAGCAGGAAATCTTTTCTCGTAGTTCGATATTTACATACAAAGATAATCAAAAGCTTAAATTTTTAATTACAGAATATTTTCTAGTTTTACCGGAGTTTTGTAATGCAGAATAATACAAAGTTCAAAGCATATATTATGCTAATGAGATTGCATCGCCCTATTCCAATACTACTAATTCTTTGGCCAACTCTTACTGCATTGGTTTTGGCAAGTCATGGTATTCCAGATATTAAATATTTAATTATCTTCACTATTGGTGTAATTGTAATGCGTACGGTGGGTTGTATTGTTAATGATATCGCAGACATAGATTTTGACAAATATGTAGAGCGTACTAATACTCGCCCTTTAACTAGTGGTAAACTTAGTGTCAAGAATGCTTTATATTTGTGTCTAGCTCTTACAATAATTGCTTTTATCTGTGTATTGTTCTTAAACTTATACACAATTTTACTATCATTTGTAGCTCTATTTTTAGCTGTTTTATATCCATTTTGTAAAAGGTTCTTTGCAATACCTCAGCTAATCCTTGGTTTAGCATTCAACTTTGGTATTTTTATGGCATTTTCTGCTATAGAAAATCAGATACCACTCGAAGCTTGGATATTTTATCTATCAACAATATGTTGGACTATAGCTTACGATACTATCTATGCATTAGCTGATCGAGATTTTGATTTAGAAATTGGTATTAAGTCATCAGCTGTTTTATTTGGAGATGAAGTATTTAAGTACATCTTTTTATTCAATTTCATATCATTAATACTTTTGATAGCTCTAGGTATATATCTAAGCTTTAATATTATTTTTTACATAGGTGTTGTTATTAGTGCCTTTTTATTTATCAGAAATTATTTCTTATACAAAAAACTAGGTATAGCTAACTGTATAAAAGCTTTTTCTGATAATCATTGGATTGGCTTGATAATATTTATCGTAGTGGTTATACAATATCTTTAGTAAAGGATTTTTTTGTGATTAAAGTTTTCTATGATGGTAAATGCGGATTATGCTCAAAAGAGATAAATCACTATAAAAATATAGTACCAGAAAATATTTTTGAATGGATTGATATTACCGAAATATCTGAAGAAAGTCTTAACAAAGAAGATTTAGATACTCTATCTTGTCTGAAGCTATTTCATGTCAAAGATAACGAAGGTAAATTTCATACTGGAGTTGATGCCTTTATCATAATATGGAGCCAATTAAACAAATGGAAAAAGTTAGCAACTATTATTAAACTACCACTAATATATGGTTTTGCTAAAATTATATATAGTCTGTTTGCGAAATGGCGTTTTAATCGTTTAACCCATTGTAAAATAAAGTAACCTAAACTGGAGAGTAGATGAACTTAATAATTGGTGCGATCTTAGGTTTTATATCAGTAGCTTTTGGTGCTTACGCAGAACATGGTTTAAAATCTCAAATTTCAGCTGAACATTTTGAATTTATAATGACAGCTATACGTTATAATCAAACCTATGCTATCCTAATTAGTGGTATTGGAATAGCTCTTTTAAGTAGTAAGAGCTTATCACGATGTTTAACTCTTAAACTAAGCAACTTATTTTTTATAGTTGGCACAATATTATTTAGTTTTAGTATTTATATTTCTGTGGTTTATAATATACCTATTATTTTGAAGCTAGCACCATTAGGTGGTACCACACTGATGATAGGCTGGCTAATGCTAATTTTAGCTGCTGTTTTTTTGAAGAAGAACCTAAAGAGAAGCTTATGAAGAAATATATAATTACACTAGCATTATGTATATTTGTCTTATCGGATACTGGCTTTGCAGATACCAAAGATAATCAAGGATATATAGTCAAACTTTACTTTGGCAGAACTATGAAAGATGATAAAGATAATATCTCTTACGTTTCAGATAAGATGTTCAAAAATTTTGAGAACAAATACATAACACCCGCTTTCCCTGATGGTTATACTGAAAATGATGCTAGAGGCTATTGGCGTAGCCCAACAGGAACTACGTATAGTGAAAAAACCAAAGTTGTTACAATACTTGCAGATGATAAATCAAAACAACTTGAGCAAAAAGTAAACAATCTAGTTAATGTCTACGAGAAAACATATCATCAAGAAAGTGTTTTGGTAACTTATACAAAGACAGATTATTCTTTTATTTAAAACTGGCGGAGAGGAAGAGATTCGAACTCTCGATAGTCGTTAAACTATACACGCTTTCCAGGCGTGCTCCTTCAACCACTCGGACACCTCTCCAAAGAGATATTAAGTATACAGCAAAAGCTTATATTTTCAACTTTTAGATAATCATTACACCGCCAGAAATAAACATCAAAACTATAAATAAATTCTTTAGAAGCTTTGGAGAAATTATCCCTAAATAATTAACTGCCAAAAGACTACCTGCCAATGCAAATATACCCGATGATACTAACAATGGAATATTTAGATAACCAAGTGTTGATGGTACATTAACACTAATTCCATAAGTAAGTACAAATGCTGCAATTGATGAGTTTATAAGTACACAGATACTAGTTATAGCTATGGCTTTTTTGATATCTGTACCAATCTTTATAAAAAACATTGTTGCAAATGTTGTTGAGCTTGCTAAAACACTCAACACACCACAAAAACTAAAAATACTATATCTAGCACTTCTAGGTAATTTAACAACCTTATTATCATTATGCAATATCATCCAGATACCACTTCCAAATAACAATATTGCAAAGACTATTTTCAAAAGATCTGTATTTATATGTTTTGCAACTATTGAGCCTACTAACGCCCCTATAGATAAATATACTAAATAATACTTTAATTCTCCTAAGTGTATATTACCCTTACGATAGTGTTTGTATGTTGCTATAGAACTTAAAAATATAGACATCCCACAACAAGTCGCTATAGCTATTTGCATAGCAAAGTCCGCTCCATAAGTATGTACAATTATAAAATAAAAAGCTGGAACCGCTATCAAACCGGCTCCTCCACCAAGTAGCGTAGAAATAAAACTAGCTACAAAACCGATAATTGCTCCTAATATGATTAACATTATTTTTTTCCCTATGATTATTTAAGATAGTTATAGACAGTAGCTCGACTAACATTTAGTGCATTTGCAATGTATTTACTAGCATTCTTACCATCTAGTGCGCCTTGTTGTTTAAGTTCTAAAATCAAATTTTTCTTTTGATCCCTTGTTAAATTATCGATTGATAAATTATTATCTATACAATATCTCTGCACAAAATTGTTAATTTTTTCATAAAAAGTATCTTTAAAAAGGCTCTGTTGCTGCTGCGACATTTGCATATTGTTATTATTTAGAAATACGTTTATTAAATTTTGATATCTATCAAATACAGAAACATCTAAATTTATGCATAATGTCCCTATAACATCATTTGTTAAGCTTTTAATTACAGTGATAATGCATTTCATTTTTCGCCCATCATAATTTATTTTATCGTACGGCCCTATTACAAAATCGTCGTACGCATCTAAATCTATATGGTCTAAATATGATATATCTCCAATTTCTCTTTTAGAGATAGGATTAAAAATCGCTACTATCTTGTTCTTAGATAAATCATGAATTACAACTTCTGCAAAAGGATGCAAAAGCATGCTTATAGCCTCCGCGACATTTATAAATTTTTCTAACTCAGAATTCATTTTGATATCTAAAACCATTTTTTTAGATATATTAGTCTATTTTAGACTTTTTTGTCAATAAAATATTTTAAGAAGATTTAAGCTTAGTACTGCGACATATATTTACAAAGTTAACAATTATAGGTCCAATAATATTCTGCCAAATTGCATAAAAAGTTGCAGCAATGGCTGCTTGATTACCAAAGAAGGTCAAAGCTATTACAATCCCTAAACCAACATCTAATATACTAAACTCAAATAGCAAAGCTAATCTACTATCAAAATCTAGACCCAAAACTTTACCTATTAAATATCCAAACACATTAGCAAATATACTAAGGATTATAACGCTCAAAATAATATCTAAAGGCACAAGTATAATAGCATCTTTATTTAAAGCTGTTACAACCATTACTATTAGCATAATCAAGAGTATTGGAATACTAGAGATTTTCTTTAAAGTTGAATCATTTAGTTTAGTAAATTTACTAATTAAAATTCCTAAAACTATCGGTAAGATAACTATTATTGCCATTGTTTCAAACATACCAAACCAGTCTAACTCAATACTCTTCGCAAAGAAAAAATAGATGATTAGTGGCATAACTATTGGTGCTAACAATGTTGTTAAGAAAGTTAAACTAACAGTAAGTGAAATATTTGCTCTAGCCAATAAAGCCATAACTCCTGAAGCCGTGCCTCCTGGACAAGCGCCAACAATAACTAGACCTATCAATGCGGTTAAACTCAACCCAAAAATCTTACCAATTATAAAAGCAGCTATTGATGTAACAGTTAATTTCAAAAACAATATAACAAGTAGCTTCCCCTTGAGGTTAGCGACTTTTACAAAATCTTTTGGTTGTAGATGAAGTCCAATTACCAACATAATAGTAGCCAACAAATAAGTAATATATGGCTTTAATGGTATAAATATGTAAGGTACTGATATAGCTAAAACAACCCCTGCCATAACTATAATCGCAAAATATTTTTGGATAAAGTTCATTTTTATAGTTATTACCTAATTTTTTCAAACCATTTTATATACTAATTAAAGATAAAAATAGATTTACATCTTTTATAACATCGAAAATAAGAAACAAGTTTGGAAAACTATAACAGCTTGATATAATGAATTTGTTAGACTATTAATTCATACACAAACAACAACCTCGTGAGGTAAAATTATGATGAAGAAAAAACTAATAACAATCGCAACTCTTTTAGCTGCTTCAGTGGCGATTACATCGTGTACAGCCGAAGCTGTAGCTGTAACTGGTCTAGTCTTAGCCAGTGTTGCTGTGGGGGCTTTAGCATATAAATGGATGGAAAACCCTGATGCGTACAATGCTTATGCTAAAAATAGAGAAACCGTATTCTCTACTGCTACAGAAGTATTAAAAGAAAATAATTATACTACAAAAGAACAAACAGTTGATGAAAAAAAATCTGAAATCAAAGCTGTTTCGCCAACAGGTGATTCTATTAATATAGTAGTTCAATCAGCTAAAAACAATCCTAATCAATCAGCTATTTATATTAAAGATGATAGTAAAACTGATGCAACAATCATACTTAATCAAATTAATCAAAAACTTGCAGATTCAAAGTAAACTATTTTACAAATAAGTTTTACTAGAAAATAATTCTATTTTTTTTAGTGCTTTTTTCTGTTTTTCATATTAGTAAATAGCGACTTACTTATAACTTCGGCCAGATTAAAATATTCCTCATGTTTTAATATTTACTTTTTATTTTTTGCTCTCCGACATCTTTCAGAGCAGTATTTTACTTCATCCCATACTTTTGCCCATTTCTTACGCCAAGTAAATGGTAAACCACATACTACACAAACCTTCGTAGGCAAATGCTGTTTTTTCATATACCTAATTCCTCAAGAAACTTTTTACTATCTTGTCTAATTAGTTCTTTCTTCTCATTAGTCATCTTTTCATAAGATTTATAAATCATTGCCAAACGAGGATTATTAGCTAGCTTTGATTTATTTCTAGCTAAGAAATCCCAATATAAGTAATTAAATGGACAAGCATCATCTCCATTTTTCTCACTAATTTTATAACTACAATTA
Organism: Francisella philomiragia; assembly: GCF_018135955.1. NCBI lineage: Bacteria > Pseudomonadati > Pseudomonadota > Gammaproteobacteria > Thiotrichales > Francisellaceae > Francisella > Francisella philomiragia. Next base: position 304,055 of record NZ_CP063138.1, on the reverse strand, counting down.
TCACAATAATTTGACATTTTTTTGATATAGCTACCACTAGCAGCATAGGGTTTACTTGCCAAATACCCACCATCTGCAAAAAGTACCATTCCTGATACATTTGGTAACTCAACCCACTCATAGGCATCTGCATATACTAACAAATACCACTGATTGACATACTTAGGATCAATCCCAGCTAACAATGCAAAATTTCCCAAAACCATTAGTCTTTGAATATGGTGCGCATAGGCATTTTGTTTAGTTTCTTTGACACACTGATGCAGACAATTCATCTTAATATCGGCATCCCAATAAAAACTTGGTAATTTACGCGTAGCTTCAAGATAATTCATATCGCGATAATCTGGCATCTTCAACCAATAAACACCGCGTACGAACTCTCGCCAACCAAGAATTTGACGGATAAAACCTTCTACAGCATTTAAAGGAGCATTACCATTATAATATGCTTTTTCAGCAGCCTTTATACACTCCATAGGTAACAGTAAGCCACTATTGATATACATAGAAATATGAGAGTGATACATCCATGCCTGCCCTTCAAGCATAGCATCTTGATAATCTCCAAAACTGCTAAGCCTCTCATTAATAAATAAATCTAAAGCTTCGAGTGCTTGCTCCCTAGTAACAGCATAATTAAATGGCTCAATATCACCAAAATTATTGCCAAAAGTTTTCTCAACAAGCTTAATTACTCGCTTAGTTATATCATCTGCTGTACTTTTATATGATTTTGGGATTTGCATACCAGAATTTGGTGTTTTACGGTTTTGACTATCATAATTCCACTGTCCGCCTTCTGGCTTACCATCATTATCAAGCAAAATATCGTGCTTAGTACGCATATAACGATAGAAATATTCCATGCGTAGTTGCCTATAATTTTTTGACCACTTCGCAAACTCATCTATTGTAGCTAAGAATCTATCATCTGTGCGTATTTCAACATTTATTGAAAAATCTTTTTGCCAGCTTTGAATATCTTTTAATACACGATATTCACCTGGTTCTGTGACAATAAGCTTTTGTACGCCAAGCTTTTCAACGACTTTCTTAACCTCTGAATAAAATGAACCAGTATTCTTTGGATCATCTAGTTTTGTATAGCAAACCTTATAACCTAATTTATGCAACTGTAGTGCAAAATGGCGCATCGCTGAGAAAATATACACTAGCTTCTTTTTATGATGCTTAACATAGCTAGCCTCTTGCATTACCTCACACATCATCACAACATCATTTGCTTTGTCACAATCTTTCAAACTAGAAATACTCTGCGAAAGTTGATCTCCTAGAATCAGCCGTAAAGTCCTCATCAAAATAACTCCCCTTGAATATTCTCTACCTTTTGTTGTTTAGATTTGATTTTTCTGGGCTTTTTCCTACTGGCGTGTTTTTTGATAATATTTTTAGTTTCTTGACTATTCTTTGAGTCTTTTCTAATTTTATAAATATTATCTGCTGCAAATTTCCGTGCTTGTTTCTCATCAATGATTGGATCTGGATAATCTACAGCATTATGTTTTTCTAACCATGGAGTATGAATATTTTCATTACTTACATTTTCTAGCTCAGGTATCCATCTTTTGATAAACTTACCATTAGGATCTTGGTCAATACTTTGCTTAATAGGGTTATAAATACGGATACTATTAATACCTGTAGTCCCAGATTGCATTTGTACTTGTGAGTAATGAATACCTGGCTCATAATCAGTAAATAATCTTGCTAAATATAGCGATGTAACACGCCAATCTAACCACAAATGATAGCTTGCAAAACTCATGAGCATTGCACGCATACGAAAGTTTAACCACCCTGTTGCAATCAATGCTCGCATACACGCATCTATCATTGGATAACCAGTGTTACCAGTTTTCCATGCCTCGAAATATTGCTGATTTATCGGCTCTTTGCGTAGTTGATCATAGGCTGAATGCAAATTTTCATATTCAATACTTGGTTGATCCTCTAACTTCTGCATAAAATGACAATGCCAGCGCAGGCGCGATAAAAATGAACGCATTGCGCTTAACCACTTTGTTTTATTTCTTATACTACTAGCTTTGATTTCATTTTTATACTGATTAGCTAACTGATATACCTCTTTTATCGAGATAACTCCAAAAGCTATATATGGCGACAATCTCGAACAACTTTTAAAGGCAGTAACTGGTGAAGACATCTCTTTAGAATAACCACAACCTCTTTGATACAAGAAACTATCAAGAATTCTAAGTGCGCGAATTCGACCGCCTTTTTGTCTTTTGTAACAATTATCATACTCTAGACCAAGGCTCTCAGCAGTAGGTATTTTAGTTTGATTTTCACAAATAAATTTAAGTTTATTAGGTGCTTCAACGATCTTCTCGCTCATGCGTTTATGCCATACTAAAGCCCATTTATCTCTATCAGCTAAACAACGAACTACACCGTTTTGATATGGTTGATGCCATGTAATATCATTCTGTTTAAAAAACTTCTCAAGTTTAATATCTCGCTGATATGTCCAGTCATTCCAAGTTTCTTGATGAGACCAAATATCCTTGATAGAGTATTGTTTTATTAACTTCTCAAAAACCTCTACAACGTCTCCAACCATTATAATTAAAGGCTGACCTAACTTTGTAAGCTCACTATCTAACTCTTCTAAACACTCTGATAAAAACAGATATTGTCTATGGCTCATATCAGGCTGTTGCCAAAGCTTAGGCTCAATTATGTATAATGGTAAAACATCTTCTTTTTCAGATGCTAAAGATAAAGCTAAGTTATCATTTATGCGTAAATCACGCTTAAACCAGACTACTTGCATTTATATAATTCAGCTTTTTTTGATGTTTTGCAACTCGTCCTGATACTCTTTTACGCCAAAGTCTAAAGCTACTCGGCTTAAGATTATTTCGCATGATTTTTATAACTTGTGGCTCTGACAATCCAGTTATATTTTTGATTGAATCAAATGATGTTTTATCACACCAAGCCATTTCTATAATTTCACTAATCGTTATATCCTTATCATTCATAAAAATACCTCTAAAAACTTTAACTATGGAATAATCTGCTCACCATCCCATGCAAAACATTTACCACTATCTTCTAATTTCAAACCATCTAAAACTTCAACTAACTTACTAGCTGAATACTCCGGCGTAAAAAGCTTACCTTGAGGCACTCTTGCTTGGAAAGGTTCTGATAAATGACTATCGACAGTCCCTGGATGTAGCCCAACTATTACAGCATTCGGATTTAAACGCTTAGTTTCAATACTTGCTGTTTTGATAAACATATTTAAAGCAGCTTTTGAAGCTCTGTAAGCATACCAACCACCAAGTTGGTTATCAGAGATACTACCAACTCGTGCAGAAATAGCTGCAAATATAGACTTAGTATCCTTAGCTAACTTGGGTATGAAATGCTTTGCAACAAGAGCTGGGAAAATTGTATTTGCTTTGAAAAGCTCAATGAATTTATCTGCCGATAGTTCTTTTAAAGCTTTCTCTGGTTTTATCTCGGAAGTATGTAATATACCGGTAGCAACAAAAACTAGATTAATAGCTCCTGATTTTTCATAAACATCTTTCGCGGCTTTTTCAATTGTTGATTCATCAGTATAATCAATATGCTTATAGACTACTCCTTCTACACAATCAACTACTTTAGCACGTGAAAATGCATATATATTTGCATTAGGATATAACTGTCTTAGTCTTTTAATTACAGCATGACCTATAGCACCAGAGCCACCTATAACAACTAAATTACCACTCATAGCACTCTCCCAAAATTATGCTCTAGTACTACAAGTATACAAATAAGATTATGGATTTTTTATACAGATAAATGAATATTAAGAAAGTTTAATATACAGAAACTAATCAGCTATCAGATCATACTCAGTCGACTCTGTAATCTCGACGGTTGCAAATTCACCTACTTTTAGATTTCTTTCTAGCGCATCGCCGATAATTACTTGTCCATCTACTTCTGGAGCATCATATTTAGTACGACCAATCGCATAGTTTTCATCTTTATTTATGACATCTATGATTACTTGCTGTTCTGTTCCAACAAATCGTTGTAATTTATCAGCGCTTATTTGTGCTTGTAACCCCATAAATTCATCTAAACGCTGTTGTTTGATCTCTTCAGAAATTAGATTATCAAACTGGTTAGCCTTTGCGCCCTCTACTTCAGAATACTTAAAGCAACCGACTCTATCAAGCTGAGCTTTTTCAGCAAAATCTAATAAGTGCTCAAAGTCAGCTTCTGTCTCACCTGGGAATCCTACTATAAATGTACTACGAATAGTTATATCCGGACATATATCACGCCACTTATTGATTCTATCAAGAGTTTTTTGCGTATGAGCTGGGCGCTTCATCCTTTTTAGAACCTCAGGAGATGAATGTTGTAAAGGTACATCAAGATAAGGGAGTATCTTACCCTGTGCCATAAGCGGCACAATTTTATCAACGTGAGGATATGGATACACATAATGCAATCTTGTCCACATATCTAAATCGCCAAGAGCAGTAGCAAGATCTAAAATATTACTTTGATATTCTTTATTATTCCAAATACCGGACTTATATTTAATATCGACACCATACGCAGAAGTATCTTGTGATATTACAAGTAGCTCTTTAACACCAGCATTTTTAAGCTTTTCAGCTTCTTTCATGATATTGTCAATTGAGCGACTTTTTAGCTTACCACGAATATCTGGAATAATACAAAAAGTGCAAGTGTTGTTACACCCTTCTGATATTTTCAAGTACGAATAATGTCTTGGTGTAAGCTTAATACCTTGTGGTGGTACTAAAGATACAAAATCATTTGCAAATATCGGAGCATGAGTATGCACCGCTTCTATCAAGTTCTCATAATCTTGAGGCCCTGTAATACTTAGAACTTCTGGATGTTTTTCTTTGATAAGATCTGCCTTATTTCCCAGACATCCTGTTACTAAAACCTTGCCATTCTCAGCTATTGCTTCACCAATAACTTCCAAAGACTCATCAATAGCAGAGTTTAGAAAACCACAAGTATTAACTATAACCATATCAGCATTATCATAGCTATCAACTAAATCATAACCTTCAGCTTTTAACTTAGTTATTATACGCTCAGAATCAACAAGGTTTTTTGGACAACCAAGACTCACAAAACCAATTTTAGGAATTTTAATCATAATATTTAATTCAAACAAAAAATTATGCGACTATTGTAGAACAATTTGAGATAAAAAAATAGTTAAAGATAAAATTACAAATCGAGATGAAAGGTTATTAATTAGTTTGAAGAATTACTCTCATCACATTTCACACCGAAATCAATTTCCGTTCTTCTATCTAAGTAGAAAGCTTTTTCAGATGCTTTATATGAACACGTATCATTAACACCATCTGTACAGAACTCATCATAGAACTGAGTTGGTTCTGCCGCTGGTTTTAATTTACCATAGCTTACAACACAGATTTGATCTTTATTTACATTTTTACCTAATAAGTAGTTGTATACTGCTTCAGCACGCTTTTGTCCTAGGTTAAAGTTATATTTCTCGCTACCTCTAGGGTCAGTATTACCTGATAATTTGATTGGTTGATCTGGATGCGCTATTAGATAGTCCGCTGTCTTATCTAAGCACTCTTTAGCATCATCAGTAATATTATAACTATCAAAACCAAAGTATACTGATCTACAGTTAATATCCATTAGCTCTTTTTTCATTTGCTCAACTTGATCTGAGCTCATATTATCAGAACCATATATTTGCGAAGACATCTCTAAAGCTTGTGAACTATCAACACCAGCATACTTATCCTTGATTAAATCACTATTATCTGGTCTAGTGCTTGAGCAACTCGCCAACATAAGCATAGAGCTTACAACCGCTATACTCACAATACTTTTTTTCATCATATTTAACTCCTATTTTTAGCTATTTTCAAAACTTGAAACCTCATAATTACCACCATCATCTGCATAGCCAGTATAACTTGATCCATAATTTTCACCACTTTTAAGCGTACTAATAAAACCTGGACCACTTGTTTCATTCAAAGATGAACCATCTAAACTACCATTTGCATTAGCTTGTAAAGGAGGTCCTTTATACCACGTACAACCTGTAATTAATAAAGCTAAAGCTAAAGCTAAAACAAAATAATTTTTAACCAAAACTCTCATACAAGCTCCTTAAAAGTTTTTTGGTGACCAGCTTGGGGACTGAATTAAAATATTACCATTATTAGCTGTATCAACATTAAAATGATTGTCTCCATCTAATGATACCATATCTAATGAACTATAACCTCTAGAGTTTGTAGATATATACGCAATCATATTGCCAAATGGAGATACTGTAGGTGAACTATCTGATTTACCATTTGTAATATTTGTTACACTTCCATTAGCTAAATTAAAATCTGCTATCTGAGTACCACTTGATCTAGATTGGTTCATGAATACAATATCTTTACCATCTGGAGTATAATTTGGCTCATAGCCTTGATATATCCTACTACTTAGCTTAGATGATTGAGGGTATCTTGAGTTAACCGGTGCAACATAGATATTTGGACGACCATCTCTATCAGATGTGAATACTATTCTTTGACCATTTGGTGAGAATTTTGGAGCTGTATTTATACCATTTATAGTTATTCTCTTTAAGGCTTTAGTAGCTAAATTTAATATATAGATATTAGTTTGATCAGAATAACCTTTAGATAAAGCTAAAGCAATTTCTTTGCCATTAGGAGAGAATGATGGCGAACTATTGATTCCTTTGAAGTTAGTTATCCTTGTAACTTTTCCTGTAGCTATCTCTAAAGTGTACACACCCATGCTACCGCCACTATAGCTTGAATAAACTATATATCTTCCATCATTCGACCATGATGGTGTAGCTATTGGATTATCACTCTGTCTAAGAACAGTATGTTTGTTATACCCATCATAATCAGATATCACAAGCTCATAAATTCTGCCATATCTAGCATAAGGATTACTTACTTGCACATATGCCAACTTTGTCAAGAAGAAGCCTTGCTCTCCAGTAAGTTTTTGGTATACATAATTAGCAACCTTATGAGCTAAAGGTCTTACCAAAGATGTACTTATATTTTTATATGTTATAGATCTGATATAGCTTGTATCATTTCTTTTATATATCTGTACTTCAACAGTGTAGCTATTATTTGAATCTTTTGTATATTTTGTTAAAACAACATAATCAGACTTCAAACTCTTCCAAGGTATATTCTGACTTTGATTAATTTCATACTTAATAGAGTCATCACCTTGTAGCTTACCATTATGATTAAGATCTGAAACTATTATAGAATTTACTTGTTGAGGAAATTGATCTACAACATTATTACTTATCACAGTTACCAATGGTTTTTGAATTACTCCAGTAGTTACCTCAGCAACTAAGTCTGCGTACAGACTAGAAATCAAAAAAACAAATATCGAGAAGCCGGTAATGATTTTTCTCATATTATTCCTCATTAACTTTGTTTAAATATAAAGCTTATATTTTCTGTTTGTATAGTTCTTCTAGCTATAGGATTTGTAATCTCAGGTGGTGTTGTATTTTTGATAGCATCTATAAGTGACTGATCACAACTATAATCACCTGAAGTTCCAGTGAGCTTAATAAACTCTCCATTTCTGATTATTGCTCTTGGTAAATCATATATACCTCTACAATCATCTTTAATCCAGTTTGAACCAACTCTATCAGTATATTCCGTAACATACTTACTAACCGCTAAATCTGCCTGATTTTTAGCCGCCTCGCGCTTAGCTGATGCGATAGCTTCCGCTTTTGCTTTAGCTAACCTTTCTTGACGAGCTTTTTCTTCGGCTTCTTGTTTAGCTTTTAACTCTTGTTGTTTTTTACGTTTTGCCTCTTCTTGGGCTTTCTTTTTCTCTTCTAGCTCTTTCTTACGTTGAGCTTCCTCTTGAGCCTGTTTCTCTTGTTCAGCTTGACGTTTCGCTTTTTCTTGGGCTTTTTTCTTAGCCTCTAAAATAGCCTTTTGCTTTGCTTCCAACTTTGCTCTTTTCTCGGCCTCAGCTTGTTCTTTTAATTTTTGTTGATGCTTTATAAGAGCTTGTTTTTTTGCTTGCTTAATATCTTCTCTAGCCTGTTTTAATTCTTGTTGGTGATTTTCGTAAGCAGAAATTTGTTTGTCTAACTCACTACTACTTATCGATGTTGCTTGAATAATCTGAAGTTTCTTAGGTGTATTCTCAACCTGCGCACTCAAAGCTGCCTGACTAGTTTCAAACTTAAGATCACTTATAAAGGCTAGCGTATATAGCAAAATTACAATACCAATATGTACAAGTATTGCTTTTACTAAGAATGGATTTTCATCGACTGTTTTTTTACAGAAACGAATAATTTTTTGATAATTAAGATTTGCCATCTTCGGTGACTAACCCCACTTTATCTACACCTGCTCTTTGTATCAGAGCCATAGCTTTTACTACTTCACCATAACTTGCACTACTATCACCTCGTACATATACGGGCTTACCAGGAGATTGCTGAGATAAACTAACAACTGCATTCGTAAGATCTCTAGCACTTAGTGGTGCTTTTGGATCACTAACTCCTTGATTAACAAAATACTCTCCATCCCTGTTGACAGTAACAACAATAGGCTTACTATCGTTAGAAGGTATTTTCTCAGATTGAGCTTTAGGTAAATCGACCTTTACACCTTGTGTTAATATAGGTGTTGTAATCATAAAAATAACCAAAAGCACCAACATTACATCAATGTAAGGTACTACATTGATTTGTACCATTGGTCTTTTTTTTCTAAAAAATCTTTTGTTTCTCTTTTTCATATTAAAAAGCCTTTATTTAAAAGCTTTCTTGATGTTGCTGTTGCAGTTCATCTCTATGCGCTTCCTTCAAAAGTAATATACATAGATCATCTTGGAACGACTCGTAACCAGATAAAACATCATCAACCTGATTAGACAACCTACTATGACCAATAACTGCCGGAATTGCCACAAAAAGACCTAATGCTGTAGCAATCAATGCTTCTGCAATATGAGGAGCAACTACAGAAATAGTAGCTTGTTCTACACCGCCTAAAGTATTAAATGACGACATAATACCCCAAACAGTACCAACTAGTCCAATATATGGAGACACAGCGCCTATAGTAGCTAAGGCTGGTAATTTTCTGTCTAGCTCTTTAGCTTCTTGAGCTATAGCTATACTTACTGTTCTTTCCATACCTTCTAGAATGGTATCTCCTCTTAGTATCCCAGTATCTTTAAGATTATTAAACTCTCTCAAACCTGAGCAAAATATTATTGATTTACCAAAGATATTCTCTTTATGCTGAAGATAATAGTCATATAGTTTCTGTATGTGATGCCCTGCCCAGAACAACTTATCAAACTGGACCTGTTCATTACGATATTTTTTTACACGATTGTTAACTTCAAACATAATAGCCCAAGAGTAAACAGACATGGCCACTAAGCCTAACATAATAAGCTGAACTATAAAGTTAGCATGTAAAATTAATTGAATTAGAGAAATAGAATTATCCATAAATATTCCTGACAGATTTATATTTTCATATATTTTCGCGCGTGTTGTCGCTAATTATACGTAAACTAATGTAAATTATAAACCATTTAATGCATCTAAATTAAATATAAATCTGTTATTATTTATAAATAATAAAATTTCAGATTGATATGTAATGAAAAAAACGACTTTATTAGTATTAGCTTTAGTTGCTACAGCTTTGATATCATGTTCAAACTCAAATGGAGACTCTTTTGGCTATGTAGCTCCTCCACCAACTGACCAAAACTTAGATTCTAATGAACCAGGATACATGCAACAACCTGGGGGAGTATCTGCGGGCATCATAAGCGAACAAGGCCATGCTAGCCACGATGCTTTTGTTACAATTAAAGAATAACTCTATACACTAATCAGCATCTATAATTTTTTTACCATCTACTACAGAATCTTCATTAAAGTCACTATTTTTGATTTTCTGCTTATATCTGTAATGAGATACCGGACCAGATAACGCATAACCAATCATTATAAAATACAGTAATTTATCAGGCATTGTAAATAACATCAAAATTATTAGTATAAAACAAATAACATATAGCTTACTAATGTTACCTTTACCATCACTATCTTTAAAACTTCTAAATTTAATATCACTAACCATCATAAATGCTAAATATAGCGCAGTAAATGCTGTAAGAACAACAACCACAATACTTAAGAATGTAGAGTCACCAACTAAAAATCTTTGACCCATCCAAATCAATCCTGAGATAGTTACAGCTCCAGCTGGACAAGGCATACCATAAAAGTATAAACGACGCTCAAGCATGCTTTCTTCTGAGTTATCACTAGCAGGCATAGTATCGAATTTTGCTAATCTCAGAGCAACAGCAAGTAAATATAAAAATGCAATAGCTGCTCCTAAAGCTCCCAAATTATGTAAGCTCCAAAAATACATCACTAAAGCAGGAGTCGCCCCAAAAGAAACCACATCAGCAAGACTATCTAATGCAGCACCAAATTCTGTTTGAGTGTGAGTATATCTTGCAACTCTACCATCAAATGCATCAGCAAAACCTGCCAATAACATATAAACTGCAGATGATATAAAGTTGCCTTGAAAGGCAGCAATAATAGCTAAAAAGGCAAATAACAAACTTGCACTAGTAAACAAACTAGGAAGTATATATTTTGACTTTTTCATATCAATATTTTCTAATAACCACATAACTATAATCCTACTACTTTATTAACAAATCTGGTCGCAACACCTGTGCTCGATGCAAATATACATGATTTATATCAAGCTGCGACTTAGTTGTATTATATGTCAACATAATCCTAATACAAAACTCTAATGCTCCTTCACGTACCATTTGTTGGCAATCAATCAAAGGAACATTAACTAAACCCACCTCACGAGCTGCAACAGCAGGAAATTCGGATTCAATATCTCTAGTTACAGTAAATATAATATTAACAATATCTTCAGACTTAATGTTATTACGGCTTATCATCTGCTGCAAAAGCTCTTTTGTCGCACTTAAAACATTCTCTTTAGTATCTTTTTCTATTGTTGTTGCACCTCTAACTGATCTCTGCATAAGACCTTTCCTTAATTAGTACCAATAATTTTTTGCTTCAGAAGTCTTGGAAGAGGAAAATAAACTTCCTCTTTGATACCATCAAACTCCTCAACAGCAACATCACCTTCACAAACTCTAGATATCTCTGTAATCACCTGCTGAACAAGATACTCAGGTGCAGACGCTCCAGCACTGACTCCACAAACTTTCTTATTCTCAAACCAGGTGCTTTTAATATCCGCAGGATTATCTACCAAATAAGCATCAATCCCTTCTAGTGTCGCTAGCTCTTTCAGTCTATTAGAATTCGAGCTATTTTGTGAGCCTACAACAACTAAGACATCTATTTCTTTAAGCATTGACTTTATTGCTGTTTGACGATTCTGTGTTGCATAACAAATATCTTCTTTTTTTGGCCCTTTGATATTTGGAAACCTATTTTTTAAGGACTCTATAATTCCCTGAGTTTCGTCTACAGATAAAGTGGTTTGTGTCGCATAATATAGATTATCAGGATTTTTTATATCTAGCTTAGCAACATCTTGTTCACTTTCGACTAAATATATAGCTCCTTTTTTACTGCGATACTGACCCATAGTACCCTGAACTTCAGGGTGTCCTTTATGACCAATCAAAATACATTCAGCATCATTATTACTTGCTAGGCGAACACCTCTATGGACTTTAGTAACCAATGGACATGTAGCATCGTATAGAACAAGATTTTTTTTAGCTGCGACTTCTTCAACCTGTAGTGAGACACCATGAGCACTAAATATACACACAGCATCATCTGGAACTTCATCAACCTCTTTAACAAATACTACACCTTTTTTCTTCAAAGAATCTACAACAACCTTATTATGAACAACTTCATGACGTACATAAACAGGAGATTTTTCAACTTCTAAAACCTTTTCAACAGTCTCAACTGCTCTACTAACACCTGCACAAAAGCCTCTTGGATTAGCTAATAATATCTTCACCTAAATCTTCCTCTTTTTCAGCTATATCTAAAATCTTAGCTTCGAATACAATTATCTGACCTGATAATGGATGATTAAAATCTACCGTAACATCATTTTCATTGATTTCCGTAATCAAACCCGGTAGCTTAGAGCCATCTTTTTGGCTAAATGATACAATTAAGCCCTCTTCTAACTCCATATCCTTTGGAAATCTATATTTAGGCACAGAGTATATACTTGCAGGATGCTTTTCTCCAAAAGCCTCCTCTGGCATTAAAACAACTCTTTTACTATCGCCAATGGATGCACCCTCTAACTCATTTTCAACTTTATCAGTAAAGCATCCTTGACCCATTTGAAATATAAAAGGCCTGTTATAGTTTTCTGTATCTTCAGCTATAGAACCATCTTTTAATCTAAATTTAAAATGCATTTTCACAAAGCTATCTGAAGTTATTTTCATACAAATTCTAATTATAATTTTTGAACTTCAAGATACCATATTTAGAGATTTTATTCATCTTTTGTTTACATAACAACTTGATTTTATGGATATATGTTAACAACCTTAGCTACAAATACTATTCTCAACAAAAACTTTATAGTAGAATCGTATTAATAAATTACAAGCTTTATTACTACTTATGAAAAAACTATTTAACTTTGCCATAGTATTGCTACTAGTATTTGCTATAGCAGGTTGTGAAACTTTTACAGGGAGTGAAAACCCTAGTGATGAAAACCTCTCCTTCCCAACATTAGAACCATGTACAAAAAAGTTAATAGAATCTAACCAGTCTTTTATATGCCTAAAAGAACAGCAAGGCCCAGATCTAATTCAAACAAATATAAAATTTGATGCTGATAGCTATAACCTTAATGATCAAGCCAAACAAATTCTGAATAAATTATACGCATACCTGAAGCTTACAGACACTACAACATTTACAATACGAGGATATGCTGGAAAAGTAGAGTCAAAACTTCTAACTGACAAAAACATACTAACTGAATATAATATCAGACTATCTAAAAATCGTGCAGAAAGTGTTGAAGAGTATCTTGTAAGAAGAGGATTAGATAAAAACAATGGTATTATAATCAAGGCTCTAGGTTATCAAGACCCTATTGCTCCAAATGATACAAGTTTAAATAGAGCAATAAACCAAAGAGTTGAAATCACTCTAAAAAGCAGGCTAATCGAACAAATAGATAATATAGAACAGAATCTAAAACATGTGAAGCCTGCGGATTACACTAAGTTCTTTTCAAATGTTTACTTACTAAATGGTAATGAAGTTGATAATGTATCGAGAATATATGATTCCAGAGAAAAAAGACCTGTGCTTAGCATAGGCTTTAAGATTTTTGCAAACAAAGAGTATCCTCAAAATGTCGATAACAAAAACTTTATTATTATTTCAGAGCCTAAGCCACTATCATCATTTAATGATGATACAAAATACTATAGGTTAGGAACAGCAAAATATGATCATACTTACAAAGGTATAACAGCTCTGACAATTACCAATCTAACTAGAGAGGCTAGTGTTGGTAACTATGTTATACCTGATGCTATTGCAGATCAGAAACTTCCAAGTCAAACCTTTAAAATGAATAGTAAAGTAACAGCCAATGTACTCGAAGATGTCATGAATACAAACACATTCTCCTCTTCTTACAATAGCATTTTGCTTAATAAAGGAGCTACTGATGGCCTAAAGCTAGGAGCAGAAGTTATATTATACGAACCAGAGAGTAGAACTGATGGATTTCCTATACCACCTAAATATATAGGTTACGGTTTTATATATAGAGAATCAAACAACTACTCTATAGCAATAATCGTAAATTCACTACAAGAAATTACCAGCAACTCAATGGCAACAACTCGACTATAATGAATAATACCACACGGTCTATCATAGCTCTTTCATGCACTCCATACTTTGGCAACAGTCGTCTTCTAAAAGCATTAGAGCTTAACATTAACTTTAATGATATTATTGATAATCCAAACAAATATACTAAAAGCTTATCGCTACGTTCTGAAAGCATAGAATATCTCAACGACAGAAAGTATCTAGGCTATCTTGACAAGCTGTATAACTGGCTAGAAAATAGTCATAATAAATTGATAACATACACAGATCAAGCTTATCCAGAAAGTCTCAAACATATTAGCAATCCTCCTTTTGTATTATATTGTACTGGTAATACAAAGCTTTTAGAGACTGCTCAATTAGCAATTGTTGGTGCAAGAAAAAACTCTACTTATGGAAAGAATGCCACCTGCAAACTTTGCGAAGAACTTAAAGACTCAAATATCACAATAACGAGTGGACTAGCATATGGAATAGATACTCTAGCTCATAAATATGCTCTTGAAAACAGTTTAAACACTATTGCGGTAGTAGGTACTGGAGTTGATATTATATACCCAAGTTCAAATAGAGAACTATATAGCAATATTATTTCCAATAATGGATTAATAATATCTGAACTACCTCTGGGAACAACAGCTTCACGTTATACTTTCCCTCAGAGAAATCGTATAATTAGTGGACTATCTAAAGGAGTAGTTGTAATTGAAGCAGCTAGCAAAAGTGGCTCATTAATAACTGCTCAACATGCTCTTGAACAAAACAAAGAAGTATTTGCAGTACCAGGAAGTATTTTTAGTACATCAAGTCAAGGCTGTAATGAGTTAATCAAACAAGGAGCGAAACTTGTTTGTGATATTAATGATATTTTAGAAGAGATAAATATTGACCCAAACAACTCTTTACAAGAAACTTCTACAAAAATGACTGACAATGATCCAAACCTAAGCAACTCCGAAAAAGTAATTCTAGACATTATAGGTCAGGGGCTCACAACGATTGACAAAATAGTTACTGAGTCAAAACTTCCTTATATGGAAATAACTCCAATCCTATTTGAACTCGAACTCAAATCGCTGATCGAATCAGTGCCAGGTGGATATATAAATACACAATAAATCGCAACTCAGTAATTACCATAACTACTAAGGTCTGCTATACTTTACACATGCAGTCATACTTAGACTCAAGATGGTTCTACAGTTAGTGCTTAACATACTCAAAAATCCCTTCATAGCACTATTTTTAACAGTGAGTATTGGTTATCTACTCGGAAAGATAAAATATAAGACTTTTGTATTAGGTGGTATTTCAGGATCTCTGATAATTGGAGTGATCATAGGACAACTTAATATTATGATTCCACCAGAGATAGGCTCTTTGTTTTTTGCTTTATTTATATATGCCGTTGGCTATCAAGGAGGGGCACAATTTTTTAGATCATTAAATAAAAGTACTTTTTTATTGTTAGCTTCTTCGACTATAACATGTCTCTTAGGGTTAATATGTGTATTAGCTTTTGCTTGGATATTCCAATTAGATAAAGGTACTGCAGCTGGATTAGGTGCTGGAGGATTAACTCAATCAGCCATGATAGGTTCAGCAAATAATGCAATAGCTGCCATAAACTCACTGCCAGAGTCAATTATTCATACAATGCAAGCTAACGTCGCCGTTGGATATGCAGTATGTTATATCTTTGGATCTTTTGGGCCAATTATCCTATTAGCTACAATCTTCCCCCTTATAATGAGATGGGATGTCAGAAAAGAAGCTATTAAGCTAGCGACTGAACAATCAGATGGTAGCTTGGATTTAGAAGCTGGTCAATTCTCTGCTTTTAGCGAATACACTACTCGAGCATATAGAATTAGTCACAACTCAGAACTACTAAACAGATCAGTTGTAGAAATATATAAAGCATATGAGTATAAAGTAGTAATAGAAAATATCATTCGTAATGATAAGCTACTAACCATAACCCCTGAAACCAACATAAATACTGATGATATAGTAGCCATAACATTCTACGAAGATTTAGACATACAATCTATCATTTCAAATGATGATGAAGTTACCAAACCTGAGCAATTCAACTTTATTGAAGAAAAAAGATCTTTGATATTAACAAACAAGAATCTTTTCAACAAAACTATCCAAGAAATCAAAACTATAATTCAAGACAAAAACTACTATGGAGTATTTTTACAAAAAATTATTCGTTCTGGTCAAAAGCTTCCTATTTCTAACGAACTAAAGCTAAGAAGAGGTGATGAAATTGTATTAGTAGGCAAACCAGAAGATCTTGATAAAATTAGCGACAAAATAGGGACTTATATTTCTGAAGCTCCGATCACTGATTTCATCTTCTTTGGTTTAGGAATGGTTTTAGGCTATATTTTGGGCCTAATAAGTTTCAATATCTTTGGTATTTCAATAACTTTAGGCGCTGGTGTTGGTTGCTTGCTATCAGGCTTGATTTTTGGTTGGATCAGATCAGTGAAACCTCAATTTAGCAATCTACCATTAGGGGCTTCTAATTTTATCAGAGACTTCGGTTTAGCAATATTTGTAGCTAGTGTTGGAATTACTGCTGGACCTCAAGCCATAATCGCCATCAAAGAGCACGGACTTACACTATTTTTCTTGGGTATTGGTGTAACTATCATACCTCAAGTAATTTCTTTTTACATATCGTACTATTTACTTAAAATCAAAAACCCTATTGTATTATTAGCAACTATTGCTGGTGGTAGAAGCGCAAATCCTGGTTTTGCAGCTCTATTAGAACGAGCTGGCAACGCTACCCCTGTAATTCCATTCACATCATCTTATGCTTTAGCAAATATATGGCTGACACTATGGGGTCCTATTATAGTTGCATTAGTCACAATCATACCCAAATAAAAGGATATTTTCATGAGTCAACAAGATTTAAGTCCATTTGAATTTAAAGATGAATTAATAAAATTAGCAACAAGTAAAGCCGATAGATTAATGTTGAATGCTGGTCGTGGCAATCCTATTTTTTTGGCAACTGTTCCAAGACATGCTTTCTTACGCCTTGGAGACTTTGCACTTAAAGAATCTGAAAGATCCTACTCCTATCTTGATAACATCTTTGGTGGCTTACCTGAGAAAAAAGGCATATTAGAAAGATTTGATTTCTACTGCATGGCTAATGATAAGCTAGATGGAATTAGTTTTCTTAAAGCTGCAATCTCTTTCGTTGATGATCATTTAGGCATCAATAAAGAAGACTTCTTATATGAAATGACTAATGCATATCTTGGATGTAACTATCCTTCGCCACCAAGGATGCTTTCTATCACCGAAAAAATAGTAATGTACTATCTGCGTGAAGAACTCTATAAGAATACGGATATTCCACTAGAATTTGATATTTTTGCGACAGAAGGTGGTACTGCTGCTATGACATATATTTTCCAATCTGCGAAAATAAATGGTCTGCTTAATGCCAATGATAAAATAGCGATGATTAGCCCTATTTTTTCACCATATCTTGAAATTCCAGAACTTCCAGAATATAACAATACTATAGTTCACATCTATGCTGATGAGCAAGCAGATTGGCAAGTTACTGACAAAGAACTTGAAAAGCTACTTGATCCTACTATCAAGACTCTTTGCTTAGTAAATCCAAGTAACCCACCATCTGTCAAAATTAGCGACTCTGTTCTAGACAAAATAGCGAATATCATCGAAAATCACCGATCTGACCTAATGATTATTACCGATGATGTTTATGCAACTTTTTCAGATGACTTTGAATCATTATTCTCAAAATGCGCCTACAACACCCTTTGCGTTTACTCATTCTCCAAGTACTTTGGAGCAACTGGTTGGCGTATCGGTACGATTGCCCTACACAAAGACAATATTTTTGATAAACTAATTAGCGAACTTGATGATAAAAAACTGCAAGAGCTTGATAAGCATTACAGCTCTCTTACAACAAATTCAAGAACATTAAAGTTTATTGATAGATTAGTAGCTGATAGTCGCTCTGTTGCCCTAAATCATACTGCTGGTATCTCACTACCTCAACAATTACAAATGAGCCTTTTTGCACTTTCTAGCTTATTAGATAATCAAGATATATATCGTAAAGAAGCAAAAAAGCTTATCAGAAGACGCTATAATATCTTATTTAATTCAATATCACCTAAGATACAGCACCATTATAATTCAGATAATGTTGGATATTATACACTTCTAGATTTAGAACATCTCTCAACTGTAATTTATGATAAGTTTTTTTCTAAATGGTTAATACAAAATCATAGTGTTAATGATATGCTAAAAACTTTAGCATCTGAAACGGGGATTGTACTTCTACCTGGTAATGGCTTTGATGATCTACATCCTTCTGCTAGAGTTTCTTTAGCAAACTTACGCGAGTGTGATTATAGAAATATAGGAATCAATATTAGACAACAATTAGACAACCTATATTCTGAATATAAAAAATCTTGCTAAACATCAAAACCAAATAGACTTTTATCATACTAATTACTACAATATAGCTTTTAGTGATTTAGCTGTAAAATATGTTGAAAACAATAGAGTCATTCTTTGATCTAAAAGCAAATAACACCTCAATAAAAAAAGAATTCCTAGCAGCATTAGCTTCCTTTCTAGCGATTTCTTATATCATCGTAGTAAATCCAAAAATACTAGCTGCTGCTGGTATGCCTAGCAATGCTTTGGTAACAAGCACAATCTTAGTATCTGCTTTTGGTAGCATAATTATGGGATTATTTACACGCAATCCTTTTGTAGTAGCTCCTGGTATGGGAATGAATATTTTCTTCTCATATACTGCTGTATCAGTGTATCACTTACCATGGCAAACCGTATTAGGCGCAACATTTTGGTCAGGAATAATATTTAGCTTATTAGTAATTTTAAATATTCGTACAAAAATCATGCTAAGCCTCCCTAAGTCAATCAAGCAATCTCTAGGAGCTGGCATTGGACTCTTTATTGCATATATCGGCTTTATAAATAGTGGCTTTATTACTTCTAATGAAGGCTTATTAACTTTAAATAGCATCAATCCACATACCATATTATTTATGGCCTGTTTAATATTATTAGTAATACTTTTCATAAAAAAAATTCCTGCCCCAATTATTATAGTAATCATAATAGGCTATATATTCTCTATACCTTTAGAGCATTTTTCTCATGAAAAAATAATAGCTCTACCAACTACTATAGTAAGTGCTCCTGATTTCTCTTTGATAGGTCAAATAGATTTTATAAGTGGCTTAAAATTCGCTATTTTGCCAACAATATTCACGTTCTGCTTTTTAAGTCTTTTTGATGGTACTGGAACCATATCAAGCTTATATGGAAGTATGCAAAAAGAGCACAATCATAGAGATAAAGAACTAAAGAAAACCTTCCTTGCTGATGCTACAAGCGCTACAGTATCTGGCATACTAGGATCTAGTCCATCTACAGTAGTTGTAGAATCTGGTGTAGGTATTGCTCAAGGAGCTCGCTCTGGTCTTACAGCTATCTTTGCGGGTTTAATGTTTTTACCATTTTTATTCCTATCACCATTAATTAGCTCTATCCCTATAGAAGTGATTTCTCCAGCATTAGTCCTAATAGGTATAATGATGATGCAACAAGTAGCAAATGTTAATTGGAATGACTTCGTTCAAGCTACACCGGCATTTTTCACCATAATAATGATGACTCTCGCATCATCGATATCAACAGGTATTGCTACAGGTATCTTAGTCTGGTTTTTAATATCTGTTTTTTGCAATAGAAAAGAGCTAAATATTACTGCCGGCATTATTACAATTTTCTGTGCAATCATGTTTCTTCATGCCGTCAATTTATTCTAAAGGCACTATCACTAGAAATTATTCATTACTCGCTCAAGAAATAACCGCCAATTTTTAATAAAAAATTAACCATTTAGTATTTACTAATAATTATTCATTTAGCATAATTAAAATGATACTAATCAATTTGTGTCAATTTGATTTTAATAACTGTTAGGAGAATAACCAATGACTATAAAAAAATTATCAGGAATAATACTTACTTCTGTAATATGTGTAAGCTTACTTGCTTCATGTGGTCCGAATAAAAAAGAACGTGCTTTGCAAGATCTAGAACAACAGCAAAGTCAATTAAATGAACAGGCTAAACAAGATCAATTAGAAGCTAATACACTAACAACTGATGCTGGAAATCTTGATAAAGAAGCTAAAGCTGATACTTCTAAGTCTCAGTATGACAAAGATCAGGCAAATGTTCTAAATGCGGAAGCTCAACAAAATCTTTCAAAAGCAGCTAGCCTAGATGCACAAATTGAGAAAGCAAAATCTGACGCAACAGAATAAAACATCACAAATTTTAAACTATTCTAACCCCATTTTTCTTCGTATTCTTTTTTATTCCAGCCAGTTCTAGCATAGTTGCCATCTACAACTAAAGGTCTTTTAAATAATAGGGCATCGGTAACTAAAAGCTCAAATGCTTCTTGCTCTGATAAGCCATCAATTTTTTCTTTAAGACCCATTTCCGTAAAAAGCTTACCTTTAGAGTTAAATAAATCTATTACCTGAAAATTACCAATTTGTTTTATATCTTTCATTTCTTGCCAAGTAGGTTTATTTTCTCTGAGATTTATATATTCAACTTTCTTGCCGTTTTCCTCAAAAAACTTAAGAGCAGATCTTACACTTGTACAATTATTTATCCCAAATACCTTTATCATATTATTCTCCTTCTTAAACTAATAAAAGAAACCTTTAACTCCATCAAAAATCATTTCTACAGAAATAGCAACTAGCATCAAACCCATAATTTTTGAAATAACATCCATAGTATGCTCTCCAAGAAATGCTGATATCTTAGGCAAGTACCTAAAAAACAGCCACAACACAATTGCCACGAATAATAAACATAAATTTGCAATAACCTTTGACTCAATAGTTGCAAAATATTCATGTGAATCTGTAATTACAGTAGCTATTGTCCCTGGACCAGCTAATAGAGGTATAGCTAAGGGCACAACTGCTAAATCTCTAGCAGAAACACTTTTTATTGTAGTATCTGATACTGGCTGTGCTAATACTCCCAAAATTCTCAAGCCAAAGAATAAAACAATCACCCCGCCACCAGCACGAAAAGCATCTTGGTTAATACCAAAAATAGATAAGATATCTTTACCAAACCATACCATTAGACTAAGTATAGCTAAAAATGCTAATATCATTGTGAAGACAATTGTGTTCTTCTCTTTTTGATCTGATTGTTTTACAGTATCAAGATATATTCCAGCTAATGAAAATGGATTAATTATTGCAAATAAGCTAATAATAAACTTTAAGATAATTGCTATTTTGACTCCTAAAATCACAATATAAAAATTCAATTTATAAAACGTTACACAAATACTATTTACCTAGAAACTAAATGTAAACCCGCAATATACAATTTTTATTCAAAATAAACAGTATTATCCTTATATGTCTTCAATATAATATCCAGCTCTTCTTTTGTAAGCTTATGAGATAATTTTGGCAACTCATTAATATCAAAAAAATCTACCTTATTAACCTCAAAATTTGGGCTATTCTCACCACCCACAATTTCTGCTACAAATACCAAACTATAAACATTATAAATTTCACTTTGAGTATAATTATTTCTATCCATAAGCGCTAAAAATTTAGTCACTTTAATATCATAACCCGTTTCTTCTTTAACTTCTTTGATACATGTTTCAACTGGCGAAAGATCAATATCACACCAACCACCTGGAATAGTCCATTCATTTGGAGTATCGGCATCTTCAGCCATTAGAAGTTTATTATTTTGAAAAATAACCACTCGCACACCTGGCTGCGGTGTTGCATAATACATATCCCTGTATATATCATAAGGTTGCACATCAGACTTGATATACTCATGTAACATCTTTGAGCTCAGCTCTAATAGCTCATGGTAATTATCCAAGGCATATGGACATTTAGAATAAACAACACCCGTATGGGATATTGCTTGAACCTTCTTTATAAACTCAAATATTTTATCTTTATGCATCAATTTATTTTTTCAAAACAAATAAAGTAAAATATATCACATATGCAACTTAAGATTAATGGCTAAACTTAGCTATAATATTATTTACAAGGCATTAAAGCAGTCACAATATATGAGAATAGAACATATTGCAATTTGGGTTAAAGATATTGAACTAATGAAAGATTTTTATTGTAAATACTTTAATGCAAAACCAAATGATAAATATATAAACCCCATAAAAGGCTTTTCTTCTTATTTCTTATCTTTTGAATCTGGAGCAAGATTAGAAATTATGCACTCAAAAAACATGAACAATTTAAATCTCGATAATACAGAAAGATTTGGTTTAATTCATCTTGCTATATCAGTAGGATCTAAAGAAAAAGTAGATCAACTAACAGAACAACTAAGAAATGATGGTTTTAAAATTATAGGAGAACCTAGAATCACAGGCGATGGATATTATGAAAGCTGTGTACTTGACCCAGAACAAAATTTAATAGAAATCACAATCTAATAAAAAATCGTTATACCAAAAAATCAAAACCTACTATAAATTAATCTTTTTTGTTTTTATGTTTTTTACCACCATGGACTTTACATTTCTTTAGATCATCTTTTGAATTAGCTTTTTCTACACATGCTTGTTTTTCTTGCAACATTTTAAGGATTTGTTGCTTTTTAACCTCAAACTTTTGTTGCTTTACCTCTTGATTATCTACATTTGTATTCGAATCTGTTGCACTATCTGCAGCAAAAATAAGTACTGGAGAAGCCAATAGCAACATTAATAACATTTTTTTCATATCTTGCTCCCTAAACTATCAAAAATGAAAAGAATTATAGATTTAATATACCACACATATATTGGTATTATCACTATAATACTTGTCACTAAATTCTAATTCTTTGAAGATTAAGACATCATAAATCTATTACCTCTATACCTTATAGAAATAAAAAATGACTAACTACTGAATATGTAAATATATAATAAAAATTTACACAATATACAGAATGATACAAATAGAATTAACCTTTTTTGATTTCAGCAATCTTAGCTTTCCAAAGCTTAGGACCTTGCTGATGCGCTGAAACACCAAGAGAATCTACAGCAACAGTTACTGGCATATCTTCTACTTCAAACTCATAAATAGCTTCCATACCAAGATCTTCAAAAGCGACAACTTCCGCTTTCTTGATTGATTTAGAGATTAGGTAAGCAGCGCCACCTACTCCCATAAAATAAACAGCCTTATTTTTTGCAATAGAGTCAATAGTAGCCTGACCTCTTTCTGATTTACCAATCATACCAGCAATACCAGCTTTCTCTAACATAAATGGTGTAAATTTATCCATACGCGTAGCTGTAGTAGGACCTGCAGGGCCAACAACTTCATTACCAACTGGATCAACTGGACCTACATAATAGATAAATCTACCTTTAAGATCTACAGGGAATTCTTCGCCAGCATTATACATATCCTGTAAACGCTTATGCGCTGCATCACGACCAGTCAAAATCTTACCTGTCAATAAAACATTATCACCAGATCTAAGAGCTTCGATTTCTTCTTTAGTAACTGTATCAAGATTGATTTTCTTAACATCATCATTTTGTGCTTGCTCGATTACTGGCCAATCTTCGATCTTAGGTGCTGGCAAATCAACCGCCCCAGAACCATCTAATGTGAAATGCACATGACGAGTAGCCGCACAGTTAGGAATAAGAGCTACAGGCTTACATGCTGCGTGAGTTGGATATTCATTAACCTTAACATCAAGCACGGTTGTCAAACCACCAAGACCTTGAGCACCTATACCAAGAGCATTGACACGATTATAAATATCTAATCTTAGTTGCTCAGTCTCATTTTGAGGACCATTTTTGATGATATCTTGCATATTAATCTCTTCACCTAGAGATTCTTTTGCAAGAAGCATAGCTTTCTCAGCTGTACCACCAATTCCGATACCAATAATTCCTGGTGGGCACCAACCTGCTCCCATCTGTGGAAGCATCTCTTCTACCCAGTCGATAATGCTATCACTAGGATTTAAAACCTTAAATTTTGACTTAAACTCAGATCCACCGCCTTTTGCAGCGATATCAATCTCAATCTTATCACCATGAACCAAATCAATATGTACAATTGCTGGCGTATTATCTTTTGTGTTTTTTCTAGCTCCATGAGGTGGAAAAACCATAGATGCTCTCAAAGGGTTATGTGGATCATTATAGCCACGACGCACTCCCTCATTAACAAGCTCTGTAATTGTTCTATCAGTTTTATCAAGCTTAGCATCCATACCAACTTTCACAAACGCACACACCATACCTGTATCTTGACAGATTGGACGCTTACCCATAGCAGACATTCTTGAATTGATAAGAATCTGTGCCATCGCGTCTTTTGCTGGCTTTGATTCCTCACGTTGGTACGCTTCATACATTGCATCAATAAAATCTTTCGGGTGATAATATGAAATATATTGCAATGCTTCTGCAACACTATTTATTAGATCTTCTGTCTTGATAACAGCCATTAGCTAATCCTCTTGTTTTTAAATACAATATTCACCTTTATTATAGCAATATTAGCGAATGTTTTTTAAGTTTATAATCTTATTATATCCATTTGCTATAGTTCTTAAAGCAACCAAGTAAGCCTCAAATATTTATGATTAGCACATATGAGAAACTACTTACACAAAAAAACACTAAGCCAACGATAACTCCATTAATAACTTTATCTTTTTTAGATTTAAGTGTTCCTTTCCTAACACTTTGCTTATACAAAGTCCTAACAACTACCACCGTAGCTATCAAACCAATTAAAATTGCAACCACACTAGCCAATAACATAATAATCACACATCCACGTAATTTACTCTTTGCTTAAACCACTTATCCACCAATTTCTTTTTTAGATGTGGATATTCACTTTCTACTATAGCTGTAGCACTAGATATTTTATCATAATTATCATAATACTCATTTATATCAAAAGTCTTAAATGTTGACACTCCTGACTGCTCTTTACCTATGATATCTCCCGCTCCGCGTATCTCGAGATCTTTCTCAGCCAAATAAAAACCATCTTGCGACTCTCTTACAAGCGATAGTCTCTTCTTGCCAACTTCACTTATCCTATCACTATAAAGCAGTATACAATAACTCTCCTTTGCCCCTCTACCAACTCTTCCTCTTAGCTGATGAAGCTGAGATATACCCAATCTTTCGGCATTATCAATAATCATAATACTCGCATTTGGTACATCTACTCCAACCTCAATCACTGTAGTAGCGACCAGCACTGTGTACTTTTTGGCTTTAAAATCACTCATCTCTTGTATTTTATCTTTTGATTTCATACTGCCGTATACAAGACCCACATTTTCCTTGCCCAAAGCTTCTGCTAGTTCTTTATGTAAGGTTTTGACATCCTGTAAAAAGTCCATATTTTCAGACTCTTCAACCAAAGGACAAACCCAATATACTTGTTCGCCACGAGATACTGCTTCTTTAACCTTACCTATCAAACTTTGTTTTTTAGCTCTATTTAAGACTGTTGTTACTATAGGCTTACGATTAGGCGGTAACTCATCAAGTATTGATAATTGCAAATTTCCATACAGAGTCATCGCTAGAGTCCTAGGAATAGGTGTAGCTGAAATTATGAGCTGATGAGGCACCAAATGCTTATCACTTAGAGATGATTTATTAATTAAAGCTAAACGCTGCTCAACACCGAACCTATGCTGCTCATCGACAACGACCAGACCCAAATTACAATATTCAACACGCTCTTGAAACACAGCATGAGTTCCGACAATAACACAATCTTTTTTAGACTTAATAACCTCTAAACTTTCTCTAGTTTGCTTTACAGTTAACTTACCTAATAGTGGTACAACCTCAATATCCAAATCTGCCATATATGATGCAAAAAAACTATAATGTTGCTCAGCCAAAATCTCTGTAGGCGCCATCACAACTGCTTGATATCCAGACTTAACTGCAGTATACACAGCCATAGCTGCCACAATTGTTTTACCAGCGCCAACATCACCTTGCAGAAGCCTTATCATTGCACTTGATTGACTTATATCCGCTAAAATCTCTGTGATTGTACATTGCTGAGCTTGGGTTAATTGATAAGGTAGCTTTTTATAAAATTCATTTTGCTGAGACTCTTCTAAAGATAATCTTGGAGCACTACTATCTGTTATGCTTTTACGAATACTCTCCTCAGCAAGTTTGTAGGCAAGCATTTCTTCAAACTTTATAGAAGATCTAGCAATATTTATAAGTTTGTCATCTATAGAATCTGTAAGAGCATGGACATAATACAAGGCATCACTAAAACTTATCAAACCAAATACACGCAATAGCTGTCTTGGTAAAATATCTGCAACACTTTTACTCTTAAGGCAAG
Organism: Francisella philomiragia; assembly: GCF_018135955.1. NCBI lineage: Bacteria > Pseudomonadati > Pseudomonadota > Gammaproteobacteria > Thiotrichales > Francisellaceae > Francisella > Francisella philomiragia. The sequence goes on along the minus strand of NZ_CP063138.1, from coordinate 277,523 downwards.
ATAAAATTATTCTAGACACTACTTTATCAGAGACCTTTTTTAACCGATAAACTGGTGAAAACTCTTTTTTGATAGCACACACACCATCTTTTATAACTGCCCATTCTGGATGAACCATTTGTGGATTCAACGATAAATCGACTTTACCATAACAGCGCACATATTCAGCATTTTCAAGTGCAACTATTTGATTAGGGTAAAATTTAAACATTACAATAGTACAAATTCCAGTCTCATCATTTACTATAAAGCGTAAGAATTTCTTACCAAACTTCTTGTATGTTAAATTGGTTATTCTACCCTCAATGAGATACTTCTTATCTGCCACCAAAGAACTTATGGTGCTGACAAAACGAGTATCTTTGTACTCTTTAGGGAAGATTGTCAAAAGGTCATCCGGATTATACAGATTATATTTAGCTAGCGCTTTAATAGTTGCCTCACCAACACCTTTGACTTCATTAAATTGCATAAACTTTTAAATCAGAAAGTCGACTGAGTTGAATTTTAACATCTCAAAAGTCAAATTAACAATTCAATTGCTAATACAATCATTTATTGTTAAATTTGAATAATCTATTTATAACTAAAAAGCATAAATATTATGAAACAAAAAGTTTTTATTGCGATTTCGATTGCATCAATTTTAGGATTAACTGCATGTGGACAGACTGGAGCTTTATACTTACCAGATGAAAAAAGTGCAAGCTCCGGCTCTACTATTGCTACTTCAGGCTCTAGCATGATGAATAAATCCAAACAACAAAACTCATCATCAAACAATGCCAATGAGAAAATAGATTACGATCCGAGCACTCCATCAAGATACGTTAACCCAACTACTGCTCAAGCTTATGAAGGAGAAGGCAACTTTAATTACAATAGCAATATTTTGGATTCAGAGCAAGCAGGCGGAACTCCCATAATATAAACTCAAAAGTTATTATTCACAGACAAAACAATAAAACTTATTTATATTACAGGTTTACTTTTTATACAAAAAATAATAAAATCTTCGAGATATTGTATAAAAATAATAAATAAATTTGCCCAGGGAGGGTTTCTAGATGTCTAAAGTTTGTATAGTTACAGGTAAAAGACCTGCTACTGGTAATAATGTTTCTCACGCACAAAACAAAACAAGAAGAAGATTTTTACCTAATCTTCATACTCATAGATTTTGGGTTGAAAGTGAAAATAAATATATCAAGCTAAAAGTTAGCTCAAAAGGTATGAGAATCATCGATAAGAAAGGTATCGATACTGTTCTTAGTGATCTTAGAGCTCAAGGCCACAAAATTTAATCAAAGTTTTTTATAAAAAGGAATAAAAAAATGAGAGAAAAAATTAGATTAGTTTCTTCTGCAAAAACTGGACACTTCTATACTACTACTAAAAACAAAAGAGAAATGCCAAATAAAATGGAAATCAAAAAGTTTGATCCTGTTGTTCGTAAGCATGTAATGTATAAAGAAGCTAAAATCAAATAAGATACATTCTTAAACTTTTAAGGCCTTACACATGAAGCAAGCTTTTCATTTTAAAGGTGGTAACTATACTATCAGTGCCATTAATATTAATGTAACTGAAATTACACAGATTGAGAGTTTACTAAACTCTAAGCTTTCACAGTCACCATCCTTTTTCCAAAATACTCCTTTTGCGATTGATATTCGTGATATAGACAAAAGTGAAAAGTGCACTATCAACTTCTTAGAGAAAGTTATTGAATCATTCAAATCCAATGGTATGGTTCCTATAGGCTTTGTAGTTGATAATAAGGAAATAAAAACTCAACTAGCTAAAGCTGGATACAACATACTCAAAGGCGGAAAAGCTAAAGATGCTAACGCCGAGGATGAAAAACAGTCTTATTCAACAAAAATAATCACCTCTCCTGTTCGTACTGGCCAATCAATCAATGCTCGTGATGCTGACGTAATTGTTACTGCCAATGTCAATAATGGCGCAGAAATCATTGCTGATGGTAGCATCATTGTATATGGTAGAGTTGGTGGTAGAGTAATCGCTGGTAGCTCAGGAAATAAAGATGCTAAAATAGTATGTAAGGACTTAAAAGCGGAGTTAGTATCTATTGCAGGTAAATATGTTACACTTAACAATGAAAGTATACCTGTCGACAGTTCTAAAACTGATGGATATATAGTGTACTTACAAGATGACAAAATCCATATAGAAGGTTTTTAAAATTTTTAATAAGAGGCTTAAGCTAAAATGAGTGAAAAAAAGCAAGGTAAGGTTTTCGTAGTTACTTCAGGTAAAGGCGGTGTTGGTAAAACAACTTCAAGTGCAGCTATTGCATATGCTTTTGCAAAAAGAAACCTTAAAACAGTTGTTATTGATTTCGACGTTGGTTTAAGAAACCTCGACCTTATTATGGGTTGTGAAAGAAGAGTCGTTTATGACTTGATAAATGTTGTAAGAGAAGAAGCGACTATAAATCAAGCTATTATTAAAGATAAAAGAATCGATAATTTATATCTTATTCCTGCATCTCAGACTAGAGACAAAGACGCTCTAACTGAGGAAGGAGTAGATAGAGTAATTGAAGAATTAAAACAAGCCTTTGATATCGTTATATGTGACTCACCTGCTGGTATTGAAAAAGGTTCTCTAATGGCTATGAGATGTGCCGATGCGGCAATCATAGTAACTAATCCTGAAGTTTCATCAGTTAGAGACTCTGACAGAATATTAGGCATGTTATCGAGCAAGACTCTAAAGGCTCAAAAAGAAGGCGAATTCAAAGAAATTCATCTTCTTCTAAACAGATATGATTCAGCTAGAGCAAAGGCTGGCGCTATGCTAAAGGCTGAAGATGTTAGTGAAATATTATATACACCTATCGTAGGCATAATTCCTGAGTCCAAAGATATTCTTGAGGCTTCAAACAGTGGGCACCCTATAACACATCTTGATGATACTATAGCTGCCAAAGCATACTTTGATGCTGTGGATAGAATTCTTGGTAAAGATATACCAATGAGATATACAGAACAGAAGACAAGTTTCTTCAAAAAATTAATAGGTAAATAGTAACCATGTTAGCTAAACTTTTTGGATTGGGTAAAAAACAGCAAAGCGCATCTTTAGCAAAAGAGAGACTTCAGATTATTGTTGCTCATCAAAGAAATGAACTACATCCAAGATCTTCAAAAATAAGTAGTCATTTACTTGCTGAACTTAAAGATGAAATTATTGAAGTTGTCAAAAAATATGTTGCTTTATCTGAAGATAATATTCGCGATATCGACATAAAAGTTGAGGATAGCAGCAAAAATTCGACTATTGAAGTTAACATCCCCTTCAATTAATTATTCATTTAAATAATGAGCAATATTGAATTCAAAAATGTATCTTTCTATAGGGGTGAACGTTGTATCTATGATGATGTCACTTTTTCGATCCCAACAAATAAAATAACAACAGTCTTAGGTCCATCTGGCGCTGGTAAAACCACAATTCTACAACTTATCGCCGGACTGATTAAACCTGATTGTGGTGAAATATATATTGACGATTATAGTATCAAAAAAAATACCAAAGAAAAGTATCTAGCTCAACTGCGTAAAAAAATGGGCTTTCTATTCCAGTCAGGAGCTTTATTTACTCATCTAAGTGTATATGACAACATAGCCTTTCCCTTACGTAAAAATACTAATTTAAATGAGAGTCTAATTAGAAATATTGTTTTACTAAAGCTTCAGGCAGTTAGATTAGCACATACTATTGACATGATGCCTAGTGAACTATCTGGAGGAATGGCTCGTAGAGTCGCGCTTGCAAGATCAATAGCTATGGATCCTGACATCATGATGTATGATGAGCCATTCACAGGTCAAGATCCAGCTTCTTTTAACAAATTATTAGAACTTATTTCAACACTAAATGAATCATTGGGAATGACTTCTTTAATTGTCTCTCATGACATACAAGAGTCATTGAACATTTCTGATCATATTATAATAGTTGGCAACAAGAAAGTTATAGCTAGTGATACTCCTGAAAATATAAAAAATAGTAAAGATAAACAAATACAAGATTTTTTGGCTGGTAGGCCTCTAGAGAATAACAGTAAAAATTCTGTAGATAAAAACTTCTTTTATAAAGAAATTTTGAGGTAATTATGTCAGTTTTTAATAATATATATAAACTTACAATTTCACTTATATATAGTTTTTTAAAATCTATTGATCTTGTATTAAGAATAGTTTTTAGTAAATTAAGCATAAGAGACTGCATAACTCAAATAAAAGCAGTTGGTGTTAACTCTATTATTATTATAGTGACATCTGGGATTTTTATAGGATTAGTATTAAGCCTACAAGGTTACTATACATTGTCAAAATTTGGGGCTCACTCACTACTAGGCGTAATGGTTGCTTTAAGTGTTCTAAGAGAGCTTGGTCCTGTAGTTACTGCTATGCTTTTTGCTGGACGGGCTTGTAGCTCAATCACATCTGAAATCGGACTAATGAAGGCTACTGATCAAATCAATAGCCTAAAGGTTATGAATGTTAATCCAATTAGCTTTATATTATCCACAAGATTCTGGGCATGTGTAATTAGTGGACCAATCTTAGCACTTATCTTTGCAACAGTTGCAATACTTGCTGGATTTGTACTCGCAGAAGCTGGATTAGGGATAAGTTATGGAGAGTTCTGGAGTAATATCCAATCATCTGTCACAATCTCAGATATTACAAACGGTATTATTAAAAGTTTGGTTTTTGCATTCATAACTGCATGGATAGCATTATACCAAGGTTATTATTGTATTGCCGATTCAAACGGCATAGCTAAAGCCACGACAAAAACAGTAGTATATTGCTGCATGAGTGTGTTAGGTGCAGATCTAATTTTAACATCAATTATGTTTGGAGGAATTTAATGAGGAACAAGCATTTTGAAACCTCTGTAGGGATTTTTATCATTATAGGCGTTTTATGCCTTATATTTTTAACATTCAAAGTAAGTGGAACCTCTTTTAAATCCTTTGGATCAAACGAATATACAATTGAAGCGGATTTTAAAAATGTGGGATCTCTACGCACAAATGCTTCTGTGAAAATTGCTGGTGTAGAAGTAGGTAGAGTGACAAAAATTTCGTTAGAAAAAACCTATAATGGCTTTATGGCTGCGGTCACTATAGCAATAAATAGCGACAAGAAAATTCCTGCTAACTACTCTGCTGCAATAGCAATGTCAGGTATATTAGGAGATAACTATGTTGCTTTAACTCCTCCTAGTGAAGATATAATGTCTATAGCTGGTATTGGTGATACTGAAAATAACTCTGAGCAAGATAAGTATTTACACCAAGGTAGTGTAATAGAGCTAGAGAACACGCAATCTGCTCTAGATCTTGGGTCACTGATAAATACTTTTGTTGCAGGAAAAGATGAAGACAAAGGCAAGTGATGTAATTTGCTACTTTTAAATATATTGTTTTTGTATTAAAATTTATGCTCGTAAATTAAATCTAGGGAAACTGACTATGCTACGTAAAATTTCAATTTTGTTTGTAATTATGGTGGTAACCATATCAAGTGCTTGGGCTATAGAGAATCCTGTTGATATGCTCAATAGAACTATAGTAAAAACTCAAGATAAGCTAATCAAAAATGCTGATGAGTACAAACAAGACCCATATAAATTACTTCGCCTTGTTGATGCAGAAATTATTCCAATTGTTGCACCTAAAGTGATTGCTCAACTTGTAGTTGGCACTCCAAAATGGAAACAAGCAACACCAGAGGAACAAAAACAATTTATACGTTCAGCAACTGAGATGTTAGCGTTTATGTATGCTAAAAATGTTGCCTACGCAGGAAAATATAGATTGACGCTATTCCCATTCAACAAGGATGACAATAGCTGGGAGAAAAAGCCTATAGTTGTAGTAAATGGTAAAATTACTAACATTGATAACAATCAAAGCTCTGACTTTGCAGTGAAAATGTTCCAAAAAGATAATCAATGGCATATATATGACTTTGATGTTGCAGGTGTAAGTATTCTAAGAACATATCAACAACAATTTGCAGCCTATAAAACTGTTCCAGAAATGACAGAAGCTGCTCAAAAAGTTACTCAAAAAATCAAAGAAAAAACATATCCAAAACTTTTAGACAAAAACTATAATCTTCAAAGTATAGAATGATAACAATAAATAACAATAAATGGGTTATAGAATCAGAATTGACTCTAAAAACAGTTTCACAACTCTATAAGACATACAAAAAAGAACTGACTAAGCTAGGCAATATATGGAGAATTGATTTTTCAAAATGTAAAAAAATCGATAGCTCAGGCTTATCATTAATAATTGAATATATAAAATGCGCTAAAAAATATAATATACAACTAAAGCTAGAAAATATTGATCAAAAAACACTTTCTCTAGCGAAAGTTCACGGTGCAAACACTATACTAGAAGAATACATGATTTAGTAATATTGGGAGAAAATATGACAAAAGAACAACTTAAAGATATTTTAGAAAATTCACTAACCAACTGTAACGCAGATATTCAAAGCGATGATAATGTACACTTTTCAGCTACTATAATTGCTGATGATTTTAACGATATGAAAAGCAAAGTTAAAAGACAACAGTTGGTTTATTCTAAAATAAATGAGTATATCCTTTCTGGTGAACTTCACGCTATAGCAATGAAAACTATTGCAACTAATGAAGCTAAGTAATTACTATACATCCATAGTACTGAATCAAAACTAATATTTCTTGTACTTGAGTCACTCTTTAAATCATATAAACATATAATTCCTATCGATTGCTCTTATAATTTGTGAACTAGACAGAGTAATTGTTATAGTTGTTATAGCATGCTTCTACAACTAAAAAATGAAATATAGATAGATTTATAATTTTTTAAAAGAATATAATAAGTTAACCTTGCTCAGCAAGAGTTTGTAAAGTGGCTGCTGGAGAATCTGCATCTCCTGGTAAGTCAGCTTTAGCATCATTAATTTGAGTTTGAAGTTTTTCTGATTCTGTTTCGATAGTGTCATCTTTATCAGTGTGAGCCAAGTCAAGAACACTACTGTCTTTTGAATAACTTTGATCAAATGCTTCTTGAACTTGAGTAGCTTTATTAACAGTACCAATATTACTCTTAAATATCACTGGTGGCTCTGAAGACTTAGCAGCTGCTGAACCAGTCGTAGCAATTTTGCCTTCTATGTTATCATTATCCATTCCTAATACACCAAGTACCGCCATATCTGTTTGAAGTGCTGCATCATCTTTACGTAGATCTTGCTTAAGCACTTTAGCTATACCATAGTCATAACTTTGTAGATAAGCATTTCTCATTGCTATATATGGATCTACTGATACCTCTTTCAAATTCGAGTAAGAAGGCAAGTATGATACACCCTGATTCACATAATATGTACCGGTAGTACCAACACTCACACCCCAAGAAATAGCTGGCGCTACAGGCGCGAAGAAGAATATATACGTCAATGGATTAAATAACGCATCTACACCTGTTGTAACATCCTCTAAAGTACCTGGTCCAATCAAAGGCCATACAACATAAGGAGATGCCTCATTATCATCATACACGCCCCACTTATGTAAAGTAACAGCAAAGCTTTGGTGATATCTCATTGGCTTATTGAACCAACTATCCGCGACATCAAAATAACCTGCAAGACCTAAAGTCGTATTTGTCAAGAATCTTACACTATCATCACCAGCATAATCTAATTCACCCTGGAATAAATCATTCACAATTCTCGCAGGTTCTGCTAAGTTTTGGAATATATTAAATATACCACTTTTGAACGAGTCTGGAACAGCCGTATCATAAGCATTTGCTGCTGGAGTCAATGTTTCATAGGCCTTATCATTAAAAGCGTACATTGATCTGTTATAACTCTCAAAAGGATCTCGATTATCTTTAGTTGCTTTCATGCTCGAACAACTACCCAAAGTCATCCCAACAATTGACAGCATTAAAATATTCTTAAAGCTTGATTTCATTAAAATTAGTCTCTTATTTCAGGTTGGTAAAAATATACAGACCCTATTATAGTAAATTAGTGTCAAAAACTCTAATAAAAATTTTCTTAGATACTATATCTTTGATATTATTTAAAAAATATATATCTAATAAAAAAATAATAAGCATGAGCAATATAGATAATAATGAAGTTGATAAGTTTTCTCGTTTAGCCAGTGACTGGTGGAATCCAAATGGAAAATTAAAAACCCTACACCAAGTAAACCCTTTAAGATTAGAATTTATCAAAAAACATATAGACTTAGATAATAAGAAAATTATTGATATAGGTTGTGGTGGTGGAATCCTAACAGAATCATTAAAAAAACAAACTAATGATACTTATGGATTAGATGCTTCTTCACAAGCTATTAGTGTGGCTAAAGAGCATGCAAAACTAAACAATCTTAAGATAGAATATATAAGCTCTACTATCGAAGATTTTGTCACAGAAAATGATAACAAATTTGATATTGTAACTTGCATGGAAATGTTAGAACATGTTCCAGATCCTGAAAGCATTATTGCTTCTATCTCAAAACTTATTAAGAAAGATGGACTATTTTTTGCATCAACATTAAATAGAAATCTTAAGTCATATTTATTATCTATAGTTGCTGCTGAACACATCTTAAAAATGGTACCTCAGGGAACGCACCAATACACTAAATTTATTAAACCTTATGAGCTTATAAAAACAGCTGAAAAATATGGCTTTAGTGCAATCGAAATAACTGGCGTACACTATAATCCAATCACTGATAGCTTTAAGCTTGGTAAGAATACCGATGTTAACTATATTGTGGCGTTCAAGAAGGTATAAATTATGCAGTATAACTATTTTAATTATCCCAATGAGAAGCTCCCTCCATATGGATCGGTAGTTTACTTTGCATATCGTAAACTTAGTACAGAAAAACAAGAGATTCTTTATCTTCTTGATCAAATAAAATCTCAAATAATTTCATGTACCGAGCTATACAGTAATATTGAGATCGCCAATGAAAAAATGAATTGGTGGCTAAAAGAAGTAAATAGTTTAAATAATGATAAAAGTATTTCATCCCCTCAACTAAAAAAATTAGCTGAAGTTTTTGATGCTACAACCCTATACAAGCATTTAGCAGATGATATAAGTACATCTATAGATAATAGTAGTGCTACAGAAAGAAATTTTGAGTACCATATATCTAATAATTTTTTGGGTATTGAAACTTTGAAGGCTATGTATCTAAATGATTTTGCAACAATTGATGAATCTTTGGTTAAACAAGTTAATATTAATAATGAGATAATAAGACATATTTTTTGTATGCCTAAACATTTTTATAATCAGATCTCGTTTAATAATAAGATCACACCTACTATTTCTAATGAAGATTTTAGAAATATAGCTAATCAATGGTTACAACATTACAAAAAGATAAGCCTGAGCAAAAAGCTTAAGCCATTAGAGAAAATCAATAATATCCATTATAAAATGGTAAAAAAATATATTAAGAAAGTTGATAGCCCCTTCAGAGAAACATTACATTTCTCTCCATTAAATTTACTATTTTACTCGATTTAAGGATAGTGGTAGATGATACATGGATATAAACTACTTGTATTCTTTTCATACTTACTTAGCATAAATCTAGCGACTGCAGTGCCATCACCCTACCCTTACACAGGATCCATAGAACAACCGGACTTCAAGTATGATAAAAATCTAAGCCCCTATGTTAGTAACTATGGTCCACTCTATAATCAACAATATCAACCTATTAAAACAAACTCTTCTCCTTATCAAGTCAACCTTCAAGGTCAAAATAGTCCCGCAGGATTTTATACTGGTATTAGCAAAAACTTTACCTTCTAATTTTTCAGTTTAACAAATAACTCTATTGCTAAATAGCTCGATTAAAGTGTATATTCTAAATTACCTGTGTATTTTTTAAAAATAGGAAAACTTATAATGGGGACGATTAATTCGAAGAAAATATCTCTGCTGAGTGCTGTACTTATTGGGGTGACATCCATGGTTGGCTCAGGATGGCTATTTAGTGCCCAGCTTACAGCAAAAGCAGCTGGGAACTGGGCATTTTTGGCATGGGTACTAGCATCAATTGTGATTATGATGGTTGGACTATGTCTAGCAAAAGTTGTTTCGGTATTTCCGGTAAGAGGTGCTACTACAAGATCTAGTGCCCTTTCTCATAACAGCTTATTCGCAATGCCTTTTGCATTTGCTAACTGGTTTGGTGTTGTGGTCATGATTTCCACAGAGGCTCAAGCAACTACTCAATATTTAGCAGGATTAAAAAGTTTTAGCTGGTTAATGGATGGTGGTGTTATCTCAACTTATGGGATGATACTATCTCTGTTTATCCTTTTTCTTTACCTAATTATTAACTTTTATGGTGTAAAACTCCTATCTAGTGTTAATAATGGTATAACTATATTCAAAATGACTGTGCCTGCGCTTATAGTCGTTATATTTATCATTTACGCATTTACTCATAGTGGCGAACATCATAGCTTATTATCTCCAGAGATACCTAATAATAACTTTACAGCTTATAATGCTCTTACTGCAATTGTAGCTGGTGGACTTGTGTATACGTTCAATGGTTTCCAAATAGTAGTTGCTTACAGTAGTGAAATCAAAAATCCTTCTAGAAATGTTCCTATTGCAATAATATTATCACTAACAATAGTTTTAATACTCTATATTGCTTTACAATATGCTTTTATGGAGGCTGTACCTCATAGCTACCTTATAGAAAAAGGTGGTTGGGCAGGACTAGATTTCGAGTCTCCTTTATTACAAGTTGCGACAATGATAGGACTAGGATATATTGCAGTACTATTAATCATCGATAGTATTGTTAGCCCTTCTGCAACTGGCTATAGTTATCTTGGTGCTTCTTCTAGAATGTTATACGCAATGTCTGCTGAAGGTCAAATGCCAAGATTTTTTGCCAAAATAAATCAAAAAGTTAATATTTCGAGAAGATCACTTATTGCTAACTTTATTTTATGTGCAATATTCTTGATGTTTGCTGATAACTGGGCTGCTTTGATGCTATTTGTCACAGGTTTCAATATCATAGGTTATATGGCGGCTCCTGTTAGTATGGGTGCTATTGCTCCTAAATTAAGAATATTTGGTCTAGTTGTATTTGTACTTTTAACACTCCTATTAAATACAGTTGATATCTTATCTAATATTTATCTCGGTGTGATTCTCGCTGTACTGGTTATTATATTCTGCTTTTTTGAATATAAACGTGTTGGTATCAAAACTCTAATGATACTAGTACTTCCTTTTATAATATTTATATGTGCTACGGCTCCTGTAGAGAACTATATAATTAATGCCATTGCTGGAGCTATATTTTATATTGTAGTTACTGATAAGCGCTATGTTGCATATTGTAAAGAAACTGCTAATAAAGATAATATTGTTGAAGATTAAAGTATCTCGATAATTTAATCAAAATCTCTTTCTCCCCTAGCTTGTTATAAGCAAATATTTTAGCTAAACTCTAGATCAAATTGATATTTTGAATAGCTAAAAAATGTTAGTAGATAAGCTAATTAACCTTAAAACGGCTACAGATATAGTTAATAATAATAAACACAGCTCTTTTGGTTACGCTATAAAGAATGCTAAAGGACAAGTAATAACTTGTAATCAGATGTTCTTAGAGTCGACAGGAGTAGCTAGTTTAAAAGAATTGCAAGGTCTATCAGATCAAGATATAGAACTATGGAAAGATGATGTCTATGATTATGCTATCGGAGAAAAAATATCAATTGATTCTAAATCGTACTATCTCTCAACCGAGTCATTAGCAAATCAAACAAGTATTGAACCAATAACAATTCTAACAGAGAAAATACCATTTTATGATGAGGATGATAAAAACTATATTTTGGTCAGAATTAAGATTCTAGAAAATAATGATTTAACCAAATGTAGAATTTACACGCTCAATGATGCACCAATAGTTGAGTTTAAATATTATTTTGAAACACTTAAATTTACAGCTAAAGAATACCGGATTCTTAAATATCTAATTGAGCACAACCTAGAATATAACCAAATAGCAAAACTGATGAATTATACACCAAGCTCGATAAAAGCCTGTATTTCAAAGATGTATGACAATCTTAATATATATTCTAAAGACTATAGAAAACTAAACTTTTTACGCTCATTATTAAAATACATGTTTCTACCAGAGCTAAATAAGGAAATTTCAAAAATTATAAGATTTTAACTTTAAACAAAAAAACTAGGAGATAAAAATGAATCAATCTGCACAGTCAAATAATAATCCTGTTATTAATTTTCTAAAAAAATTTATAAGCTTTGAGAATTTTATTACACCAACGATTATTGTTTTTATTTTTTGGCTTAGTATTATTGGAGTGTGCCTAAGCGGTTTAGCAGCTATATTTTCGGGTTATATTTTATCAGGTATTTTAGAGATTATTTTTGGTGCAATTTTTGTTAAAATTTTTTGTGAAATACTTATGGTGCTTTTTAAAATTAACGATAGTCTCAAAGAAATTGCAAAAAACACTCATAAATAATCTATAACGGATTTCTCAAATGTTTGTTACGCCAATAGACAAAAAGCATAAATAATGAACAAACAAATAAAAATCCACTTAAATATAATCCTGCATAAGTTAATGAATCAATACTTATCAAATTCTTCGGCATGACAAATCCTGCTATCATAGCAACTAGGATACCTAAAATACCCATCATACATAAACTATAAAAAACTAGCTCATTGTGTATGATAGTTTTTTTTGATGCTCTTCTAAGTCGTAACGCTGCTAAAAACATCAAGATATACATAGTCAAATATACTTCTGTATTAAGTGATATTAGCACCCAATAAAAAGAGTTCATATTATCCACCATAGTTATCATCAATGATAGTCCAATAACAATTAACCCTTGTATATATAAAATATTACTAGGAACGCCATAACTGTTATTAGTAGAAAATCTCTTTGGTAAGTAGCCTCTTTCAGCAGCCTGGCGCAAACTCACAGCGGGACTTAAAGCCCAACTGATAGCTGAACCAAATGCCCCCAAAACTAAACCAATACTAATCAAAGGCATTGCTGCTGGTAAGCCTAGTCTTTCAAAACCAATTTTAAAAGTCTCAAAAAGACCATTATATAAACTTATAGAGCCAGCTGGAATTAGAAAAGCTATAGTCAAAGCTCCCAAAAACATCATTAATACAATAAATATTACAGCTAAGAAAATTGCTCTAGTAAATGTCTTCTGAGGATCTTTTAGCATCGGAACATATACTGAACATAACTCTATCCCCAAAAAAGAAATAATAACTACCGTTAATGCAGATATGTCTTTCAGTGCTGATAGATTAAATGATATCTGTGATACTTTAAGCTCTAGCGGATATCCCTTAACTAACCAAAAACCAAGAAATATAAAAAGTACCAAAACAGGAATTACTACTCCAAGAATCATACATATAAACGATACTACTGCAGATTCTTTGACACCAAAATGATTAACAACCATTATTAACAAATATAAAGTTACCATAATACTAGCGATGACTAGAGGACTGCCAAAACCAAACACAGAGCATATAGTTGATGACATAAATAGCAAACTAGCAGGAAACCAGATTACATTACTACTCCATTGTGCCCAAATTGCAAACATACCGGCATTATCACTGATACCTCTTGAACACCACTGAAAGATTCCATTTTGATGCTGATCGGCAAAGTTTGCACTAAGTTCGGCCGAAATAAATGCTACAGGTATAAGAAAAAATACAACACCAATTATAAAAAATAATGGTAAATATTCGCCAAATACAGCTAAAGAAGGCAAATTTCTCACAGAATCTACTGATATAATTATCAAACCTGTTAACATTAATAAAGATAGATTATTTTTCATCAACATTGATTTTTTATGAATTTAAGTCCTATAGTAGAAATAAATAGCAAATTAGTAAAGTCAAATATTGAGTATCTACGTAATAAAAATCCTCACTCAAAAATAATGTTTATCGTCAAAGCTAATGCCTATGGCATAGGTATAGAAAACATCTATAAGGTAACTAATGATCTAGTTGATGCTTACGGCATAGCTCGCATAGAAGAGTACTATGTTTTAAAGAGTTTAGGCTGTACAAAAGATATAGTTTTCCTAAGTGGTATATATGCAGAATGCTTTGACTTTAAAATACCTAAAAATGTTATTCCTATACTTAGTAATGAATTACTAATCAAAGACTATATAAAGTATGAAGATGATAAGTCGAAACAAGTTATGCTTGATTTTGATTGCGGTATGGGAAGGTTCGGTTTTTATAGAGATGACTTTATAAAACATCTTGATACACTAAAAAGTTCCGGATTTTCAAATATAATATTATTCTCACATATCCCAACAGGATATAATGGCTATGATAGATCTAAAAAATATATTGATAAAATTCTTTTGTTAGCTGAAGAAACCAAACTTAAATATACTTTTTCTAACTCACCAGTTTCTCTTTTTGATACCGATTTTCAACAAGAGTATATCCGTTCTAGCTCGGCAGTATTAGGCTATGACCAAGAGCCTAAAGAAATCAAGTTTAGCTTATCTCTTAAGGCTTGTATTATCTCTATCAGAGATATCCCCAAAGGAGAGTATATAAGCTATGATAATGAATATTTCTGTAATAAAGATACAACTGTAGCCATTTTAAATATTGGCTATGCTGATGGTTTAGGTTGTGGAATCCACCATGACTCATATCTACTTATCAATGCTACTAAGTGCCCTATCCTATCAATAAATATGGATTATTTATACGTAGATATATCAGCGATTAAACATCAACTAAAAATGCTTGATATGATTGAACTATTTGGACCTAATAGCTTGAGCTTAGAACAACATGCCAATATGTACAATATAACTAAAGATGAAGCACTCACTAAGCTTAACGCTCTGAGAGTAAGAAAAATAGTACAATAAGAAAATATAAAGTCAAAGCTTTATATATTTAAGAAACATCAAATAATAAGCTTAATATTTCGCGCAATATAGATAATTCACACCAGAAAACAGCAGTAGATTTTTGATTTGAATCATTAAATCATTAGAATTTATTTATCAATTTTTAACAAGCCTTATCAAATTCTAATATACCCGCACACACGATGCTTAATATATAATTAATCACAACTCAAATAAAAAATATTTGAGCTAAATAAGTAATAACAATTACTTAATAATTATTAAATAATCTTAAAAATTATAAGGAAACTAAAAATGAATAATAAGATAAAAATCTTATCAGCATTTACCTTAACTTTAATGGGATCTTTAGCTTTTGCTAATTGCAAACTAGAAGATGTACAAAAAGGTTGGACAGGTAAAATAACTTTTAGCTGCGATAAAAATACGAATCTAGAGGAAAATCCTATCTCATTTAAATTGAGCAATGGTGTAGAAGTTGGTAGTATTTGGGGTATCGGCAATGCTAGTATGACTCAGTCAAATGGAGGAGTTATATCGATTACTTCTAAGCAATGGAGTGGTCAGCCAACTATTGTTACAGCGGGTAGTACTGCAAGCTTCAGTTTCTCTCCAAGCGCTCCTGTATTTAGTGTCGAAAGCTTTTCAGTTGGTAATGGTGGTAGTGACGACCCTGTTGATCCTACAGATCCAGAGGATCCAGTCGACCCTATTGACCCAGTAGATCCGATTGATCCTCCAAGTGGAGATTATCAGAACTATGTTGCTGGTACAAAATATGAAAGTGGTACTATAGTCTCTGCTGATGGTAAATTATACAAATGTAAAGCTGGTGTCGCTGCTTGGTGTTCGAGCGCTGCTGGGTGGGCTTATGCTCCAGGCTCTGGTACTGCTTGGGAGACTGCTTGGGATTTATACGATCCTAGCAATCCTGATGAGCCAGTTGATCCTACAGATCCTACAGACCCTGATGAGCCAACTTCTGATAAATATGTTACGACTCAAGCTAAACTTGATGCAAAAGAAGCTGAATTAACAAGTGGAACAGTTTTAAGCCAAGTGAAAGAGTCTATTAAGACAAGAGATAACAGTGTGGTTGAAGCTGTAACTGCAGGTAACCCAAATAATCCTGATAATGTTAAAAGAGTTGAAAAAATATTCACAGAAGTAGCTATAAAAGATAATGCCATTGAAACAAAATCTGCTGAAGGTGTATGGAATTATATGTTCCCAGAACGTTCGCCAGAATATACATATGAAAACTTCCTAAAGGCAGTGGCTAAATTCCCAGCATTCTGTGGTACTTACACAGATGGTAGAGATTCAGATGCTATTTGTCGCAAGTCTCTAGCTACTATGTTTGCTCACTTTACTCAAGAAACAGGCGGACATACTAGTTGGTGGGATGTACCAGAATGGCGTCAAGGCTTAGTCCATGTACGTGAAATGGGATGGGATGAAAATATGCGTGGTGGTTATAATGGTGAGTGTAATCCAGATGTATGGCAAGGTCAAACTTGGCCATGTGGTAAGTTTGAAAATGGTGATTTCAAATCTTACTTCGGACGTGGTGCAAAACAGCTAAGTTATAATTATAACTATGGGCCATTCTCACAAGCTATGTTTGGTGATGTAAGAGTGTTACTGGATAATCCTGATATGGTTGCTGATACATGGTTAAATTTAGCATCTGCAGTATTCTTTTTTGTATACCCACAGCCACCAAAGCCATCTATGCTTCATGTTATCGATGGTACTTGGCAACCAAATGCTGCTGATAAAGCAAATAACCTAACACCAGGGTTTGGGGTAACTACACAAATCATCAATGGTGGTGTAGAGTGTGGTGGTAGTGTAGAAGTTGCTCAATCTATGAATCGTATAGACTATTATGGTAACTTTATGAACTATCTTGGCTTGAATATTCCAAGCACTGAAGTTCTGGGTTGTAAAGGTATGAAGCAATTTGATGCCAATGGTGCAGGTGCTACACAAATATACTGGGAGAAGGATTCTAGTTGGATAGCAAGCAATCCTAATGGCGAAGCATTTGCTTGTAAATTGGTTGGTTATCAAACACCATACTCAGCATTTACGGAAGGTGACTATACTAAATGTGTTAAAGCTCACTTCCCAAATATTGTTATAGAAGGATAATCTTTTCTTAAATCTCAATCTCCATTGAGATTATCTTCCATTTTTCTTTTAAACTAGGAATATCAATATATTCTTCTATAGTTTTCTCAAATCCTATAGCTTCATAACATTTAATTTACAAAAGTTTTTTAAGATCAATCATTTTTAAAATCACTATCAATAATGGTGGTACCATCATTAATAATCCAAATAAAAATTGATTATTAAGGCTAATACTAGAAACAAGCGATGATGAGATAGTTGTAACAGCTATCTGTATAAATCCAAATATTGCCGATGCTACGCCAATCTCTGTGTGTATATCCTTATAAGCACAAATGTAAGTAGCTGTATACTGAAAGACATTCCCGCAAAAGGCTAAAGCACATAATACAACAATTACCTTAGCATCTAATCCAAAAATAAAATAGGATAAGGCAAGTAATATACCACTTAGCGCAGAAAAAGACCCACAATAAAGTATTACCTTATCCATATCTAGTTTACTAATCTTATTTTTAAAGATTATTAAAAATATTGCTGAAGGTATAATTACTGCTGCTGATAAAAATGAAAACTCTACTGGTGAAAACCCTAACTTTACTTGAAAGAAAAATGGTGAAAGTGTTGCAAATACAAAAACCAAAGACAACGCCAAACCGCTACACATTGCATTAAGGACAAAGACTTTATGAGATAATATTCTCTTATATGACTCTAGAAGCTTGTAATTGCTTTTTGGTATAGCTTCTAGATGTAAATACTTCACAATCAAAACTGTAATAGCAAGTGCCATTATCGAATGTAAAGCAAAGTTACCACGCCAGCCTATAGTCTCTTGAATAATACCCCCAGTTATTGGTGCTAGAGGTGGAGTTAATGAGACTATACTAGTGATTACAAGGCTAGCTTTTGCAAGAGATTGACTATCTTTAAAAACATCTTTCATAATTGCACGAAAAGACACAAAAGAACTACCCATTCCAATACCCTGTAAAAAGCGAAAAAATAATAACTGCTTTTCACTTTGAGCCAGCATGCACAAAATACTTGCAACACAAAACACCAAATATCCCGCTAGTAATGCTTGCTTACGTCCATACTTATCTGATAAATAACCAAAACCAAGCATTGAACATGTCATACCAAAGAAGTATATCCCAACAGTCAGTTTAATATCTTTTGCAGCAGCATGAAAATAGTCAGCAATATGAGGTAATGACGGTGTAAAACTATCAGTAGCAAATTGTGACATCAAACCAAAAAAGCAAATTATAAGAATAACTGTTTTATCAGATGATATTTTTTTAAAAGGATCATTAGACATATGCTAATCCTAAGTTTTTTTAAACATTAAATTTTTAAGAGATTATAGACTAAGTATTAGTTTTGGAAATATTTTTTAAATGAATCTTTGTACTTAACTAACTCCTCATAAGTAAGTAAAAACACACCATCCCCACCATCTGCGAAGCTTAACCATGTAAATGGAATATCTGGACATAAGTCCATAAGTGCATACTGACTATTGCCAACCTCAACTATTAATACTCCTTTCTCTGTCATATACTGGTCAGCTTCAAGAATTATTCTTTTTGCTAAGTCTAAACCATCATCTCCAGCTTCTAGAGCAAGTTTAGGTTCATAATGATACTCTTGTGGCATACTATTTAAATCTTCTCTATCAACATACGGAGGATTCGAGACAATCAAATCATATTTTTGACCTTGAAGATTATCAAATAGATCAGACTTAATAGCTTTTACCCTATCACTTAACTGATGTTTTTTGATATTATGATTTGCTACAGCTAAAGCATCATCGGATATATCCACCAAAGTTATATTCGCATCTTCGAAGACATTACTACAAGCAATACCAATACAGCCACTGCCTGTACACAAATCTAATACATTAGTGACATCATCAATATCATTAATCCATGGTGAAAACTCATTACGTATAAGCTCAGCTATTGGAGAACGAGGAATAATAACTCGCTCATCAATATCAAACTCCATACCTGCGAACCATGCTTTTTTTAAGATATATGGCAACGGTTTGCGCTGACATGTCCTTTGGTATACATACTCTATGATTTTTTGCTTTTCTTCTTTTAAAAGTCTTGCAGCCACCATATTACTATCAATATCATGAGATATATTTATTGCACTAAGTACAAGATGTACTGCCTCATCCCAAATAGACTCAGAACCATGACCAAAATAAACATTATTTGCGGTCATCTCGGAGATTGTCCAACGGATATAATCTCTAATTGTATGTAGATTATCTATAATATCTTGTTGTTTTTCATTTGAATACATTTACTAACCTTTCTTCCACGTAGTACCAGTTGCACTATCTTCTAATATTATGCCTTGATTTTGAAGCTCATTTCTAATCTCATCAGCTCTAGCATAATTTTTGTCTTTTTTAGCTTGAGCACGTTCTGCTATGAGCTTCTCAATTTCACTAACATCAATACCGTCACCTTGTTTGAAATACTCTTCTATATCCGTAAATAGAATACCTAAAACATCACAAAGCTTACGTAACAAAAACGCATAACCACTTGCTTTATACTTATTTACTGTCTTAAGAGTATTTATTTCTTTAGCTAGGCTAAACAAAACAGCTAAAGCTTCTGGAGTATTAAAATCATTATCCATAGCTTTGATAAACTTCTCTTCAAACTCACTGGCATCATCTGGTAGATTTACCTCAACTGGCTCTATATCTCGAAGAGCATTAAATAATTTCTCTACCGATGCTCTAGCGTTATCTAGATTTTCTTTTGAATAATTAATCTCACTTCTATATACAGTAGATGCCAAGAAATATCTTATAACCTCAGGATGATATTCTTCTATCACTTCATTGATTGTAAAGAAGTTATTTAAAGATTTTGACATTTTTTCAGCATTAACTTTGACCATACCAGAATGTAACCAGTAATTAGCAAAAGTACATTCATTACAAGCTTCTGATTGTGCTATTTCATTTTCATGATGAGGGAATCTTAAATCAGAACCACCCGCATGGATATCAAAAGTATCCCCCAATAGTTTCTTAGACATTGCAGAACACTCAATATGCCAACCTGGACGACCAGCTCCCCACGGTGAATCCCAAGCAGGCTCACCCTCTTTTGCCATTTTCCAAAGTACAAAATCCATAGGATTTTCTTTTTCTTCAACAACATCAACTCTCGAACCCTGCTCAAGTGCTTCAAGGTTTTGTTTACTTAATTTACCATAATCAGCAAACTTAGCAACTCGATAAAACACATCTCCATTAGTACCTTGATAGGCGAATCCTTTCTCAACAAGAGTTTCAATCATAGCTATCATTTCAGGGATAGTTTGTGTTGCTCTTGGCTCTTTTGTCGGTCGTAGGATATTTAACTTATCAAAAGCATCATGCATTGATTTGATAGTTCTCTCAACTAGCTTATCTGTTGTTTCACCATTTTCATTAGCTCTTTTGATAATCTTGTCATCAATATCTGTAATATTACGTACAAAAGTAACATCAAAACCACGATATTTAAAATATCTATTGATAACATCAAAGGCTATATTTGTACGAGCATGTCCAATGTGACAATCATCATAAACCGTAATACCACAAACATACATCTTGATTTTGTTAGGTTCAATTGGCTTAAATTCTTCTTTTTTACCAGATAAAGAGTTATAAAAAATCATAAACTAAAAGTCCATCTCTCGAATCTTATAATATAAGTTATCAGTATAACTAAATTTTAATATTTTTGGAAAAAATCTTAACTGTTAAGGCTCTTGTAAACTATATTCAGATATGGATCAACATTAGTCAATTCAGCAAGAGCATCACAACCACCTGCATAATCAGCACATCCAGTTTCAAAATAAACTCTACTACCGCAACTAGAACCTACTGTACAATTCAAGCCATCATCTAACGCATATATCCTACCATCACTAGCTCTATGTATTTGATAATTTGATCCAGTAGCTACCAATCTACTAATGCGCGAATTATCTGTAGGATTCATGAGATAAATATAGCTATTTGTAATGACAAAAATCACCCCATACTTAGCTATTATCTTTTGTATTTCCTCTCCTGTAAAAGGCTCTGGTGGATCTAGTACTGTCAAAGATGGTGCTTCAGAACTATGTGAATATAAGTACTTATAGTATTTATCTCCATTGAAAAATATAATATACATCTGTGTAGTATTTTTCTTGACTATAACTGGTTTCTGACTTGATTCTGCTGCTAGTGTACCTCTTATTGTTGAAGAGTTACTCGTACCTAATAGATATGTACCTAGCCTATTATAATCAAGTATATTATTACCTTGAAATATAAGAGGAACTCCTGCATCTAGCATAAACATAGTATCAGGAATTACAACATGAACATACGACTCACTAAAGTTTGCTGATCCAGTTGTAAATGTATCTGATAAAGCTGCTGTAAAAATCTTAGTAATACTGTTATATGTTGCTCGATACACATCTAAATCATAATTACCATTACGAGGCATTTTTCTTAATACTAGTGGCTTAGGAACCTGATTATTAAAGTCATGATACCAAGTAACTAATATGATATTACCCTCAGGATCACTCCCAGCCTCACCATCGGCATCTCCACCATCATCAGCTCCCGAATCTACAGGTCCTATCAAATCCCAGGCAGATACCCAGTCAGACCCCGAACCTGGTGCATAAGCTGCAGCAGATGGATTTGAACACCAGCCCCATTCTTTACAACTATATAAATTCTCTCCAGATATTACAATATCTCCATTTTGATACGATGTCCCTGCTGAGTATGTTGGATAACTATCCGAACCTCCTCCCTCACTAGGAGCAGTACCAGACTCAACGAGATCCCATGCTAATGACCATGCACTTCCTGTACCCGGTGCATAAGCTGTAATGTCTGCTTGAGCATCACTAGAACACCACGAAACAACTTTACAGCTATATAAATTACCACCTGAATTAACTACATCTCCAACTTCATAATCTGTACCTGGCGAGTACGCAGGAAAATTTGAGGCATAACCTCCTGGTAAATCAGCAATAGCTTGCCAGTTAGATAAATCTTGTAATGCTTGCGCTTGCCCAGCTACAAGATTGCGTAATGTTGTAGAAGATGTATAAACTTTATTGCCATCATATATAGCTAAAAATATACTCCAACGACCATCTTGCAGATCCCAGCCAATAGCTAGAGTATAACTTAGAAGTGATAAGTCATTCGGCACAGTAACATTAAAACTACCACCAGCGTTACTTATAATTAAAACACTATTGTTTTTATGGATATAGCCTATATAGCCTCTTTCTAAATCTTGAAGCCGCCCACCTAGCCCTAACTTATAACTTGCTAGATCTCCACTCATGCCAGCAGTATTAACAAAGGGTACATTTACTGGAAAATAATCCTCATCATAGCGGGTCATCAATGTCCCTGGCAATGTATTATAAACTAGCCCCCGAACATATTTTGAAATATTATTTTCAAAGAATTCATGAGAAATATCATAACTTATAACATAAGGAATTCCATAATAAAGCTCAGTATTTGTATTTTGATGATCAAATCTAGCTGAAACAGAATTTGATGTTGTTACAAACCTAAAATTATCAATTGTCTGATCAGCATCAGTAGTCAAATCAAGTGTTCCAGGTATATTATTAAAATAACCTTCATCCACATGTAAACTTTGTTTTTCATTGACTATCGTCTCTATTGCTAAAGAATCCATTCTAAAATTATATGCAAGTGCTGATATTACTACCAATATAACAAAGGCAAATATTAAAGATGCTAATAATGCTGAACCTTTGATATTTTGATACATAGCTAAACCTTATAAATTAATTATTCTGCTAAATGTCTGCTCGCCAATACTAAATGATATTTTTAGTGCTGGTGAGTTGGAACTACTTAAATCTAACTCTGAAGGAATAGCGCTCCAAGTTAGGTTACCATTAGATACTGTTGCTGTTTCAATCTGTAAGTTTTGTACCCCTCTTACTAATTCATAAGACATACCATTGGACTCACTATTCTTAATATATACATATAAAGAAAAAATAGTTTGCCCTGCCTCATCTACAGCACCACTATCTCGAATATACAATACCTCTAGAGAATATTTTCCAACATAATCGCCTGGATAATAATCACTTCCTTGGGGAGATTCTGATAAATTAACAACACTACTACCACTACTTATACTAGCAACTTTTAACAAGTTGATATCATTTTTATTACATAACAATAAATAATCCCCTGCCGAAATATCTTCGACTGAATTCAAAGATAATTCTGTACTAAGAGAATTTACTTCGCTAAGAAAAGTTCGAGATTCCTCTCTCTTTATCATAATATAATCTGTTCCAGGTTGAAAACAATCCCCTGAACAGCTAGCCTCTAGTGACTGTGCAACATGATCAGAGGTCCCCAAAGGTAACTGACCAATACGAATCATCGAAGAGTCATGAAAAAAATTATCTAAAGAATCTGATGTCCTATCATGATATGTTTGATTTTGACTACCAAACTGACATGCAAATCCTGTTCTTTTTATAAAATTATAAAAAATACTCTTAACCTGCAATTCTTTAGCATCTATTGTAGTTTTATCTTTATATTCTTGATAAGAATGTTTAACCCCCATATAAGTACTAATTAATGCAGTAAGTACCACTACAGCTATAACAGTAGCTACAAGAAGCTCTGGTAATGAAGTTCCAATTATTCTACGCCGACTAAACTTC
Organism: Francisella philomiragia; assembly: GCF_018135955.1. Lineage (NCBI taxonomy): Bacteria > Pseudomonadati > Pseudomonadota > Gammaproteobacteria > Thiotrichales > Francisellaceae > Francisella > Francisella philomiragia. Next base: position 253,521 of record NZ_CP063138.1, on the reverse strand, counting down.
AAAATCATATACTACCTAACTATAAAACACACCATGAAGGGAGTAAATCACCATCAAATCCACCAACAGCTACACAATGCCAAGTCAAACCTTCAGAAGTGACATCAGCATCTGTCCTAAGCTCTATCCTAAGAGCTACATTTGCTTGATCAATAGGAGGATTATCCATTGGTACAGTACTAGAAACTGCTGTGGTTCCGACATTTAGCAAAACATTTGTTATATGCCCTGAAGAAATCATTGTGCTACCGCCATCATCCAAATAATCATTTCTAGCTTGTTCAACAGCTGCCCTAAGCTCTGGACTTTCATCAAGGCGAGTTGCTCCTGCACTACGATATATCTCCCATACTGCGGCCATATAAGGACCGAGGACTTGAGTTATAGCATCATTTATTTGTGGAGCGACTGAATATGTTCGTTTAACTACTTGTAGAGAAAAATCTGGATTAGTAGCAACGAACTCTCGAATCACACTACTTCCACTACCAACTTGAGAAAAAGTAATATTTCCTAAAGGACTATCATCAAAATTGCCAGTTAGCATATAATTATCCACTCTAGACTCTAACTCATCGACTAATTCAACTTTTTTTTCAGATAAGACAGCGCTAGACAATATATTCCCAATAGCATAAAACGCTGCAATAAGAACAAATATACTTAATATTGAAGCTATTAATACCTCAATAAAAGTAAATCCTTTAAAATTTTTAACACTTATGTTCTTTTTGCATCTTCTCAAAATATATAGTCACATTAAATAAACAGTTATTGGTAGATAATATTTTAACATAAAAATATTTATTTAGCTCCAAACCATCTTAATCTTAATCCTAAACTAATTCTTGATGAATAATTCCAAAACTTAAATAACCTGAAATGCCTCTAGCTAGCTTACTCATTTGTAAACCATCTTGATTTAAAAGACTTATTTTATCATCACAATCCGCTTTTATAGTACATCCCAAACCGTCTTTAACAGCAAAAAGCTCTCTTGATGTAGTTCTATAAAATTGAAGATTATTACCACTACTTTTTTGAATTTTGTATGAGTTTTTTACAACCCCTCCCCAAAGAATCTTATATTCTAGATTAGTATCTTTTTTGGTAGTTATTGTTATCTTTATTGGTTTATCTTTATATGCAGTATAGTCTAAATCAACAAATAATGTTTTCTTAGAAATATTCAAACTAACTCTCTTGATATTTTCAGCAATAGTATCAATACTATATTTAACATTTGCATCAGAAACATCTATGGACTTGATATCAACATTATTACCAATTAAATAAAAAATCGCTTTATTATCGTCTAATGATATATCTGTATCACAACTAAATTCTAAAAATCCTTTATAACCACTCTGACTATCAATAAGTTGACAATTAATAGCATAGACTAAATTAGAAGCCAAAATAAAAATAGATATCAATAAGACAGATTTTAGTTTTAACATATTATTTATCTATATTTGAACCGTTTCAATTCGTTGATTATTAAAATTTTCTATATATATTTTGCTATCAGTAACTATAAATTTTAAACCGTATTTAACTATTATATTTTGGATCTTTTGTTTAGGATATACTACTGGATTTGATATGATTATGAGCTTCGTATTAGTAGTATATAAGTACTGATAATAATGATCTCCTTCATAGACTAAAATATAGTTGCTATACTGATTCTTTCTAACAATTATCGGCTCATTTTCTACAACTCTATCTAAGTTCACTTGTTTTTTACTAGTATCAAAAGAGTTGCCTAAACCATATACTACTAGTTTATTTCCGATAAAAAGATATAAAAAGCTTTTTGCGAGAGTTCTTGTTGGATCTAATACTTGCACATAAATATTATTATCACTAATCTCCACTCTAGTATCTATGATATCTTTTATTGAAATGATATACCTGCTGTTAGATTGATCATACTCAACATCTTGGACAATTACATTTATATTGCCTGCATTATCTTTGCGCGTAGACAAAACTACTAGACTTGGCGTTGACTCATTTGACTGATAATACCAATCTAATGTTACTATATCTTTTGGTGTATCGGTCATTTTGATTGGTGTTGATAAATCTAAGATTGCTTTAGGTAAATTATTTATTAGATTACTAAGCTTAGTTTTGAATATATACAAATGTTGTTTATCATATATTGCCAATAACATTTGCCAACTACCCTTACTAAGTTGCCAACCAATCTTTAAGCTATAGTTTTCAGAAAGATCTAAGTTTTTTAGACTTATTATTTGAACATTTTTGTTTACTGATATTAATAACCAAGGGTCTAGATAACTTTAGCTTGTCAAAAATCATTGATGGAGCTATATTTTATCTATGTTTGGAAGGTATAAAAAACGTTCGCATATTTCAGATGCTAAAATTAGAGAGATTTTGAAGTGTTTCTGCTTGGATTTAACAGCGACAAATACGAGTAAAATAACTAATGTTAGCAGAGTAACAATTAACCGCTATTTTGATAGATTTCGTAAAATAATTCTATTATCTGATGAAAAATTCTTAGCATCTACTGGAGAGTTTGAACTAGATGAGTCTTATTTTGGAGCTAAACGAGTACGAGGTAAACGTGGTCGTGGTGCAGTTGGTAAAACACCAGTATTCGGTGTTTTAAAACGCGATGAACATAATAAAGTCTACGTTTCTATTGTACCAAACTGCTCTAAAGAGTCCTTAATGCCTATAATACAAGGCAAAATACTCGAAAGCAGCACAATCTATACTGATGGATGGAAAGCATATGATGGGCTTATTCTAAACGGTTATGATCACTATCGTATTTATCACTCTCACAATGAGTTTGCTCGTGGTAAAAACCATGTTAATGGTATAGAGTCATTTTGGTCTTTCTCTAAAAGAAGACTTGCAAAATTTAACGGATTAAGTGATGATAAGTTTGTTTTACATTTAAAAGAGTGTGAATTTAGGTGGAATAACAAAGATAATGATTTATATAAAATCATGTGTACTTTAGTAAGAAAATTTAGTGCTAAAGTTATCTAGACCCTAACCAATTATATTCTTTCTTAATAAAACCTATATAACCTCGCTCTGTATCACTAATTTGCTCACTTGAATTAAGCCTATAGAACTTCTGTAAACTATTCATTCTGGCAACGTCAATATACGGAACATTGATCGGCACTAATGATGAATCATAATTAATCATTGAGTGATACGGTAATTTTTTATACAAAATCTCCTTGTTTAACATTAATTCATCTTTGTAGAAAAGTTTATGTTTTATATCCACACTTATAGCCGCAGGTTGTGAATCATAGAGGTTTATCGTGACATTTCTATTAGAAAATACAGGTTGACTATCTTGTAATGTATTCTCTATATGGTAGCCCCCAAAGCTAGTATCTCCTATAGCAATAACACCTTTTTGAGATATTTCTTGAATATATTGTTGCTCTACTGTCGATGCTATCTCTTGTGATTGCAAACTTTTTATACTTAATAAATTATATCTAACAAGATAGGTAAGACTTGATACAGTAACTAATACCACAAAAGCAAATATCATCGCAGGCATCAATGATGATCCTGTTTTTTTTGTAAAACTTACTAAGCCAAAATAACTCATATTAGCACTACTTTATCATAATATTGATTGTGGGATTGAAACGATATTTTTAGAGCTTTTGCATCTATTTGATCAATATTAGTGTCTTGTAATATTTCTTTCCAACTAAGTTTATCTTTATCTAGTATCGCATAAGCCAACTTAAGGTTAGAAACACCCTCCACAAGAGGATATGTAACTGCATTGTTATCACCACTTTTAACAAACATATATAAAGAGTAAGTATATTTACCTGGATTCTTTAGATTAGCTACCGCAGCCGTATAAAAAATTTGGATATTTATCTTATCTACATAATCACCTTTATTAAATTCGTTAGTTGGTGCTGAAACCAGCTTAATCGTTTTTGTAGTATTATCAGTTTTTAGTACTTTCACAATATCAATATAATCATTATTACATAGTGCCAAATAATCCCCTTTTTGCCACTGCTGAAAATTTTGTAAATATAAGCTTAAATTTAATGGTTTTTGAGTAAGCTCGCTAGATGAGCTGTCTGTTTTAATCATTAAGTAATTTGCATTCGGTTGATACAAAAATTTTTGTTTAGTATACAGAGACTGTTGAAGAAATCCTTCAATCGACGATATCTTTCCCACTCTAACTGATGAAGCATCATACAAAAATTTAAACTCTTGAGGATTTTCTCCAGTTCGATTTACGTAGGTCTGATGATTATCTCCATATTTACATGATAGTCCAGCATTGATGATAGCATCTGATAATACTTTCTGAGCGGAAATGATTTTTATATTTTGCTCGGTATTAAGCTTGGCTTTGTTGTAACTTTTTTTGGTAGAAATATATATATTAACAGCCATTGTAATTACAATAATCGAAATAGTAATACCAACCATAAGCTCAACTAATGTAAAACCACAAGCAGTTCGGTTTCTATAAGTTTGAGCCATATTTGATAATTTCCTTAGCAACACATATATTAAAATCTTTATTTTTAGCGACAAACTTAGTCATTTTAGAATCACTAACTCTTTTCTGAGAGAAATAATCATCGCCAATAGCTTTTATATTAAATTTACCTGTTAAAATATAAACAGCTATTTTTTTATCTAACTGTTGTATTAGCTGTGTTTTCTTTTCTGCTATTACTGAAGTCGTTATTGATGAGTTTATTATCAAGAATGATGATGATAAAACAAACAAAATCAATCCTGATGAGATTATACTCTCGACCAGAGATACTCCTTTTTGTTTATTCGCCTTATAAAGCTTATACTTAAACATTCAATCATTTTGTTAAGAAAATTTCTGCCATATACTAACATAGCTATTTTTTTAAGTCACTTTTTCAGAGATTTAATTTTAAATATCCTATTTAAGTTCTAAAATAACTTCTTCTAAAGAACCGTTTTCAAAACGATATGGCCGAACGATGAACATTTGTTGCTCCCAAATATCATCTACAGATGGATGGTGTCCGAATAAATTAGTTAATAAGTCAATAACTGTATCTACCAGATATTCAGATAGGTCAACATCTGCTAATCTTTCTATTGCGTAGACAGGTGCGTTAGCTTTTATCAAAAACTTATTATTTGCCAAGGTTATCCATGGCTCTTTAACAAGATGGAACTCATCTGAAATTCTACCAATCATTATTGTTAACAAATTATCTAATGTAATAAAGCCTATAAGCTTGTTCTTTTTGTAAACTAATGCAAAGTGTGGTTTACCTTGTTGAAATTTACGTAAAACATCAATCAACTGATCATGATGAGACACTTTCAATATTGGTCTAAGACTCTCTTGTTGTAAATCATTATCTAAAGCACAAAGGATATCTTTTGTATGAATAACTCCAATAATATTATCTTTATTGCCTTGATAAACAGGATATCTTGTGTACAAGTTTTCTTTAACTACTTCAAGCTTTTCTCTATTTGATAGACTATAATTAATCACAACCATCTCTTCGATAGATCTCATAGCGTCAATTGCCTGTAAATGCGAAAACTCAACCATCCTAAGCAATATATCCCTATGCTCTTCTGTAAGTGGCTTCTTAAGATGACTACTCTTTAGGATAATTTTGACTTCATCTGTAGTATAACCATATTCAGCCTCTGCTACCGTATCTAACTTAAACAACTTTAGAAGCTTATTCGCTGTAATATTTAGTACCCATATAAAAGGAAACATTAACCAGTAAAATGCATACAATGGTATACACGTCAATAAGGATAGTTTTTCTGTTTGTCTAATAGCCATCGATTTAGGCATAAGCTCACCAATCACTATATGCAAAAATGATATAATCGCGAACCCAGTTGCAAAAGCAATAATTTTTGAGAGACTTCCTGTCACTCCAAAAAACATAAAAACAGGTTCCAAAAGCTCAGAAAAAGCAGGCTCACCAATCCAACCCAAACCTAATGAAGCTAGTGTGATACCAAATTGACAAGCTGAAAGATAAATATCGATATTAGTATGAACTTTATAGAGTATCTTACCTTTTAACCCTTTTTTCTTACTTAAAATCTCAACCTGAGAGGTTCTTATTTTAACTAGTGAAAATTCAGCGATAACAAAAAAAGCATTAAGTAAAACAAAGCCAAAAGCAACAATTAGATAGACAATATTATCGTATTCAATCATTAATATTTCTCTAGTATCTCGCTCTACCTAATACTAGCACACATAAAATAGTATTCAAAAAAAGTAATATGCTCGGCAACATACATAACATATACAAATAAAAGTCAGTTTGAGAATAAAGTGTAAAAATAGAATAAATAGCTATAATCAAACCAACCAAAGAAAAGCTTAACTTACCAATATTATCATATATAACTTGCGCCCAACCTTCGACTTTATCAAAGACCTTACTTGTTGGTTTCCAGCCCTGAGGCTTATTTAGATAATAATTTATTTCTGCTTTTATACCACACCAAAATACAAATGAAGACAGCATAAACATCGCAATATAAATTTGAGAAATTTTACTTATAAAACTACCTTTTATATCACCGTATAAATAATACCAAACACTTAGTATAAGTAATGGAATAAGTGTCACGTTCACTATCGACACAAAAGCTATATTATTTCTTGGGAAAATAACCAATAATAGTGCAAATATTGGAAAACCTGAAGCCACAACCTTAAATAGTAAATATAACATATCAAGCTTCACTCTAAAATTTAGATTAGATGAGCTTATAATATTTGACATATATTTATGCATTACTTGCATACCACCAAAAGACCATCTTAACCACATTTTCTCAAACTCTTTTAGAGATGTAGGAACCCACTCTCCTGTTTTAAGAAAAATAGGCTTACTATTAAATCCTGCTTCATAACACCTAAATCCAGCGGCAATATCTTCTGTAACCATAACTTGAGATTTATAATATTCTTCCCACTTAGATGTTGCTTGTAACGCTTGTTTACTCCAAATACCATTGTGCCCTTGATAATTACAATAGCCATATTTACCTACAAACTCATTAAAATAGCGAATTGTATTTTGGAAAATACTAGCAACCTTAGTAACTAAATTAGTACTGTAGTTAGTACTTTCTATCAAGAAACTAACAAAACCAAGTCTATTATCTTTTTTAAACTCTGGTAACCCTACTTTTAATGCACTTTGAGGTAAAGTCGAATCAGCATCCAAAAACAATACATAATCAAAATTAATATGTTGCATTGCAATATCAAGATTGCGTGGTTTAAAACCCTCTGTACCATTTCTATGGATAAACTTACAACTTATACCATCTTGCATATTGTGATTGTTAACATAACCTTGCCACTTCAAGAAGTCTGAATGATCTAAATCACTGTTATCAACTATTATTATCTCGATTTTATCAGCAGGATAATCAAGTTGATATGCTGAATCAAAAGTTAATTTACAAACATCAAAAGGTTCATTACGTGTGGTTATAACGACAGAGCACCCTAGTTCTTCATCAGTTTCCTCAAACTTTTTATTTTTACCGAAAAGACTATCAATGAGACAATGAATGCTCAAAATAATTCTATAACCAAGTAAAAAGAAAGTAGGTAGCAATATACACAATATCAACATTGATACAAATGGATGAGAGTTATAATCAACACTCAATATCGCGCATGTAGTAAATACAACAAAAATAAAGCTTAGTAATACATATATTATCGTTATAAGATTTAACTTGCGAGACTTAGATGTCACGAATAGATAGACAACAAAACAACACAAAAAAGATAGTAGAGCTATACTTGCAAGAGTCTCACCGACTTGTGAAAGACCATAAAGAACTAGTAAAGCTGCTATAAGAGATAACAGTTTTTTCATAAAAAATCATAGAATTCAAATGATGAGAATTTTACTCCAAAAAAGTACCACTAACAATAAGTAATTATAATGATTGTTTATATTTTTGATATTCTAACTGCACAGATTCTTCTGGCTTCGAGGTTAATAAACTAAATACCACTATACATATACTACTCAAAGCGAATCCTGGAACCATAGCATAAACCTTAAACCAGCCACCTAAATGACCAAATAGTGGCCAAACTAAAACTGTCAATGAACCCACAAGGATTCCGGCAATAGCACCATTTTTATTCATCCTAGACCAAAATAATGAAAATATCACTACTGAACCAAATGAACTACCAAGACCCGCCCAAGCAAAACCTACCAAATTCAAAATACTCGTCTCAGGATTATATGACAAGATAATTGCAAATATTGCCACTAATAATACTATCAAACGACTTACATTCAAAAGCTCTCTATGAGAGGCATTCTTTCTGATAAACTTAGCATATACATCTACCGAAAAAGCACTAGATAACGATAGCAATTGTGCAGATGATGTACTCATCACTGCTGATAGTACAGCTGCTAATAGTACACCCTCCATCCAAGGGTTAAAAAACGCTGATGATAATTTCAAAAATACAGATTCTGGATTAGCTAAACTATCACTATAGTATGCAGCACCAAGTATACCGACACAAGCAGCTCCTATTAATGCTAATATCATCCATATCATACAAATCCACATAGCTTGCGAAGTCTTGTTCGGATCTTTTATTGCCATAAATCGCACAATAATATGAGGCTGACCAAAGTATCCTAATCCCCACGCAAGTAATGACACTATAGTGATCAAAGGAACTCCAGAGGTTACATCAAAGAAACCATCCACTTTTATATTTGATAACGCAGCTGAAATATCTGTACTGCCTAAATTGAAATAAACAACTGCTGGTACAATCAACAGAGCTAAAAGCATCAAAGTTCCTTGAAAGAAATCTATCCATGATATTGCTAAAAAACCACCCACACATGTATAGACAAATATAATCGTCGCTGTTAGTAATAAAGCCTCATGATAGGAGATACCAAACATTGAGCTAAACAACACTCCTCCAGAAACAAATCCCGCTCCTGTATAAATAGTGAAGAAAATAACAACTACTACTGCTGTCAACGATCTTATTGTACCTTTATTATCATGAAATCTATTTTCAAAATATGCTGGGATTGTTATGGAGTCCTTAGCAATTTCCGTATAAATACGTAACCTTCTAGCGATAACACCCCAGTTAACAAAAGCTCCTAAAGATAAACCTAATGGCAACCATATTTGGTTAAAACCAGAAACCATAAATGCCCCTGGTAGAGCTAACAGTAACCATGATCCCATATCTGAAGCGCCGGCACCTAATGCTGCTATTGGCGCACTTAAGGATCGACCTCCTAACATATAATCCGAAACTTTTTTCGTTTGAAAATACGAATATATTCCGATGCTAAATACAATTAGAATATATATTACAAATGTAACCCAAAGTATGCTATTTTGACTCATTACCTAATGACTATTTTAAAAACACATTCTATAAACTTAACATTTTCAAATGCTATTTGAAAGTTTTACAACAGAAGTTTAAATTAGAGATTCTCTTGACAAAGTATTTTAAAATACTAATTTAATAATATTTACTAGCAAGTTAAATAAAAGAAAATTAAAATATTCAGATGATTATTAAGACATGAATTTTTCGACACCATCTTTAAAATCAAAGCTATGCTCTGCGGTAATATGTCTAACAGTCTTGGTTGTTGAACGCATAACTACACTATGAGTAACAGCATATGAGCCTCTACGAGTACTGTTAACTCTCTTAACACCTCTAAGCATATTACCATCTGTAACACCTGTAGCTGCAAAAACAATATCTCCAGATGCTAAATCATCAATATCATATTTTTTATTAAGATCTGTTATACCTAACCTATGAGCTCTTTGGACTTCTTCATCACTATGAAACTCTAATCTAGCCTGCATTTGACCGCCAAGGCACTTAAGAGCAGCTGCAGAAAGAACTCCTTCAGGAGCTCCTCCGGTACCTATAAAAACATCTATACCAGAGCCTTCTGTAGCTGTAGAGATAACTCCAGATACATCACCATCATCAATAAGAACAACTCTAGCACCACACTCACGTGCTTCTTTAATGATGTGGGCATGACGAGGTCTATCCATAGTACAAACAACTAGTGCAGACATGTGTACACCCTTAAACTCAGCTATTCTTCTTAAATTTTCTGTAACAGAATCATCTAAATCGACAATACCTTTAGGAGCACCAATACCTCCAACTGCAATTTTTTGCATATATACATCAGGCGCATTTAAGAATCCACCTTTATCAGCTACTGCTAAAACTGTCAGAGCATTTGGACCACCCTTAGATGTTATAGTCGTACCTTCTAACGGATCTAAAGCTATATCAACCTCACACCCACCAGAGCCGACCTTTTCACCGATATATAACATCGGCGCTTCATCTAACTCACCTTCACCAATAACAACAGTACCATCGATTGCCACTTCATTTAGCGCTTTTCTCATTGCATCAACTGCTGCTTGGTCTGCAGCAATTTTATCACCTCTACCCATCTGACTCCATGATGCTAGAGCTGCTAGCTCAGTAACTCTTACTGCCTCTAGTGCCACATTTCTATTCATTTGCTTTGATCCTTTTTGTTTTATAGTTTATCTACAATTGGTATAAGAAATTTTTCTATTTCATCTTTTAACTGTATAAGCTTACCATGAAAAAAATGCCCAACCTCGTTCATTTTAACCAATGTCAACTCAGATTTAACTGTTTTAAGAGTAAAATCAAAAACAGAATTAGGGTTTACAGTATCATCATCTATACCTTGGATGACTAACCATGGAAGATTCTTAGGCTCATCAAATTTAGTCAAATCAAATCTATCAACTGCTGGTGCTATAGTTATTAAACCCACAACATTATCAATCTTATTTAAACTCATATATGCTATGGCTCCACCAAATGAAAATCCACACAATATGATTTTTTTAAAGTGAGTATTTTCCCTAATCCAATCACAGACAGAAATCAGATCCTCTAACTCACCAGCCCCATCTCCGTACTCTCCTTGACTATCCCCAACTCCTCTATAGTTAAATCTATACGACTCAATATCAAGTGTTTTCATAGTTCTAGAGATAGTAGTTACAACCTTATTGTGCATACTACCTTGATATAGTGGATGAGGGTGGCATACTACAGCCACGACTTCTTGACTAGCATCTTTGACTTTATCATAGGCTGCTTCAATCCGGCCAGCCTTACCTTGAATAAAAAAAGTGTTCATAATAACTAAAACTATGACTCTCTTGAAAGATCACAATCCTCTAATTTTATCAGTTTCGTTTTTTTAATAAACTTATATGCAAAATATAGTATCACAAATGCAAAGAAACCTACATAAGTTGATAGAAACTCAATTATAACACTCGACCAACTTCTACCTTCCATTGTCAGCATAGTTACACCTTGCCCAACTATAACAACAGAAACCAAAATTAATGCGATAATAGGTGCCCAAGGAAAAAACTTAGCTACAAAAGGTAAGTCACTTAGACTCTTTCCTTGCTTGATATATGCTCTTCTAAAACGATAATGACTCAGAGCAATTGTAAACCATGCTATAAATCCAGCCAAACTTGATACATTAACTAACCATGTAAAGATCTGTCCGCTACCAACAAATGACACAAAGAAAAATGAACTACCGATTAAAGCTGTAATTAAAAGAGCAATCATTGGTGTACCTTTTGAATTAGTAGTAGCAAAAAATTGTGGTGCTTGCTTAATTCTACCTAAATGCCATAAAACTCTAGTTGCACTGTACATACTAGCATTACATGCTGATATTATCGCAGTAAGAATAATCACATTCATAATAGTAGCTGCTGAGCTTAAGCCAACGCTCTCAAAAACAATCGTAAACGGACTAACCGAAATATCATCTCCAGCACTAGACTGTATCAAAGAAGGATTATTATATGGAATCAAAAAACTAATTATCACTACTGCTAATATATAAAATATAAACAAACGCCAAAAAGTTTGTTTAATAGCCTTAGGAATAGACGTATCAGGATCTTTAGCTTCACCAGCTGTCACACCTATAAGTTCACTCCCTTGAAATGAAAATCCCGCAATCATAAATACAGAGATAAATCCCCACCAGCCATTATGAAATGGTGCATCGCCTATACGCCAATTTTCAAAACCTACACTGCCATGATTTCCAACCATACCAAGAATCGATAAGAAACCGACAATAATAAATATAATAACTGTTGAAACTTTGATAAATGATAACCAATATTCAACCTCACCGTATACTTTCACTGAGAATATATTCAAAGCAAATACCAGTACAAAGAAAAATGCACTCCATAATAATATAGAGCTTCCTGGAAACCAGTACTGCATAATTATCGCAGCCGCAATTACTTCTGTTGCTACAGTTATCGCCCAATTAAACCAATAACTCCAACCTGTACTGAAACCCAAAGCAGGATCAACATAACGAGTTGCATATTCACAAAATGTTCCACTAACAGGACTATGAGCAGCCATCTCACCAAGACTAGCCATCAAAAAATAAACCATTACAGCAATTATAATATATGCTAAAACCGTACCACCAGGTCCTGCATCTGCTATGGCTCCACCAAGTGCTACAAATAAGCCTGTACCTATACAGCCACCTAAGGCTATCATTGACATATGTCGAGTATGTAATCCACGTTTGAGCTTTTGTGACATCTACTATTTCTCTCCCCAAAGGCATTGTTAAAAATTCGAAGAATCAAAAGTAAAAACTTGCTCTTCACAATTACGGCTGGTATCTAAGGAGTTTTAAGATTTTTTAAAAGCGATGAAATTAATAGAATATTAGAGACGTATTGTCTACGTTCTAAATATTCCAAATCTTAGCCATAAAAATAAAACCTAAATCCATAATGCTACTCCAACCAATATCTTCAATTTTCAATTATGTATGTTTATGACCTATAAATCAATGTTATTTTTGCCGATACATAACCGCATAAACGATCCATGTGCATATATAGACAAATATGCCACAGAACACCACATCACTAAAGAAATGCCCTCCTTGAGCTATTCTCATCAATCCCAAGCCACCTCCAGCAAATATTGCAGCGGCAAACACTATAGCTTTTTTTCTACGTGTAGCTACTAATGGCATAAAGGCAAATATCCAAAAGCCCATTGAAGCATCTCCACATACAAAAGAGCAGTTTTTATCACATTGTGATGATATTACAAATGGTGGCTGAAATACTTTATCGCCATTGAACTCTTGTACCATAACAGGTCTAGGCCTACCCCAATGATCTTTGAATACATAATTAACAACCAAACCAGGACCAACCCAGAGACACACAGCTACAAAAAATATCGCTTTCCTATACTTAATCTTGAATTTATCAATAAAAAGTGAACCTAATAGGAACAAAATAACAGCTATAGAGAAAAATATCGGAAAAAACCTTGCAAACCAATGCAAAAAGCCTAAAAAACCATCATATCCACCAATAAATTGGTGCACAGATAAGTTATAGAAATGACTCGCTATTTGTATATCAAGATGTGGAAATATTAGAAAAAATATCCACGCAAAAAAACAAACTATAAATCCTAAAATAATATGAAATCTAGCCAAATCTTGCCCCTTTAAACCTTAACCTCAATAAATTAGTAGTATAGTCTAACATTTTTAGAGTTTTTTTTGTTAGAATTATGAATTGGTTTTTATCATTAAATTTTAAACATTTTATAAAACTATGGCTGACAACAATATAAATAAAACAAATCATGCGATAGGTAGACTAAAGATAACTCTTATAGTTATATTGACTGCCATAATAATTTATCTTTTCATAGCACTATTTAGCTTTAACATAAATGATCCAGGCTGGAGCAGTATATCTTCTGAGACTACAATCAAAAACTACGCTGGTCCAGTTGGAGCATACATATCCAGTTTTATACTCGCAATTTTTGGAATTATTGGCTTCATTCTGCCTTTTCTACTTATCGATTTTGTCAGAATCCTACTTCTAAAAAGAAAACAAGAAAGCCTAAGCTACTTGATGTTTACAATCAAAACAATTGGTATTATTACTTTTATACTTTCTTGCTGTGGATTATCTGAGCTTTACCTAAACTTTTTTAATTACTGGGTACCTCAGCGCTCTGGAGGAATATTAGGATATGAAACCGCAAAATTTATTATAAAATACTTAGGCACAGTAGGTGGCTCTTTCACACTACTGATAACATTGTCTATCGGCTTAATACTATATTCAGGCACTACATGGATATATATTTTCAAAAATATAATAATGTTTTTAGGTCGAGCTCTGAACTACTTGACAAAAGCTAGGCCTAAAGATGATAAAGATATTCCAGACATAAATGGTTTTGATGCTTTTGAGGGACAAACGACTACGACAAAAAATCTTGAAAAAAACAATCCTCAAGAAGCCTCTATTAGCTTAAGAAAAGATGAAAACTCTAAAAAGGATGATATCTTCCGTGATGTTTTAGAAAGTACTAAAGTTGATAATGAACTATCATTTAAAGATCCTAAAAAAGAATCCAGCACAGATATACATGAAGAAACTATCTCGGAACTTGATATTGATTTTGATGACAACGAGGATAGCAATCTGTTTGATTCAGAGTTGACTTCACCACAAATGACCAAGGAAGATTTAAGAGCAATCACCCAAACTCAATCTATTGTTAAACCTTTAAAAAAAGCAAATTTACCATCATTAGATCTACTAACTGAACCTGAACCTAAGCAAACTGTTATTTCTCAAGCACAACTTAATGAAACATCATCTTTACTAGAGCAAACACTAAATGACTTTAATATAAATGCTAAGGTTGTTGCTGCTTATCCTGGCCCTGTTATTACTAGATATGAGATAGATTTAGCAAGAGGTACAAAAGTTAGTAAACTTACCAATATTGCTCAAGACTTGGCTAGAGCCTTATCAACCACAGCTGTTAGGGTTGTAGAGGTAATCCCTGGCAAGCCTTATGTAGGTTTAGAATTGCCAAACCCAACTAGACAAATGGTACGTATCAAGGAAGTACTTGCCTCACCTGAATTTATGAAGTCAAAAGCCCCTACCCTAATGGGGATAGGTGTCGATATATCTGGTAAGCCAACATTTGCTGAGCTTGCTAAAATGCCTCATTTACTAGTAGCTGGTACAACCGGATCAGGTAAATCTGTTGGTGTAAATGCGATGATTCTCAGCATGCTATACAAGTGTAGTCCTGATGAGCTTAAGTTTATTATGATTGATCCTAAGATGCTTGAGCTTTCTATCTATGATGGCATACCTCACCTACTAACACCAGTTGTTACAGATATGACAGAAGCTGCTAACTCTTTGCGCTGGTGTGTTAAAGAGATGGAGCGCCGCTATGCGCTAATGTCTGCTGCTGGAGTTAGAAATATCGCATTACTCAATGACAAAATCGAGCAAGCTGAAAAAGCTGGCAGACCTCTCAAAGACACAATGTTTATCAAAATGAATCCAGAACGAGCTCATGAAGCACCATTACTCACAAAAATGCCATACATTGTAGTTGTTGCAGATGAGTTTGCCGATATGATTATGGTTGTCGGTAAAAAAGTTGAGGAACTAATTGCTAGACTTGCTCAAAAAGCTCGTGCTGCGGGGATTCATATCATTCTAGCAACTCAAAGACCTTCAGTTGATGTTGTGACAGGACTAATCAAAGCAAATATTCCAACAAGAATGTCATTCCAGGTATCTTCAAGGATTGACTCTAGAACAATCCTTGACCAGCAAGGTGCTGAGCAACTTCTTGGACAAGGCGATATGCTCTATTTAAAGCCCGGCTTTGGAGCTCCTATGCGTATTCATGGTGCCTTTGTTGATGATAATGAAGTACATAGAGTAGTAGAATCATGGAAGGAGTATGGTGAGCCTGACTATGTCCAAGATATTTTAGAAGCCTCTGAGGATGCTGATAATGGTAGTGGTGGCTCTGGTAGCAATGGAGATAGTGAAGACCCTTTATACAACGAAGCTGTAGAAATTGTTATCAAAACACAAAAGGCATCTATATCGGCAGTCCAGCGCAAATTAAAGATAGGCTATAACCGCTCTGCAAGATTGATGGAAGAAATGGAAGAAAACGGTATTGTTTCTGAAATGAACCAAAACGGCATGCGTGAAGTTTTAATTAAAAGAGATTCTTAAATGAAAAAAATAGTTTTACTCGTTACTCTTGTATTTAGCATCAACTATAGTTTTGCTAATGCTAGTGATGATCTTATAAATAAAATCAAAAACATTCACTCAATGAGCGCAAGCTTTGATCAAAAACTCATTAATGGTGGAAGAGCTAGTGATAATATTAGCTCAAAAGGCTATATGAGTTTAAAAAAGCCTAAGTTCTTTAGATGGATAACTACTTCTCCTAATAATCAAGAAATCATCTCAAATGGATCAAAGCTTTGGATCTATGATGGCGACTTAGAACAAGTCATCATAAAAAAAGTATCTAACAATATCGCACAATTCCCTTATCTTATTTTACTTTCTAAAAACACTAACAATATAAATAAACTATTTACTGTTAGAGAGCTAGATAAGAACACATACCTACTAAAACCCAAAAATGATCAAATGATTGATAGTATACAAATTAAATTCTCTGATAATGAAAATCTTGAATACCTAGCTATATCTACTTCTTTAAATCAATTTACTAAAATCTCTTTCTCAGATGTCAAAACCGATATTGACATAGATAATAATAAATTTGATTTCAAAATTCCTGATGATACTGATGTAATTGATGAAACTAAAGATTGATAGTTTTATTTTATATACTTCTTAAAAATCACTCCGAAAAAAAGATAGTAGTAAATAGCTAGCAATACTGGTAAGGAAGTAATCCACACAAAAGATGCTATCTGAGCTAAACTATGCACCCTGATAACATCTAAAAATTTAAAAAATATTGTCGAATTTTGCACTCTAGCGAACACATAACTATAAATTGCAATAACAATAAAAAAAGTTATAACAAAAACAATTAGTAGCAATATTTTTATAAAAAAATTCTTATTTAACATTATTTCATATCCTAGCTTTTAGTTAACCAACAGTCTTACAAGCAACACTTTTAAAACCATAAAAATCAGCATACGCTTGATTATTATAAAGATCTTTATTAGGTGTAATATCATCAATAAAAACAGTTGGTGATATATAATCAACTATACACGGTAATGTTGGATCAGTAACTCCGGAATGTTGGTATTGAGCCACTAAGACATTACGCTTTTGCTCGAAGTTATAAAAAAACAAACTCATACTAAATATTAAATATAATTGTGCTACCAACAATAACACAAATATCGGACTTAGCTTTTTGAGAGCTGCATATAGTTTAATAACAAATAAACCACTATGACTATAAATTTGCATATAAGCAGCCATAAAAAATATCGCATAATAAATAAGTAATACTCTTTGATTTAGATCGTATGACTTTGCCACTGGCACTAATACAAACAGTGATAATACAAGTGCTGCAGAATATACAACTACTGATAGTTTTTTGAAATTTTTATTAGTGAAAGCTAATATTAAAAAGATCACAATCATAATCAACAGTATAAGCGTATATTGTGGCGTAAATATTAGCTCACTTATCAAGCGAGTAACATTTTGCAATAGTGATGACTGAACTCCTGATGATAAATGATCCAGTCTTGCATAGTTTCCAGGTGCTGTTATTAATACAAACCCTCCGATTCCACACGCTACAAAAAAAGCAACAATCGTATCATTTATAACTTTCTTTGTAAGCACTCTTTCAAAAAAGTATGCTAGACAAAGTAAAATACTGACACATACAAATATCTCATTATATAAACCAATAATTGATCCAATAAATAAGCCAAGCAACATACTATTTTTATTTTTGACTACAGAGAAATAGTATAAAACAGTAAGTAATGCTAATCCCCAAAAGTACTGAATAGCTCCTGTTTTCCATAGGATATTTGCCATAAACCCTATCTGATAAAAGACAAAAACAAAGAAAAAACTATATATAACAAAATCTTTAGATAATATTCTGCCTCGATCATAAGTGATTATTTTGAAAGTCAGCAACATAAATATATAAAACGCTGTCGAATTAACCACATTGACTATAAATAGCGACAAAGTTATATATGTTTTACTCATCAAGAAGTAGATTAAAGCCTGAGCAGAAACTCTGCCTGTCCACGTAAAATAATCAGCCTGAATAGAGTGAACCATAATTATTAACCCTTTTGCTAGGGTATCTGTATTAGCTCTACCAAAATCATCTGCCCTCATTGGTTGCAGATAATTTAAAAGCAAAAAAAATGCAACTATAAAAACCGATATAATAGCGATAATAAAATACTTCTTTTTCATAACTTACTAATAATCAAAAAGATACACAAATATACTCTAAGTGTATTATATTTGAGATGCTAATAAAAGCTGATTGTAAATGTAGAACTGACTAATTGTGTAAAGTTACTTTTGTAAAAAAACTAACCATCAAGAAAATCTGTTTTAGGCTTAGCTTCTCTTTTGTAGATATTTCTATGCTTTAATATTTCTTTTTTTTGTGATTCTGACTTCTGTGGGTTAGCTTTATCGAATTCCTGTAAAAACTGGTCTATTTCACTCACATAAGCTCTATCTTTTTTGTTATCGAACAAGTGAGCCAAACGCAATATAAGCTTCATCATACGACGACTTCTCCTAAAATACTAAATATAAATTATCTTGTAGCTTGTGTGTAATTATACTAAACTAAACATCAAAGTCATATACAAAACATTAAGCTTTTAAGTATTAGCAGATTATGTTGAGTCAAAAACCAAAGATAATTGGTATATTCTTAATGTTTTTAAGCATCACTATGCTTAGTCCATTATTAGTTGACTACATATATGCCGAAAAAAATGCTTATCCTTATATTTTAAGCTTTGCTGTGACCTTTTCTTGTGGCTTCTTTTTGTGGTTCATTTCTAGAAATACGCAAAAGAAACTTTCTAACAGAGATGGGTTTTTAATAGTAACATTAGTTTGGATGTTTGTGACCGTATTTGGTGCCATTCCCTATATGTCCTTTCCGGGCTTAAACCTCTCATTCACTGATGCTGTATTTGAATCAGTCTCTGGCTTTACAACTACAGGTGGTACCGTAATTGAAGGACTAGACAAACTGCCACACAGTATACTATTTTATCGTCAACAAACTGAATTTTTTGGCGGTATGGGAATTATCGTTTTATCAGTTGCCATCTTACCACTCTTAGGTGTAGGTGGTATGCAGCTCTATAAAGCTGAAATATCTGGGCAATGGAAAGATGACAAAATCGCTCCAAAAATTTCAAGTACTGCCAAAGCTCTATGGCTAGTATATCTATTACTAACATTCTTATGCTTTATTTCTTATTTATTGGTTGGTGTAGATCCTTTTAATGCCATATGCTATACATTCTCTACCGTATCTACAGGTGGTTTTGCACCATCTGATTCAAGCATGGCTGACAAGCCTTTTGGAATGATTTTAGTTTGTGGAATCTTTCTTTTCTTGGGAGCTACTAGTTTCAAAGCTCACTATATAGCTTTATCGAAATTCAAAATAAGTCACTATTTCAAAAATGTTGAATTCAAAGCATACTTTTACTTCGTATTTTTTGCTTCTTTCATAGTGTGTATAACCATGATTGCTCATACTGATGACTTGTCAAATGTCTTTAGTATAGTTACAAATAGTGTTTTTCAAGTTATATCTATATCTTCAAGTGCTGGTTTTGTTTCTGATACAAACTATTATCTATGGCCTAGTTTCTTACCAATAATGCTAATGTTTATCGGAATAATTGGTGGTTGTGGCGGCTCAACTGCTGGCGGTTTGAAAATGATTCGTGCCATTCTTTTTAAAGAGAAAGCTATCCTAGAGGCTAAAAGAGTAATCCACCCTCAAGGAGTCTTCACTGTTAAACTTGGAGACATTCATATATCTGAACAAGCTTTAAATAGAGTTTCTGGATTTATTTCTGTTTATATTATAATCTTTGCCGGTGGTTGGTTAGCACTACTAGGTTGTGGCTTAGATGTAACCACAGCATTCTCTACCATTGCAACAACACTATCGAATGTCGGTCCAGGACTAGGAGAAATTGGTTCTAACTTCAAAAGCTTACCTAAGGAAGCTCTATGGATATGCGACTTCGCAATGATTGCAGGACGTCTTGAGATATTTACAATCCTAGTACTATTCATGCCAGATTTTTGGAGAAAATAATACTACTACAAACCTCCTGAAGCAGCTAAGTAAGATAGATTTCCTACCTTGTCATATTCAACATTATTAGCATAAACGACAATCTTATAGTCAATATTCGAGTCTTCACCTTTACACTCTAATTTCAGTAACTCATTACTGCCTGATAAGTATGATACAAAAGAACTAGTTTTGGTAATCTCTTCTTTTTTACCTTCTTTATCCATAGTATAAGTAAACTTACAACCATAATTATCACCAACATATACATTAACTAAAAATTCAGTAGGCTTTTTATCAAGAATGTTATAAATACCACTAGGAGTATTTTCAAACTTAAAACCGTATATATTATAAGCTGTCTGTTTTTTCTTTGAATGACCATGCTTTATAATCGGAAGTACTTGCCCTTGATAGCCATCACCGGTAGTAGAACAGCCACTCAAGAGAAATGATACAGATAGAAGCAACACTACCAAAAACTTTCTAGAAAAAAATATTTTTATCATACTGTCAGATAATCAGATTTGATAATTCATGAATAAAAGAATAAACCTAAAAGGCAAAAGAGGCAATAATTTACAGTGATTTTAAAAACTTATTCTTCAGTATCTACTTTTTCTTCTTGTTGCTGTTTTTTGTACTCGTAATAGTCTTTCATAGTCAAGCCCTTTGCCCTAAACTCGGCTTTCTCAGCTATTTCATCAAGACGCTTTTTAGAATACTCAACGTGTTCAGGAGAGTAATCTTCAACTGGTTGACCCTGTAGATTAAATCTTTGCTTGAGTTCAAAAACAGCCTTATGATAACGCGTATCACCAACATAACGACGTAATACATTTCTGAGAACCATTTTATCTACTGGAGCAAAATGCTCATTTTGATAAATTATTTCTACTTCTTCACTTATACCGATTTTAAGTGGCTTCTTATTGATCGGATCGAAACATTTAGGAAAACGAAGACACAACCACTTGAACAGTTTTGCTTCTTCTTTTTGTCTTTCTTTCTCAACATCAACAGTTATCACAATTTCTTGAGCATCTTCTAATTGAGGATTCTGCAATTCATCTACTGTTTTATTATTTATTCTATGACCATACTGTGGAATACGAATAAAAGAAGTATCTCTTTCTTCAACTTTTTTAGCAGGAGCTTTTGGAATATTTTTACTTTTAGAAATATTCTTATCTCTAGCCTGCCTCATTCTAGAAGTCTTTTCTTCTATTTTAGATGACCCACCTAACAATGATTGTAACAATGAAAAATCGTTTAATTTATTTCTACCTTCAGACATTTCTTTATTTTATTAATAGTTATATAGGGTAAACCCTGTGTATACTTGGTTTATATCGTACTACAAAACTATTATATTTAGCAAGCAATAAAACATCAGTAATATTTTTTTTAACATCAATATGAATTAATATTGACAATTTTTATAAATTACATATAATAAGTTTCATCTTTTGTGGCTATGTAGCTCAGTTGGTTAGAGCACAGCATTCATAATGCTGGGGTCGGTGGTTCAAGTCCACTCATAGCTACCACTTATTATTGTATTTTTTTCAAATTAAGATTAAATAACAAATTTAGATCAATTTTGATTTTACTTTGTATAGCAAAAGTTTATTTTTTAATAAAAAAAAGATTTTAAAGATAGCTAAACTAAAACTCATTACTCTCTTTAGGCAACCATAGATCAGCTAATTCAGATGAGCTTAGTTTGGTAGTAGTTTGGGCTCCATCTACACCTCCTCCATCCATATCTATATCATCTGCTCCAGCCGCTGCTAATAGCTCCGCTATCTTATTTGAGTTAGCAGATAAATCTAGTGCAAATCCATCACTAGCATCTATCTCTAATCCTTGATTTGTATATTGACTTGAAAAATAATCATCCACTATTACTGAACCTAGTGGATCGCTTGCAAATTTAATAAGTAAATCTTCCCCAGCTCTACTTAAATTAATAGCGTCATGATCTATATCTGTTAACTCTAATGTATCCATAGTTCCATCATTAGATGATACATCTAAGGTATCGTTACCATCTCCTTGGGAATATTTATAGGTATCTGAACCTTCTCCTCCAAAGATTACATCATCTCCTTGACCTCCAGTTATGACGTCATCTCCAGCTCCTACCTCTATAGTGTCATCTCCAGCTCCACCTTCTATAGTGTTATTACCACCATTTAGAGCTTTAACTATATCATCTCCATCACCAGCATCTGCTATGTCATCTCCCGAACCCAAATAAACAATATCATCGCCAGCTCCAGCATATACAACATCTACCGCATCATTTGTTCCAGTTATTGTCTCACTAGCATCTGTGCCTAGAGTTATTGGCTGAACATCATCTATAGATTTAAAGCTACCATCTGAGAATTCAAAACCTGTTACTTTAGTTTGATTTCCATCTGTAGCATAAAACTTCTTAATTAATAGACCTTGCTCTGTATCTGAACCAACTTGTACAAACAAGTCTTCATTTCTTTGAAGATATTGAACATCATTTTGAGATATATTTTCACCAAATACTATTCTATCTGTTTGATTTGTAATATTTTCTTTAGCTCCTGCTATAGTGTCAAAGCCATCACCTAGATCATAATGGATTGTATTATTACCTAATTCCCCATGGATAATATCATCTCCTTGACCACCAGTTATAACATCATCTCCTTCTCCAGCTTCTATAACATCATTACTTATACCTGTATATATAGTGTCATTACTTTCTGTACCAATAATAGCAGAATTTATTTGCTCAGAATTTCTATCTAATACTGTTCCATCAACAAGTCTTATATCCTTAATTCTACTACTAGAGAAAAAATTTGTTATTCTTAATCCTTGGCTAGGATCATTATTTATATTTATGGTAAGTTCATTACCTTTTCTAGCAAAAGATAAATTATCTAATGATATCCCCTCTCCAAACGCTAATGTATCCCTTGCCTCCTGATGAGAAACTTGTGAAAAAATAGTATCAAAGCCATCACCCAAATTATAAATTATCGTATCGACAGACTTATCCTCAGAACTATTATAATAACCACCATCATAGTAACCTGCACCACGGTCACTATCATAAATTGAATCATCCCCTTTACCAGCAATTATCACATCATCTTTTAAAGAGGTATATATATTGTTATTATCGTCTGTTCCAAGTATAGCTAAATTAAATACCTCCGAATTTTTTGTAAGCACACTACCATCAGCAAATTCAAACGTATCTAATTGAGTTTGATAATAAGCACTTTTTGAGAAAAAACCCTCTATTTTTAGTCCTTGATTTATATCCCCTTTAACATTTATTATTAAATCATTAAACTCTCTTTTAAAACCCAAATCCTTTTGAGATACTCCTTCTCCAAAAACAACTTTATCACTATTTTTTACACTTGCTGCTAGGCTATTACTTCCTGTGTTTATCGTATCAAACCCATCGCCTAAATTATATTTGAAAGTATCATTCGCATAATCATTAGTCTGACCATAACTAATATGATCATTACCTTTACCTACTTCAACATAATTATCATAAATACTACTTAAAACTATATCATCATCGCCATCTGTGCCTATTATTGGAAGATTAAATACTTCAGAATCTCTTTGGATAGCATAACCATCAGAGAATTCAATTGTAGGATTCCTTTTAAGATGATAAAAGTCTATGACCTCAACTCCCTGTGTAGGGTCGTTATCTACATTTATAATCAGATTTTTTCCATCATTACTCCTAGAAAAACTCAAACTATCTTGTGATATCCCATCTCCAAAAAGAATCTTGCTAGTTGAGCTTAATTTAAGAGTATCAAAACCATCACCAAGATTATACTTTACTATACTTTCTTTATACCCTACTATGGTATCGTTACCACCCCCAGCTTCAACGATACTTCTATCACTACTCAATACTATGCTTTCATCATTAGCTTTACCTAAAATATACTTATCTTTTGTACCTTGATATAAACCTGCAGTGTTTGCAGTATTTGTAGCACCTATTACCTCCAACAATCTTCCATCTATCTCAATATTATGTCTATTTATTTCATTAGCTTGAGAAACTGTTAAATCTATATCTGAAATATTAGGCACTATGGTATCAACTACTATCTGTTTGAAAAAATCATCATAATTCCAACCTAACTCTACAAGAATACTTTCTGTATAGTTTTTTACTTTCTCTAATAAAAACATACTATTAGATAATTGCTCATTTACACTATTACTTAAGAACTCATTAAGATTAGTAAAATCTACGGAAATATCACCACTAACATCATCATAATTAAACCCTAACTGGCTAAGCAACTCCTGATAAATAGTCTGACTAAATAATGACTTATCAACACTGCTAACTATAGAATTATAGCCATTAGTTATTTGATCTATATTTATAGCTCTAGTTCTATTTATAGTGTTCCAACTATTTGTAAAAACACTATCACTCAATACATTCTCTTGCCCTGCTGTGATGTTATAACTCATACTAACCGAGCCATAAGTCATCGTTAACTGATTACCATCTACTTTGGTTTGGATTATCTTATTACCCGTAAATGTCTCTAATGTCTGTATCTGCTCTAACTTTGATCTAGTGTTCTCTGAAATATTAAATTTAAAACTTGTACCATCTGCCAAAACAATTTTTTCAAGATTTAATGTATCTGAAAATTTTGCTGATTTTACCCATTCTTTAACAATACTCTCAGTTTGTAAACCTGCCACAGGATTAGCTGAAACCTCTACTAAAATATTGGCCAAATCAGAGTTTAAACTAGCTGCTTGACTTAGATTCCTAACTGCCCCAATTCCTCGAATATCTATTCCTGTACTTAGAATCTCACCCGAGATAGCAACTTCATCTGTAAACTCACTTCTTGCTGGTTCTTTATCTAAAAATAAATTTCCAATTTCTGCAGTAGCTCCATCTATTTTAGTAAATGTACTTATATCAGAGATAACACCACCATCAGTAGCTCTATTTATACTTTGATGTGATAAATCTATACTAGAAACCCCTACCTGTGATAAATTCTTTAACTCATTGGCTTGTGATATACCATCACTATTAGTATCTTGCCATACTTGTAGATTCTCAAACTCGGTATCATTAGCATCAATTATCCCATCAGCATTACTATCAAGCTCTGCTAATGCTTCAAACCCATGTGCTGCCTTAGTACCATCTGCCTTAAGTGTATTATCTCCAAATAATTCTCTACCACTGTCTATAGTTCCATTACCATCTAAATCACGTACCAGTAAGCCATCATCTGCACTTACCCAACCCGTACCTTCCTTGACACCTGTAGATTGATGATCAAAAAGTACACCATCATCTACAGATACCGTTTCTATACCATCTCCATCTAAATCAAATGTTAATGGATCTCCTCTAAATACTTGTGCTTGTTGAGAGCTACGATTTATATCTGCTAGATTATCGGCTATATCTAGCAAATCATTCTGCCCCTCATTCAAAAGCTCTGTTGCATTATCAATTTTTGCAGCATCTAAATATTCTTGTGCTATCTTATCTAAGAGCTCTATTTCATACCCTTCAGTTCCAAGTATATTAGAAACATTCGCAAACTCTTGATTAAATACATTAGTATTATTTGATAACTCCTTTGCTAACGCTATTTTTTCCTGCTGTCTTTTAAGCAACTGTACCGATAGATTTACATCTTGATTATCTTCTGAGTTTAGTTGTTCAGAAATAGCATTTATCTCTGTATTTAATTGCTCAATACTATTACTTAACGATTGTGCCCTATCTTCTAGTGGTTGAACATAACCATCGGCTAAACTCTCTATAATCGATTCAATTACTATATGATCATAAGTAGCTACTTCATCTATATCTCGTATATTTGGATCTTTTAATAACTCTTTGAACGAATCCAATCTTGCTTCTGTTTTCTCATCAAGATCTTCTCCATAATATTCTACTAATGCAGATTCAAATTCAGCTATTTCATCTGGCAAATTTTGAACATAATCTAATTTAGCCTGCTCTAACTCTTTTACCAATTCATACTTATCTTTATGTTTTTGAAGTAACTCAAGAGTCTCAGTTCCTGGCATATCTGATATATCATTATCAGCTTCAGATATTTGTTTTTCTAAACTATTTAAATCTTGTTTAAAATACTCCTCAACTAATGATTTTTGATTACTAACTGAGTATACTTCAGCATCAAAATCTTCAATAAACTTACTATCAATTTCACCTATTATAAAATCACCATTACTATATCTTCCAAATACTTTCTCAAATTTATCTATATCTTTCTGAAATCTTTCTTCAAGATCTATACCTTGTGAAATAGCATCTAGTTGTTGGATAGTCTCTACTGTACTTATAGAATCTGATGTCTCTTGAATAGCATCAATTGTCTCTATCTCTTCTGTAAGATCTGACAACTTATCTAGGTATTCTTTACTAAAATGGTTATTTACAGTAGCATCATTTAACTCTCCTATATCACCATTATGTTTTAAGCTGCCATCTGGATTATATGTATCAAAAAGAAAGTTGTTTATGGAGTGAGCTTCTAATACAGCTCCATCTGTAGCTAAATATACAGGATCAATATCAACATGATTCCCCATATAGCTAGCTACTGGATCTCCCTCTCTAATAAATGCTTCTGATATCGGTATTAATTGATCTTTATGCTCAAGATATTCTAATTTAATATTAGCAACATCACTATCAAACAATGCTTGAATATCTGAATTTAAAGCTATAAGTTTGGTAGAACTTTCAAGTACTATATCAGGAGTGCTACTAATAAGATTATCTAAGTTTGTCAATGCGGAACTAGCAGCATCTTTGATACTTTGACCTATCGCTGATACATCTGATATTTGAGATATATCTAAATTAGATAAAGTTTCTAAATGAGATCTGACATCAGCAATACTCATAGTTGTATCAGCTAAACTACCAAAGATATCATCAACAAAACTAACTGGACTTGATAATAGTTGATCAACCCCATATCCTTCAAATGTTTGCGCTGTATTAACATTAGCACCATTTGCTAAAGCCGCCAAAGCTATAGCCTCTGCAGCTGTACCACCTAATGAGTGACCTGCTGTACTTATGTTATCTTTAGCAACACCCAAATTAGTCCGTCTGTATTCTGGATATTTTTGTTGTTCTAAAACATCATGATAAAATTTATGCGCATCCTGCATATATGCAGGTGTAAATCCAGCTCCTAATGCTACATCCTGAAGTCCATCCATCTTTGTAGCAGTACCTCTACTTACAAACACCGCATTAGTTGGATTTGAAACTTCTGTAAGCACTATACCACTATAACTATCTTCTCCAAGAAGATTATATTTAATTGGAGCACCACTTCCATCAACTATTGTACTTGTAGTTTCAACAAGCTGATATTTATTAAGTACTTCTGCATAATGATCATAGTTATTAGTAAGATGCATTGCAATATCAGGATTTAAAGAAGCTATACTTTGTGATACCTCACCATTATCAAAGAAAATGTCGTATAAAGTCAGTCCTCTTAGTTTACTTGCATCTGACCTATCTATAAAAAACTGTTTAGCATAAACTAGTTCACTTAATATTGCTGCTTCTTTATTAGTTAACCCATTCATTTAATTTCTCCCTTTTTATATTACTTAATAACTTCTGACTTTGATAATATTTCTTTAACTGGTTGGTAGTATTTGGTGTTTTTTATATTCTCAATTTCTTTACGATTTGATTTTGTTATAGGTATATATTTAATTGAATATCCTCCATCACCAAATCTTGCAATATTTCTATATATAATGCCTTCAGGATTATCTTTAGTATATTTAACACTTAAAATACCTTTTTTATGATATTTATTAATAAAAGTATCTTTACTAACTGTGTATACATATATAACTAAGATTTTAATCTTATGAGTTCCTGTCAAGCTACTTAAATATTTATTTAACTCAAATGCAAATTCTATTGCCTTAGCTATACTTTCAGGCGTCTCTTTTTGATTAAATATACTGACTGAAACTAACTTGACCCCCAAATTATCAGAATATTTTTGAAGTAATTCTTTGGTACTCAAATTCCAATTTTGATCACTATTAAATATATCCATAGTATTACCTAAGGCACAATCTTTACCATTAATTAGACATTGTAATTGCGCTCCCATATATATGTCTTTAGGATCATAATATTTACTTATAATATTTTTTTCTAAATAATTTTTAAATTTATAGTTTACTATAGATGTACCACAGTCATCAGGAATACTTCTTCGACCCTGTCTACCAAGTTCAAAACTATTAGGTTTTTTAAAATCTATGGTAGATTCACAAGAGGAAATGCCTTTACCTTCTGGCTGTAAAATCACATAGAAAAGTCCTTTTTTATCATCAATACGAAAATAAGTACTTGATGATACTTCAAAATCTATACCATATTTCTTTTCAGCATACTTTTGAGCAAAGTCTCCTGCCTGCATATTTAATGGAGTACTACATCCATACAAAGAAAAAACTAAACTAATTAATATTGATACTTTTTGAATTACTTTCATCTACGCCACCATATCTACATTTATTTGTATAAAGCTTAGTGTTTCATTCAGTTGAGAAACTGTTAAATCTATACTAGAAACCCCTACCTGTGATAAATTCTTTAACTCATTGGCTTGTGATATACCATCACTATTAGTATCTTGCCATACTTGTAGATTCTCAAACTCGGTATCATTAGCATCAATTATCCCATCAGCATTACTATCAAGCTCTGCTAATGCTTCAAACCCATGTGCTGCCTTAGTACCATCTGCCTTAAGTGTATTATCTCCAAATAATTCTCTACCACTGTCTATAGTTCCATTACCATCTAAATCACGTACCAGTAAGCCATCATCTGCACTTACCCAACCCGTACCTTCCTTGACACCTGTAGATTGATGATCAAAAAGTACACCATCATCTACAGATACCGTTTCTATTCCATCTCCATCCAAGTCAAATGTTAATGGATCTCCTCTAAATACTTGTGCTTGTTGAGAGCTACGATTTATATCTGCTAGATTATCGGCTATATCAACTAAATCATCACTTTGTATGCCAAATGTTGAATCCATTATATTCTTAATTAATGGATTATCTTTGAGTGAAGCTATAAATTGATTTTTAGCTTCTGTAGTTGGTTGTGATTTTATAGAGTCAATCAAGCTATCAAGTAACTTCTTATTATTCTCACCACCAATAAAATCAAGAATTGTAGATTGTGTTTGTTCTGCACCTTTATTTATAAGCAATGATGGCTCTATACATCTATTAAGTTCAAGCATTTCTGCTAACTCTGGACTATGCTGACCAAATTCTTGCGACCAAAACTCAACTTCTCCTGCAAAAGAAGTAACAGATCCTTTTAAGATCTCTGCTAATCCAGCTTTTTGTTGAGCAATACTCTCTAATTGAGCTGTATAATTTGTTATCCCTGCTAAGCTTTGAATGCTATCAGGTATAGTGCTTTTAACATAATCCAGCCATGAATCTGATGCATTGTTTGCCATTTCTGATTTTATAGCATTTTCTTGACTCACTAAAGAATTGTAGGATTCACTTACATTTTTCACATTTATACTATTATCTGAATTTATATAGTCTGTATAAAGTGAAGTTTTGTTCTCGGTAACCATTGGTGCCATATAATGTTTATCTACTCCAGCTGGTGCATCTGAGTAAACTTTGATAGGAGGAACTAGATGATCTGAAAATGTCTCTGATACAGGATCTCCAACAACACTTATAATCTGTGTTTTTGATTTCATTTCAGATACTTGATGCTCTGTCATACCCTCTGTAGCAGAGGTTGCAAAACCTGGAGGATTATAAGCTTTTGTCCAACCCAAAGTTAAACCTTGTGTTTGAATTAT
The DNA here is from genome assembly GCF_018135955.1 of Francisella philomiragia. Lineage (NCBI taxonomy): Bacteria > Pseudomonadati > Pseudomonadota > Gammaproteobacteria > Thiotrichales > Francisellaceae > Francisella > Francisella philomiragia. Next base: position 223,224 of record NZ_CP063138.1, on the reverse strand, counting down.
CACTCTCTCCATAGCTATCGCCAAAGCACCACCTTGAGAATGACCAGTTGTTGACACTACCTCAATTTGTGGTTGCAAACGTTTAGCTTCTTTTAACAGCTCTTTAGCAGATTGAAACTGTAAGCTATTTTCGGGCACTTTAATCCCGAGCGGGTTTACAACATTTAAAAGACCCATCTCTGCATTATTAATCCAATCATTTGGATGTGTTAATGGGCTCTCTGAACCTCTACTAATATGTATAGCTTCCTTATTATTATCTTGTGGGCTAATAACCATACCAGCATAACCATCTAAGTTATCACCTGAGATAGCTACTACGTTATAATCTTGTAGTTTCGTAACAAAGCTACTATCAGTTTTATGATTCTCTAAATATGTCTTAACATCTCCTGTTATGTTGCCTCTAACATTGCCACTATTATCATAAAATTGACTGTACAAAGTAGCTTTACCATTACTATCTACATACGCTGTATTAGTATTAAGAGATTCTGCATACATCAGCTCACTTAACTGAGCTGTAAAATCAGGCTTATTAAATTGTTGATTTAAATTTTCATTTATTTGATTTACTACAGTTTCCGTACTCATAACTTATAATCCCTTTTTATTACTTATTTTCTGATATTAACTTTTCTAATTGTGGGTAGTATTTAGTTTTTTTCAAAGGTATATAATCCCTTGAAACACCTGCCCAGTTGTCATCTCCAAAACTATCAGATGATGGTTTACCAAAATATAAAATCCTAAATTTATCAACTATATTATCTAAACTATTTATCCTGTCTGCTGTAGTTAGTTTTTTAACCATATCTAATCTTTCTACTTCATTTTTAATACCATATTGTGTATTACAAAACTTTTCAAAAGCATCTATCTTAGTACATGACTTAATCTTTAAATATCCCCATGCATATTTTTGGATTCCTTTATCAAACCACCAACCTATATTAGTATGAAAACTTGGGGCTACTTCATCATGATATTTAGCTATATCAAGCCCTTTAGGTACATCATAAGTTATAACCTCTAAGTCATAACTATATAAATTCATGGAGCGCAATTTATTGTTTATTTCTTCTATCATTTGAAGAGTTTTATAAACTCCCTCTACTGTTCTTGGTACTGCTATAAATATTGATAATGCTCCATGTAGAGTATTATGATCTTCTTCCATCCACTTATTTATATCTACTGGATTACTATTATATAAATCATCTAGAGTTTTCTTTTCTAAATCTACTTTCATTTTTGCATGGTTATATGGCGATCTTGAATTTAAAGTTCCTAAAAACAAATAGTTATCACTAACTTTACTAACGTATGGTACAAATATAGCTTTCCACTGCTTACTAACTTTAGTATTCATATAACTATTAGCTGATACTATATCTTGATTAACTAAATACGAACCTCTATAGGTATAGTCTGTACCCTCTGGCTTATAATCAAAGTTATAACCACCCAAGTTATCAGAATAACTAACATCAGATACATCAAACTTTTCTCCTTGATATTTCTGCTCTAATCTTTGCTCTATCTTTCCTTTAATCTCTGGATAGCCAGTTATCCAATCTATAAGTCCACAATATCCCATTACTGGTATTGCTAGTGTTGTTGCTAGTAGTAGTTTTCTTAGTTTCATTTTCATATCCTTCTAACTTATACAAAATCTCTCTTTTATCTTACCTTTCTCTAAGGCTGTTATCGATACCTCTTGTAAGTGGCTCTGTGAAGAAGTCTATCACTCTTCTGGTTCCAGTCTTAACCTCTGCCACCACTGCCATCCCAGGCACTATCTTATAGTCCTCGTCATCCTTGTGTAAGGTATTATCATTTAAGGAAACTATTAGCTTATACACTAATCCCAATCTCTCATCTTCTATAGCATCTCCTGAGATCTTCTTCACAGTCCCATGTAATACACCATACTCAGCAAATGGGAAGGTATTTACTTTTACTTCAGCTTCTTGACCTTTTTTTAGGTATCCAATATCTTCATTCTTGACATACACTTCTGCCTCAAGTTTCTGATCTAACGGTATTATCTGCATTAACACCTGTGCCGGTGTAACTACAGCCCCTATAGTATGTATCTGAAGTTCGTGCACCACACCTGATATTGGAGCTTTTATCTGATTCTTACCATTTAGTGTAGTTGCCTTATGTAGCTCCTGCTCTGCGGAATATAAATCTTTCTTATCTTGTCTAATAGTTTTTAATGTTTCCAAATATGTCTCAGATTTAAATGATTCTAGATTACTCCTCGCTTCTGCTATTTCTGCTTCTAACTGCTTATCTTTAGCTTTCTCTGATCCCAACTCGTAATAGGTATTAAGATATTTTTCTCGTACTTCCAGATACTCCATCCTTGATACTGCTCGCTTCTCTAATAGCGTCTTATAAGCATCTAGCTTTTCTCTTATTATTTTTACAGTCTCTTGTAGTTGTTTCGTTTTATTTAAACTTATATCTAGTTCTTTCTCTTTTGCATCTAGTGTTGCTTCCAATGTCATTAGTTTAGCAATACCAGACTGCCATTGTTGCCATAACAATCTCTTTGTTTGTTCTATATCTAGCTGATCAGTAACTCCATCTGGCACATCAAACTTTATTTTTTCTAATGGAATTTGCTCACGTAAATCACTCTTTATCATATTATAAAAAGCTTCTTGCCTTGCTATACGCAACTTATAGAACTCAACATCTTCTTTAAGCTTATTAATATCAGCTTCTGTATAGTCAGATTCTAATGTCATTAAGATATCACCCTTCTTAACTAACTGACCATTCTCAACATTTAGCTTAATTACAGAACCCTTCTCAGATGATTGAATAGTCTTCACATCACCAGCTGGTGTTATCTTACCTTGACCAGATGTTATAATATCTATATTAGATATAGATGCCCAAACCACCACAAAAACTATCAAGAATATCAAACAATATAGAACCTTTCTCATCAATGGATGCGGTGGTTTATCTGTAACTTCTAATACTCCAGGTAAAAAACTATAAGCATCTTTCTTAGCATTATCTTCTTCTGCCAAGGTCTTACGATTCTTCCAAAAATCTAATAGCTTAGACATTACACCTCTCCTCTATGTTGAGCATTATAAAGTTCAGCATAATGGCCACCTCTAGCTAATAGCTCCGTATGAGACCCATCTTCTTCAACCTTGCCCTTATCCATATAGATAATACGATCACAATCTTGTACTGTTGTTAGTCTATGAGCAATGATAAATACTGTTCTATCTTTAGCTATCTTAGCCATATTCTTTTGGATGATTTTCTCTGATTCATAATCAAGTGCTGATGTTGCTTCATCTAAGATTAGAATCTTAGGATTATTGATTAATGCTCTAGCTATAGATAATCTTTGCTTCTGTCCACCAGAGAAGTTTGCTCCACCTTCTTCGATAACTGTGTCATAACCATCCTTTAACTCTAATATAAAGTCATGTGCTCCTGCATACTTAGCAGCAGCTACTACACTCTCCATACTCGCACTTGGGTTAGTTAAGGCAATATTCTCTCGAATACTACGGTTAAACATAAAACTTTCTTGTAGAACAACTCCTATATTCTGTCTTAACCATACTATATCTATAGTTGATAAATCTGCTCCATCTACTAGTACCTTACCAGCTTCTGGTTGATATAATCTTTGGATAAGTTTTGTCAAAGTACTCTTACCACTACCAGAACGTCCTACTATACCTATAGACTCCCCTGTTTTTACATTCAGATTAACACCATCTAAGATAAGTCTAGTATCAGCAGAATATCTAAACTTAACATCCACAAAACTAACTTGCCCCTTAAATGTAGGTAATGCACTCTTACTTGATTTGTTACTACTCTCTGTAGGTGTATTTAAGATATCACCTAATCTTTTCAATGAAACTCCAGCTTGTTGAAACTCTTGCCAAATATTCACAAGTTTAAGGATTGGTTGAGTTACTCTTCCTGCTAACATATTAAATGCTATTAGCTGACCAACTGTAAGATGACCAGCTATAACCATATGTGCTCCAACAAAGATAATTGCTATAGTTGTTAGCTTATTAACCAACTCCGCTATCTGCCCTGCGACATTTCCTAAATTCTGTGACCTAAATGATGCCTTAACATACTCTGTTAGATTATCTTCCCACTTTCTTTGCATCTGCGGTTCTATAGCACTAGATTTTACTGTTTGAATACCTGTTATAGATTCTGTTAAAAAAGATTGGTTCTTCGCTCCAGTATAGAAAACTTTATCTAAACGATGTTTTAATATAGGTGTTATAAATACTGATAATATAAAATAGATTGGGATAGTTGCTAATACTATTAATGTTAATTGCCAGCTATACATAAATAGCACTGCTATAAATATAAATGTAAATGATAGATCTATTATTAAAGTAAGTGCAGTACTTGTGATGAAGCTTCTTATCTTATCTAACTCTTTTACCCTAGCTACATTCTGTCCTACTTGGCGTGTTTCAAAATATGATAGTGGTAATTTCATTAAATGACTAAATAATTTAGATCCCAATACCACATCAACTCTTGATGTCGTATGAGAAAATAAATATGTCCTAATACCTCCAAATATAACTTCAAATATAGCTACAACAAAAAATACTATTGCTAATGTATTAAGTGTTGTCAGACCATTATGCATAATCACCTTATCCATAACTACCTGAAAGAAAAATGGTGTTACCAGTCCAAATAACTGTAGAAAAAGAGAGGCTATTAATACATCTCTAAATATATGCTTATATTTCCATAGTGCTGGTATAAACCATTTAATATTAAATGTATCTTGTTGTGATGTTTCATTACCTTTATGAGTAACTAATATTGCTTTATCTGAATATAATTCCCCAAACTCTTCTTGCGTTAAAGGTTTCACATTCTGTTCACCTTGTCTTAATACAAGATATTGCCCTTTATTGATAGCTGCTAAGATAAAATATTCATCTTGTTTATCTTGTAAAATTATTGGAAATGTTCTTGGATTAAAATGTTCCGTTTTTAGATAAACTGCTTTTGCTCTGAAGCCTTGTGCTTTTATTGCTCTTAAAAGATTTGTTTGAGAAATATTACCATCTGGATCTGCATATTCGTGAATTATTTGTTTGGGATCTACTGCTATTTTATTGAAGTTAGCAATCTGACAAAAAGAATATATTCCACTATGCATAAACACCCAAGCCTCACACCATATTTAATAAATATTTTGAACTAATAATTAATTCATAAAAAAATAATCAAAATATAATTAACATTTTTAAAGTATCTTTACAATACACTTGAGGGCATTTATTAATAAGCACTAAAATAAATATTATTTGATATTTCATTATTGCTACAGATATAATTAATAAAATAATACATAGAAAATCTCTGAAAATGAAATATTATGAAGCTTTAAAAAAATTGCTTTTTGCTCTACCGCTTCTTTATTTTTATAATGCTACAGCTTGGCAAGGTATTTACTACTGTCCCACACCTGAAGATTTTATAAATATAGATAATAAACTAATAGCTAAAACAAAATATCATCAGTTTAAATATACTTGGATAGCAGAAGATAAGACACCTTCTCAATTCCCTGAGTACCCTCTAACATTTAAAGGTGCTGATCTAGTCAACTGTAAGGGTAGTCTATGTGATATAAAATGTTACTATTACTCAAATATTGAAGGACACTTAATCACATCTACAATATCTTCAACTAAAAATACTAGTATCTTTGAATATCCTAACCGTTATTTAAATAATTTCAGTTGCCAATATACAGAGCATGTCGACTGCCCTTTTTTAGTAGATATTTAACGTATACTTACATATCCTTAACCGCAGACAAAGCACTTATCATTTCTGAAGTTAGATTGTTGAAGCCTTTTGGTGAATTTGGAGTAAAAATCACATTTGATTTGCCAGATTTTGTCATATTCTCTAATGTATCTAAATATTGATACATCATTACTAGAGATGAAATATATTCAGAAGAAATATTTCCTCCAGTACCCTCTTTGACATCTTCTATAGATACACGCAGACCTCTTGCTATTGCCTTACGCTGCTCTGCTATACCTTCACCTAGCAGCTTCATTGACTCTTTTTGCCCTTCTGCTTCTTTGATTTTAATAAGTTTCTCAGCTTCTGCTTTTGCTTTTGTGGCTTCAAGCTGTCTTTGTGCGGCATTGATCTCGTTCATCGAACGTTTAACATTTTCCTCAGGATTAATATCAACAACTAATGACTTAATTATTGTATATCCATAAGTACTCATCTCTTCTGATAGCTCTTTTTTGATGTCTAATGCTATTGCATCTTTATTCTCAAAAGATTCATCTAAGCTCATACGTGGTAATGATGATCTAATCACATCAAAAACATACGATTCCATCTGCGCTCTAGCATTTGTTAGTTTATAAAAAGCATCTACAGCCTTCGACTCTTCAACTAGAAATTGTACCGATACTTTCATATGCACAAATACGTTATCTCTTGTTTTTGTCTCTGCAACGATATCAAGTTGCTGAACTCTCAAACTAACTCTACCAGCTATTCTCTCGATAAAAGGTATTCTAAAGTTAAGTCCTGCTCGTTGGATTCTCACAAACTTACCAAATCTCTCTATTATATTTACAGACTGAGTCTCAACTATACTTATTGAGAAAGCCAGTAAAAATATAGAAATTATTACCAAAAATATTAAAAAAAACATAAACATCTCCCTATATTACATAAATTATGACTGTGGAAAATCCACTATTATATTATAGTTATTCTCACTATCTTTTTGCCAAACAAGTAAATCATGCCCTGAAGCAACTTTGCCATCAGAACTTGTCCAAATAAACTTTAATATGACTAGCTGATTATTTTCATCAAGGTTTCTACAATACTCATAGTTAAGTTTTAACTTACCCACATCTCTTTTACCAGTTTTATTTGCAGCAAATCCATCAACGTAATGCTTTAATACAGCATCTTTAGTTGCATAAGGTTTACCTCCACTCATATACATAAAATCATCACTATAAAAGGAAACTACTTTTTCAAGATCTGCAGAATCCCAAGCTTGCTCCATTTGCCTAGCTTTAGCTCTTATTGAATCAAAGCTTTTATCACTACAATCCGCAGCAGTTGCACTCAAAGCAATCAACATTGTAGATATCATTATCAATATTTTCTTCATATATACTCCTAGTCTAAAAGTGATAATACTGTCACATCTTTTGTTAAAATCTTAGGGTGTTCCTCAAACGGTCGAAAACACTCAAAATGTAATACAATTTTATGAGGCACTTTTCTAAATTTCTTAGTAAGTTTAAGTTTAAAATTATCCATACCGCCCCATTTTGAATTTTCAATATCAACACTCTCATGAGTGTAACCAGTATCATCTACATAATCATAATCCGGTGGGATAAGAAACCATCTATATCCATCTATTGAATCCACAGGCAACTCGATATTAAAAGTATATTGTTTACTATCTAGAACAATAGGTTTTGTGTATATCTTATCTATCTCAGCCTGAGTCATCTCTGCCAGCCCAAAATATGGAAAAAACAACAAAAGCACTAATATTCGATACATTCTCAAAGTATAAAATCACGACCCATATAGGATAATTATATACACAAAAGCTAACTAAATGCATAACTTTGTATCAATCCGTATATATGCTATATCCTAATGACTTAGATTTTGTAGATATCTATATTTCTAGGTATTTTGGGTATATAATTACTGCTGTTATAAATCATAATAGTTTTAAATAAAATGGCTTTAGAAAAATTTGAACTTGAATTAGTTTCTTTTAAAGATATCACTGATAATGTTAGACACTTTGCATTTAAAAGAACTGATGGTAAACCTCTTAACTTTATCGCAGGACAATTCATTACCTTTTTACTTACTGATGAAGAAGGCAATCTTAAGCGTAGAAGCTATAGCTTAGGCTCCCTACCTACTGACAATATGCTTTTAGAAATAGGTATCACTTATGTAAAAGGTGGTATTGCAACTGATACGTTCTTCAATATGAAAGTTGGTGATACAACACCAGCTATGGGGCCAGCTGGTAGACTTGTCCTAAAGGATGAGCAAATAAACAAACTAGTTCTAGTTGGTACTGGTACTGGTATCGTCCCATACAAATCGATGTTCCCAGAACTACTAAAGAAAGCTGATAATACTGAAATTCATATTCTTCTAGGTGTTCAATATCGTAAGGATGCTCTTTATCAAGATGAATTTGTAGAGTTTGCGAAGAAGCATCACAATATTCATTTTAAACTTTGCCTTAGTAGAGAAACACAAGATCTTAAAGATTATGAAATCTCAGGATATGTACAAAATCAATTTGATACTATAGGACTAAATCCAGAGACTGATGTTGTTTATGTTTGTGGTAATCCTAATATGATCGACCAATCTTATGAGATGCTGACAAATGCCGGTTTCAATCCTAAAAGCGTACGTAGAGAGAAATACATTTCTTCTAATTAAACTTGATACTGTGGATAATTTAAGCTACAATCTCTGAGCTATTCTAATAAGGGATATGGTGCTTAGATGAGATAGTCTAAGTGGCGATGTCAGATTATAAATATAAGGAAACTATAAAAATGAGACAAGAAATTCATCCTAAATATACTGAAGTAACAGTAACTTGTAGTTGTGGAAACTCTTTTGTTACTAAATCAACTATCGGTAAAAATGATTTAAATATTGATATTTGTTCAGAATGTCACCCATTCTATACAGGTAAGCAAAGAATCGTTGATACAGCTGGTCGTGTTGATAAGTTCAAGAAGAGATTCGGTGGTATTAAGAAAGTATAATTGTACTTTACTTATATCAAAATATCTAAACCAGCTTTATGCTGGTTTTTTTATACCTAATGATTTACAAATAATAAAGACAATCGTAGTTTAAGATAATTAATAACATCCTTTTGATGATTCATAATATCGACTAATATATTCATCTAAAGATATATTATCACTTGCCACTAATTCTTTTTCTGTAACTATTGATGTAGAAACTTGATTTTGTAATTTAGACTTAACATCTGCAGATAGTTTATAGTTTCTAAATTCTTGAGATACTTTTTGAGACACCTCCAGTGCAAAATCTTTATATCCTTGCTTTTGTGCAATTCTAACTATTTTAGCGGATGGAGTTTTACTAACATCTAAAACTTTCTGCTTCTCTAGTTTTACAGCTTCTAGATACTCTAGTGGCATGTTACTCGCTACCATCTCAATTTTATTGAATAACTCTAATGCATAATCTTTTAGTGAAATTTCACTAAAATCTCCAAGTTTATTAAGCCTAAGATCCGGATTACGCCCTGCTATTGCTACAGCTGTTAAATTCTGCTTAGCTTGTTTAATTTGCTCTTTATCATATCTTATATTACCTTCATCTAAACATGTCATCAGCATTGCTTCGACAAAAAGAGCTGTATTCTTACTTATCCCAATAGGTGCAAAAGGATCGACATCTAGAACTCTAACTTCAATATATTCAACACCACGATTATATAAAGCACACGCAGGTCTTTCGCATCTTTTAGCAATTTGCTTAGGCCTAATCGCACTGTAGTATTCGTTTTCTATTTGTAAAATACTATCATTAAGCTGTATTCTTTGACCGCTAGTGTCATACAGACCTAATTTTTTATAATCATTAAAAGTGTCATCTGTAGCATGTATTAAATCTTTAACATAAGATTTAACATCATTATAAGATATAGCCAAATCTTTTTGTGCTGGACTTGTATATCCCAAATCACTCATCCTTAAACTTGTAGCATATTTACCAATATAGAACTCTTCATCTAGATCTGATAAATAACTAGGCTTACTTTTAACCGAAGTTTTAGCACATATTGGACTCGCGCCAAACAGATATGGTAATAACCACATAAATTCAAAGTATTTATTAAGAACGTCAAAATAAACATCCGAGGTTGAAATCTGTTTTTCATCAGCAATACTTTGTATTAATTTCTTATCAAAAGAAAAATTATAGTGTATACCTGATATTATCTGCATAATCTTACCATATCTAGCAGATAACCCCTTACGATAAACTCTTTTCATTTGCCCAGAGTTTGAACGGCCAAAGTTAGCCTCTTGTATTTCACTTTCATTAGCTGATAATGGCATACTAGTGTTGAGAATAATCTCATTACTATCCATATTAGCTAATGTAAAAGCTGAAAGATCATATAGCTCACAAAAAGCATTTTCAATACTATCGTGAGGCTTTGTGATTAACTCAAGGAGATTCTCTGAAAAATCTACTGTTATACTACTATTAGTTAGTTTATGCCCGAGAGCATACGGATGGTTAGAGCTAGCAAGGGCTCCATTATGACCAATCCTTAGAGTTTCTCTTTCTATTCCTCTAAGATTATTTATTTTTTTAAAGTCGTACATTTTTATCCTAAATAAATTTGTTCTGATCACTTAATAAACTATTCAACTAACTTATCGCTTCAATTCTTTAAAAGACCCTAAGCCTCCTAGTATTATCATAATCACAGAATAAACAAACACACCAGCACAAACTATTAGAGCTATACTTTTGAGTCTATCAAACATTGATAAAGTAATCCAATAACTATCACTTAGATTAAATGATTTTAATACTAAAACCATACATATACTCGCAACTGTTATTCTTAAAATTGTCATAAAATGTAAATAGCTTTTGATAAATAGTCTAAAGCTAAAATCGCAAAGAACCCACAGCTGAATAAACAAATTCAACAATGCCACAAACGAGCTTACCAATGCTAAATATAAAAATGCATGATCATCGCTTACAAACAAATTAACAATCATCATATCTGCAACTATGGTAACTACTAAACATATTAAACTAATATAAAAAACTATTGATGTTTTATTCTGTGTATATAGTGCTGAGACAATCACTCTAACAAGCACAAAACAAAATAGTGATATAAGGTAACCAAGCATAGCTAAATAAGTAAAATCAACATCTTGAAGACTAAACCTACCATAAAAAAATAGTGAAATAACCACAGGCTTAGCTAATATAAGTAAACCCACTACAGCAGGAACTGTAACTATCAAAGTAAATCTTATAATTAATCCCAATGTTTGAAAAAATTTTTGCTTATCCTTTTTACAACTAATTAAGTATGGAATCATAACCGTTGCAATTGCTGTGCCAAATACACCATATAAAAACTGATTAACTCTATCAGCATAATACAACCAAGCTAAACTTCCAGATAGCAAAAAAGATGCAAAAAATGTTTCTACCAATCCATTTATTTGCAATATTGCTGTTCCGAAAAATGCTGATGGAAGCTTTTTGAGAAAAGTCCTTGCTCGTACATCTTTGACTAGAACCATACCTTTATCAAGCTTAAATTTACCAATTAGCTTTATAAGACTATACCCACCAATAGCAACTTGAATTACTCCTGCTAACAACACAGCATAAGCAACGCTAAATATAGGAATACTAAATCTAGGCGATATGATTACACCAATTATCATGACAATATTTAACACTATCGGTAATATTGATGATATAAGATATTTACTATAACTATTCAATACTGCTGATATTACTCCCATAACACCATTAAACAGCAAGTATGGGATCATGATGACAAACATACTTCTAACCAAGCTTAGAGTATTACTATCATCGACCAAACCATATGCATATACCTCAACCCAGATATTACTAAATACGATTGCTACAACAGTTATAATCAACAACAACAATGCTATAAAATAAAGCACAGTTATAATAAATTTTTTATTTTTATCGTTAGCATTACCGTCAAGATATGGATTAACTATTTGTGTCAAAACTCCAGATGAAGTCACTTTACGCATAAACTCAGGAAATCTAAAAGCCACCAAAAATGCTTGTAAAGCAGATCCACTACCAAAAAAACTAGCTAATAATAAATCTCTGACAAAACCTAAAAGTTTCGATAAAAATAAAAATATAGATACAATTAAACTATTTGAGAAGAACTTTTTCATTTTCTCAAATCGCAAACTTATTCATTAAGGCTGACTTGACTCTACTTGTGTTTTTTTACTAGCTTGTTGCTGTATTTGAGAGGATTCTTGCACTGGTTGCTCTTGCTTAACATTAGGATTCCAGTAAATTTCTAGACTCTCTTGTTCCCTGATTGCCAACTCTTTTTCCTCTGGTGTAAGCTTTATTTTAGCTAGCTCCTGCTCTGCTTTCTTTAATCCTTTTTTATCAGAAAGATCTGGCATACAGTAAGGATTGAACTGACGCCAGAAACCAACCAACGGATTGTTATACAACTTGATAGCTTCTGATAAATAAGCATACTTAGCAACTTTGTTATCAGTCAATTCTGCCATAATAGCAAATGCTGGTGCATATGGTTGTGTTATAGCTTCACGCGCATACTTATATGCTCGTTGTTTATCATCTTTGGCAACAAGTGCTTCTGCCATTCCTGCATGCTTAAATGAATGCTTACCATGATTAATATTCTTATACTCTTTATAATATGCTTCAGCCAAGCCAGCTTCTATCTCAGCTGAATGATCTAAATCATATGCTTTCTGGTACCATTTAATAGCATAATCAGGACTCTTTGGAAGACCTCCAGTTCCATCTAAATAAGCATCAGCAATAAAAGCCCTGCCAAGAGACATACAATATGGATATTCCTGAATAAATTTTTGCTGATTATTAATCAAATAAGCTCCTCTAGCCTCTAAGCTACCATTAGCTATAGCTAGCTTATACCACATATAAGCCTTAGCAACATTCATACCAGGCACTTTATCATTTCTCACATATAGATTGCCTAGCTGATTTTGCGCAACATCATAACCTAGATCCGCTGATTTAGTTATATACTCAATGCCTTTTGGTTGATCTACATCAACACCTTCTGAACCAAAGAAATATAACTCACCAATCAAATATACCAAATATGAATAAGACCTAATTCCTTCAGGATCAGTTGGAGCACCATTTTTTTCATAAAAATCTGAAGCCCACAACGCATAATCTAGCGCATCTTTATCGCTCATATCAAGCTGAACATTAGCTTCAGCTAATAATCCTGTAGCTCTAGCATCAGTTTTAAGATACGGCTTACATGATTCCAAAACTTTTTCATACTCTTGATCAACACCATCTTTATAACACTCTTTTAGAGTTGCATATGATGAACCAAAGAACATAACTGATAAAAAGGCGATTACGAATCTAACTTTCATCCCTCTCTCCCACAGACAAGTAATATAAATACAAATATTTTTAACAGTATAATATACTTTCGTACCATATTTGTAGAGATTTTTAACAAAAATCTACTTGCCTGCCTTCCGGCAAGTATTTTATATATATATCAATACTATTTTTTGGTAAAAATCCCCTACCTTTTTCTGGCCACTCCACAAAACAAATAGAGTTATCATTTAAATGATCTCGAATACCTATCCACTCCAACTCTTCTGGATCGGCTAATCTATACAAGTCAAAATGATAAATATTAAAATTATCAAACTCATAACTCTCAACCAAGGTATAAGTTGGACTTTTGACATTACCTTTATAACCCAAAGACTTAAGCACGCCTTTTACAAAAGTAGTTTTACCAGCACCTAAGTCCCCATGTAAATATATAATCTGACCTGCTTGGAGTTTCTTAGCATACTCTTGAGCAAACTCAAACATCTGCTTTTCACTTTTCACTATTATGCTTTTCATACTGCTTTATAAACTCTCCAGCTAATACAAATGATCCAAACACAACTGTTACTGTGTCTTTTTTTGACAGATATATACTACTTAAGTCTTTGTTAAAATCAACTCTCACAATTTGCTGTGACTTAAACTCTTGCTTTATTTTATCCAAATCTGCTGCTCGATTATCTAGATATCCAAGATCAACAATATCCCACTTATATATATGAGATTTTGCAATATTTAATATTTCATGGAGATCCTTACTTGCCAAAATTCCAAAGACTGCTTCATACCTAATACTTTTATCGCCAAATTTTGAATCTAAAAGCTCAAATAGATGTCTTACAGAAGCTGGGTTATGTGCAACATCTACGACAATATAACTATTATCTATAGAGTCACTTTTCAAAGTCGCAAACCTTGCTTTAGCTCTTATACCTTCTAAATTTGGAATATAGGATATTAACAATCTATTGAAAAGATAATCAGCGATACCCATCGCAATATTATAACTATGAACAAAACAATCTTTAGAACTATACTCATGAGTTTCTTCACAAATTATTGCGCCACATGCTTGTGCATACTCATAAACACCACTAGGCATACTTGTACCCAAAAACAAAGGCACTTCTGCTCTAGCTATACCAACCTTTTCACGCCCTATTTTATCTAGAGTATCACCAAGAATCTCGCAATGATCGAAATCGATATTTGTAATTGCTGTCATATCAGCATCTATTAGATTTGCAGCATCTAAACGCCCACCTATACCGACTTCTAAAATCAGATAATCAATAGCGACTCTTTGTGAATACATACAAGCACATAAGAAAGCTATCTGATAATAAGATAGTCGATACTCTGGTGTTATCTCGTCTAATCTTTCCAAAAGCTCCAAAAGAACATTATCGGCAATTGACTGCTTGTTTAAAGAAATTCTTTCATTAAATTTAAAAACATGAGGAGATGTATGACTTAGCACTTGTTTATTATTCGACACTAACAGCTCTTCTAACATGGCTACTGCAGTACCTTTACCATTTGTTCCAGCAATGGTTATTACTTTAAACTTCTTGGTAAAATTAAATCTATCGAGGATAAGTAGTAAATCTAAAAGATCGCAATTGCGAGCATCTGGCTTAGCCATTATTTTAGCTATTTTAACTTCGATGCTCATTTTGTTAAGAACTACGCTTGTTGCTCAGATTTGTATTCTAGAGAGTGATTATGGTTGATTTTAGTCAAATTAGGCATAAGCTTGTCTATCAGCTTTGCAACTTCTTCTCTTAAATTTCTACGATCAACGATCATATCTACCATGCCTTTTTCTACTAGAAACTCACTTCTTTGGAATCCTTCAGGCAGTTTCTCTCTTACTGTTTGTTCAATTACTCTAGGTCCAGCAAAACCTATCAGAGCTTTTGGCTCAGCAAGATGTACATCACCAAGCATAGCTAGAGACGCAGACACACCTCCTGTAGTAGGATCTGTCAGTACAACTAAGTATGGTAGCTTAGCTTCTGCCAATTTTTGTAAAGCAGCACTAGTTTTTGCCATCTGCATCAATGAGAATAATGACTCTTGCATTCTAGCTCCACCACTTGCTGTGAAGCATACAAAAGGAACCTTCTTCTCAATAGCAAGCTTGACTCCTCTGACAAATTTTTCACCCACAACTGAACCCATAGATCCACCTAGGAACATAAAGTTAAAAGCTGCAGCAACTACTGGGAATCCTTTTACAGTTCCTTCCATCACAACTAGTGCGTCTTGCTCTTCAGTTTTTTTCTGCGCTTGTGACAGCCTATCTTTATAAGATTTAGTGTCTTTAAATTTCAACATATCAACAGGAGAGATATTAGCAAAATGCTCTTTTGTACTCTCTCTATCAAAGAATAAATTCAATCTATGTCTAGCAGATATTCTATAATGATAGTTACAGCTCGGACATACTGACTTATTATTGTGTAACTCCTCAGAATACAATGTTACTCCACAGCTTGGGCATTGACTCCAAACTCCTGTAGGCATATCTTTTTTCTGTGCTTCTAAACCAAGACTTCTACCAATTACTCTAGTTAACCAACTCATTATCAATCTCCTCCTAGATATTATTCGATATAGACTGGCTTAGCCAACAATCTCTATATCACTAAAGAAATATTTAATTTCTTGTGCTGCAGTTTCTGGAGCATCTGAACCATGGACAGCATTAGCATCAATACTGTCAGCAAAATCAGCTCTAATAGTTCCCGCTTCAGCTTCTTTAGGGTTTGTAGCACCCATTAACTCACGATTTTTAGCTATAGCATTGTCACCTTCTAATACCTGTATCATCACAGGACCTGAAATCATAAACTCCACAAGAGCACTAAAAAATGGTCTATCCTTATGTACTGCATAAAAACCTTCAGCTTCTGCTTTTGACAAATGTTTCATTTTAGCAGCAACAACTTTCAACCCAGACTTCTCAAAACGTCTATAGATTTCACCAATTATATTTTTTTCTACCGCATCAGGTTTGATAATAGACAAAGTTCTTTGTTTATTCATTTTAATTAATTCTCCAATTCTTAGTTAATTCAGATTATATCACTTTTATTAACAAAATTTCAAAACTAGGGATTATTTATTAGATTTTTCAACTGCAGCTTGAATATATGATTCAAATAATTTATGCCCATATCTAGGAGTAGATGTAAATTCAGGGTGAGCTTGACAAGCTATAAACCATTTATGTTCTGGGATTTCTATGAGCTCCATTAGTTTATTATCTTCGGATCTTCCTGAGAAAATCAAACCAGCATCTTCTAAACGCTCAACATAGTTATTATTAACTTCATATCTATGACGATGTCTTTCAATCACTTCATCCGCTTGATAAATTTCTCTAGCACGAGAACCTGCTTTTAATACACATTTATACCCACCTAGACGCATTGTACCACCTAAGTCTGAGTCTTGTGTTCTTTGGTGTATAGTACCATCCTCTGCTTGCCATTCTGTTATTAGACCTATAACTGGATTAGTAGTTGATGGGTTTAATTCACTCGAGTGTGCATCTTGTATGCCTAACACATTTCTAGCATACTCTACAACTGCCAGCTGCATCCCTAGACAAATACCCAAGAAAGGAATCTGATTTTCTCTAGCATATTTAATTGATGCTATTTTACCCTCAACTCCTCTACTACCAAAACCACCTGGAACCAAAATAGCATCAGCATCTTCAAAGAATGATCCCACATTAGTATCATTAACCTCTTCAGAGTCAACAAATTTTATTTTGACTTTAACACCCTTCTTATACCCTGCATTATAAAGAGCTTCATTTAAAGACTTATATGCCTCTGTTAGAGAAACATATTTACCAACCATTGCAACTGTTACTTGACCTTTAGTATTTCTGATAGTGTTTACAACATTTTGCCATTCTGATAGATCAGCTTCTTTTGTATTTAAATTCAAAAGTTCTACAAGTTTTGCATCAAAACCTTGTTGATTATATCTAAGAGGTACCTCATAAATTGTATCAACATCTTCAGCTGTAAATATACAGTCTTGATCAACATTTGTGAAAAGAGCAATTTTACGTTTCTCACTATCATCAAATCTTTTCTCACAACGACATACCAAAACATCCGCTTGAATTCCAATACCTCTTAATTCTTTGACAGAATGCTGTGTTGGCTTTGTCTTTAATTCTCCAGCAACTCTTATGTACGGTAGCAAAGTTAAATGTACAAATAATGTTCTATTTCTACCAAGCTCAATTCTTAGTTGTCTTATTGCCTCCAAAAATGGCTGAGACTCTATATCTCCAACAGTTCCACCAATCTCAACAATTGCCACATCAACATCTTCAGCAATCCCTTCACATACTCGTCTTTTTATCTCATCTGTAATATGCGGTATTACCTGTATAGTAGCTCCAAGATAGTCTCCCTTACGTTCTCTTCTTAGAACACTTTGATAAACTTTACCCGTTGTAAAGTTGCTTGCTTGAGTCATTTTATTACGAATAAAACGCTCATAGTGACCCAAGTCAAGATCAGTTTCTGCTCCATCTTCAGTTACAAAAACTTCACCATGTTGTAGTGGACTCATAGTACCTGGATCAACATTTATATACGGATCGAGCTTCATCATAGTCACATTTAAGCCACGACTTTCTAAAAGAGTTGCCAAAGAGGCTGCAGTTACGCCTTTACCCAACGATGATACAACACCACCAGTCACAAAAATAATTTTAGTATTAGGATTCATTTGAACACATGAAAATATAAAAAATCATGGAACACAATAATAACATTTTTAAAGGCATGTTGCTATTTGAAAATATGACAATCTTTGTTAATTTTTATACCTACTTTTTATCAAATACTGATAATCTAAATAAACACTCATAATAAAATTATTCCATAGATGAGAAGTCAAAAAAAAATACAAATGCCTGATACTTTAGTGATACTATTCTGTATCGCAATCCTCGTAGCTATCACAAGCTATTTCATACCAGTTGGTAAATTTGATGTAAAAAAAATCCAATACTCTTCAGATGGCCAAACATATTCTAGAAATGTATTAGTTGCTGATAGCTTTCAATATAAATTAGATTCTCAAGGCAATCCAGAGACATCACCTGTCAAAGTCTTTGCAACTGAAAATAGTCAAAGTCGAGGTTTTACTAATTTTATATATGATGGTATAACTTCAGGCTCAAAAGATGGTGGTGCTGTTGCAATTATAGCTTTCTTATTAATTATAGGAGGCTCTTTCGGAGTTCTTCTTAAAACAAAAGTTATTGATCAATCAATTCTCAGAGTAGTGAATAAATTCCAAAATAACAAAATCATTCTACTACCCGTTTTATGTTTTATTTTTTCTTTAGGTGGCGCTGTATTTGGTATGGGAGAGGAAACGATTCCTTTTATAATGTTGCTTGTGCCAATTTTTGTACTTATTGGGTTTGACGCTCTAACTTGCACTGTGGTTATCTACTTAGCAACTCAAATAGGGTTTGCAACTTCTTGGATGAATCCTTTCTCAGTTAGTATTGCTCAAGGAATTGCAGAAATTCCAATATTATCAGGTAGCCTTTTTAGAATTATTATGTGGTTTATATTTACTCTATCTATAAGTATTTTTGCAATCATCTATGCACTAAAAATACAAAAGAAACCTCAATCCTCACCTATGTATATTTATGATAATTTCTATAGAAACTCTGATGAACATAGTTTAGAACAAACACAAAAAATGTGTATCTACTCATGGTTAATACTCTTGAGTTTAATCGCTACGATAATATGGCTAGTGTATGGCGTAGTAGAACTAGGCTATTATATCCCCGAAATTGCGACACTTTTTACAATACTAGGACTATTAACTGGACTGTTTGCTATAGTTGGTAAAGTAAATGGTATGAACTTAAGCATTGCTATTGATGCTTTCAAAAATGGTGCCAAAGATCTTTTGCCTGTCTGTTTAATCATTGGTTTTGCTTATGGTCTGATATATCTTATGGGAGGCTCTAATCCCCAAGATTACACAATGCTAAACACTATATTACACTATGCTTCAGAAGCCATCTCAGGCACCAATGAATATGTATCTGCTATAGGGATGTTTTTCTTCCAATCAATATTTAATTTCTTTGTCACATCTGGCTCAGGTCAAGCAGCTCTTACCATGCCAATTATGTCACCATTAGCAGACCTAACGGGCCTAAGTAGGCAAATTGCTGTCTTAGCATTCCAACTTGGTGATGGCTGGACACACTGCTTAATGCCTACATCAGCTACACTTATGGCTGTGCTTGGTGTTGCTAGGATACCTTATGGTTTATGGCTAAAATTCATCTTTAAATTCTATCTCTATCTAATGACTTTAAGTACTATTATGATAATTATAGCTGTGTATATAGGGTACAAATAAAGCCATAATCATATAAATATTTATTCACCATAGCCGCGATAAAATCCTTGATGTCGAATATTAATTTGATAAAATGAATAAATATTCAAAATAATTGGTAATTAAAATGTCTACCTCATATCAAAAAGTCGCAAGTCATGAAGCAAAAAAAGGTGATTTTACACGTTGTCTTCTATTATACTCAGGTGGTCTTGACACATCAGTCATGCTCAAATGGATTCAAGAGGAATATGGTGTTGAAGTTGTTGCTTTAACTATAGATATTGGTCAAGTTGCTGATAATCTAGAACAAATAAAACAAAAAGCTATCAACTTAGGTGCGATAGATGCTGTGGTATATGATGCCAAAGATCGTTTTGCAGATGAGGTTATAAGCAAAGCTATTAAAGCAAATGCTGATTATCAAGGTGGCTATGCTCTTTCAACTCCTCTTGGCAGAGTTATTATTTCAGAGATAGCTGTTGAAGTAGCTAAGAAATATGATTGCCAAGTGGTTGCCCATGGCTGTACGGGCAAAGGTAATGATCAAGTTCGTTTTGAAAGCTATCTAACAACATTAGATGAAAATATAAAAACAATTGCTCCTGTCAGAGAATGGGGAATGGGAAGAGAACAAGAGTTAGAATACGCCGAAAAACATGGTATTCCAGTTAAACAACAAAAAGACAAGCCATACTCATATGATGAAAATATGTGGGGTAATACCGCAGAAGGTGGCGAAATAGAACATTCAAATTTAATTGCTCCTAAAGAGGCTATCTTACAATGGTGTAAGACTCCCGAAAATGCCCTTGATAAACCACAAAATATCACCCTAGAGTTTGTCGAAGGTATACCAACCAAGCTAGATGGAAAAGCTATGCCTTTAGCAGAGCTAATAATGCAATCTAATAAAATAGGTGGCGAACATGGTGTTGGGGTATTTAACCTTATTGAAGATAGATTGATTGGTCTAAAAGTTAGAGGTATTTATGAAAACCCAGGTGCTAGCATTATAATAGCTGCTCATAAAAAGCTTGAGCAACTTGTTTCTACCCGTCAAGAAAATGAGCTAAAAACATTTATGGACAACAAATGGGCTTACCTTGCTTATGCCGCTGAATGGTATAACCCTGTTATGAATAATATCCTTGCATTTATCGAAGAGCAAAATAAAAAAGTAACGGGAAAAGTGACTGTATCTTTATATAAAGGCAATATAGAAGTAGTAGCAGTCGAATCACCATTTTCTATGCTAAAACCTGAGTTAGCAACTTTTGAAGCTGGTGGCGATTTATTTAATCATAATGCTTCTGCCGGATTTATAGAACTTCATAGCTTAGCTCAGCGTACAGCATATTCAATAATGAAAAATAAGAAATAATATTATGAGCAAAAAACTTTGGCAAACAGAAACAGATAAGCTCTTACCTATAGTTGAAAAATATACTGTAGGTCAGGACTATATACTTGATCAGAAACTATTAAAATACGATCTACAAGCTAGTTTAGCTCATGCAAAAATGCTTTATAAGATGAAAGTCATTACTAAAGATGAACTTAATCTTCTCAAAAAAGGATTACAAGAAATACAAGAGCTCCTATCTAACAATGAATTTAGAATAACTCAAGATCAAGAAGATGGTCATACTGCAATTGAACAGTATTTATGTACGCATTATGGTGAAGTTGGCAAAAAGATACACACAGGTAGAAGTAGAAATGATCAGTCATTAGTGATGCTACGTCTTTTCATGATAGATAAGATTCAATTCTTAGAAAAAACTATTCAAGAGAATATCTACACTCTTCGCTCTAAAGCTAGTAAATTCAAAAACATACCCATGCCTGGCTATACGCACATGCAAAAAGCAATGCCAACTACGGTTGCAACTTGGTTGGGTTCTTTTGCTGATGCGCTAGCAGACACTCTATTATTAATTTCAGCTACTAGCAAAGTTATTAACCAAAACCCCCTAGGATCAGCATCAGGATTTGGTATCAACAACTTCAAACATGATAAAGAGTATACTACCGAACTACTTGGCTTTAATAGAACACAAGACAACCCTATTTATTGCGCATTATCTAGAGGGTATTTTGAAAAACTGACGCTACAAACATTCTCAAACCCTATAAGCATCTACTCAAGATTTGCTAATGATATGATGTTATTTACAATGGCAGAATTTGATTACTTTAGTCTAAACAACTCATATACGACAGGATCTTCAATTATGCCTCAAAAGCGTAATTATGATTTATTTGAAATCATGAGAGGCAATGCAAAACTGTATCAAGGTTACCTCCAACAAATCACGTCTATAATTGATAGTGTCCCTAGTGGTTATAATCGTGACTACCAACTAACAAAACTACCATTCTTTGAAGCTATAACTCTAATCGAAGATACCGCTTTATTATTTAACTCAACAATCAAGGATTTGAATGTTCATATAGATAAGCTAGAGCAAGCGATGACCCCTGACTTGTATGCTACCGAAGAAGTATATAAATTAGTAGAACAAGGTCTGTCTTTCCGTGATGCTTATGTAGCTATCAAACTTAAACTAAATAAATAATTCTAGTATTTTTGCAAAAAATAGATATATTTTTCTGAAAAGCTTATAATTGCGATATCTCAATATCGTTAAAATAACGAAAGCTGAAGTTAGTTTATTTAAGGAAAATTTATGGATAAATCTGATATTTATAACGATTTAAGACAGCTCATTCTTAGCAAAGAATTTTCTTCTCAGAACGATATCTGTGATACTTTGGAGGGCTTAGGCTATAGTGCTAGCCAGTCAAAAGTTAATAGAATGCTCAAAAAAATTGGTGCCGTTAAAGTCAAAAATGAAAAAAGCACTCTAGTATATAAAATACCTAATGAGCCAGCTCCTCCGATAATGACTGATAATATTTCATCATTAGTTATCAAGATTGACGCAAATGAAGCTGTTGTAGTAATAGATACTGCTCCAGGTGCTGCACAATTAGTTGCTAGAACTTTAGACTACAACAAAAATAGCTTTGAAATAATCGGTATAGTAGCTGGAGATGATACAATTTTTGTTGCTCCATCATCAATCAAAAATATTAAAAAACTAAGAACAAACATAGAAAACTTCTTATTTTCAAAGTTTTAGATTTTTTATTATATTTACAGCTTCAATAAGAGTTTCTCTGTCTATAGTTAGTGGTGGCAATAAACGAATAGTATTATTTCTAGTTTTTACAGCAAGTATACCTAGATTTAAAAGCTCTTGATAAAAACTCTCAAAATACTGTGGACATATCTGTAAAGCAATAAATAAGCCTTTTGCTCTTATTTCTTGGATATATTTAGAATTTATTTTTTTTAACTGATCTACAAATAAGCTTCCTAAAACTCCTGCTCTATCAGCTAAAGCCTCTTCATCCAAAATATTAAGAGCCTTATACGCCACAGCAGAAGCCAATGGATTCCCTCCAAAAGTACTACCATGATCGCCAGGGTGTAACACTTCCATAAGATCTTCTTTGCCTAGAAATAGTGAAATAGGTAAAACTCCTCCTCCCAAAGATTTCCCCAATGTCATCCCATCAGGATCTAAACCATAATGCTCTTTAGCAAAATTTTTGCCAGTACGCCCCATACCTGTTTGTATCTCATCTAGAATAAACAACACATTATTCTTTTTGCAAATTTCTTGGCACTTATACAAATACTCCTCATTTGGAATAATCACTCCACCCTCACCTTGGATAGGCTCAATAATTATTGCTGCTGTATTTTTTGTAATAGCTTTTTCAAGGGCATCTAAGTCATCATAAGGTATTGAGATAAAACCTTGAGGCATAGGACCAAACTTATCTTTATACGCATGATTCGATGATGTACCTATTGCCGTTATTGTTCTACCATGAAAGCTATTATCAAAAGTTATTATCTCTACCAAACCATCTCGAATCTGCTTTTTTACATATCCCCACTTTCTAGCTACTTTTATTGCAGTTTCTATAGCTTCAGCACCACTATTCATAGCTATAGCCTTATCCATATTTGTTAGCTCACAAGCTTTTTTTAATAAATTTGCCAACGGCTCATTGTGAAAAAGTCTAGGCACAACTGAAATTTTATTCACTTGTTCAAACAGAGCTGACAAAATTTTAGGGTTATTATGTCCAAAATTTACAGATGAAATACCTGTTGCCATATCAATATATTTTTTACCCAAACCATCATATACGTAAGCATTTTCCCCTTTAACTATATTTATAGGCATGGATGCTACTATATTTGCACCATACTGCTTTGTAATATCAATAACTGCTTTCATATCTTTCTCCCTCACAATAAATGAATAAATAAACGCAAATTAATCTTTATTGTAAATTTTTATTCTTTTTTGGTAAATAATTATTCACAGCAAGTTTTTAAAATGTTACAGTGTTCATCAAATATTATTAGTTGTGGATAAATAATGATTTCGAAAATATGCATAGCTGGAATAAATGGTTACACAGGACAGCTTCTTAAAGAATTAATAAGTAAACACCCAAATTTTGAATTAGCTGGGAGCTTAGGAATATCTAAGCAAGAAAATAAAGAATACACATATTCTTTGGATGAATTAAGTGCTGAAAACTTCGATGTGGATTTTTTATTATTAGCTACACCAGCAGAAATTTCTATTGAGATACTACAAAAACTCTATGAGAAGAATATAAAAACAAAGGTCTTAGATTTGAGCGGAGCTTTTAGACTAGATAAAGGTTTATTAGCATCTTGGTATGGATTATCTCACTCTATTGAAGGCATAGAACAAGGTGCAAAATATGGACTTTCCCCATATGTTAAATTTACTCAGCAAGATACTATAATAGCGAACCCTGGATGCTATGCGACATGTGCATTATTATCACTACTCCCTCTACTAAAGCATAATCTAATAAAACCCAACAATATAATTATAGATGCCAAATCAGGAGTCTCCGGAGCAGGGAAAAAACCAAGACAAGATTTAATGTTCTCAGAGATGCTTAACAACTTTTTTCCATATAAGATTGGTAAACATCAACATATTCCTGAGATTCTAAAAGCTTTAACAGAGTTTGATATTAAAGAAGATGAGCTTTATTTCAACACAAGTATGTTACCGATTCATTCTGGCATTGCGATGACAATTTATGCTAATTTAAATTTAGAAAATACAACTTCAGAAGAGAATATTAATGATTTAGTTAGTGATGCCTATAACAAGGAATATGCTCAGTACCCTTTATTTAAATTTATTTATATTGCAGCAACTACGAACTCAGAAGTATCGTCATTTTTATCAATTAAAAGTGTAGTTGGCACACCCAACACTCATTTAGGATTTTCGATTAAAAATAATAAAATCATAATTTTTTCTTTTATCGATAACTTACTAAAAGGTGCTGTTACTCAAGCGATTGAGAATTTAAACAGTTATTACGGGCTTCCTATAACCACAGGATTATAAAAAAGGAGATAGACATGGAGAGCTTATTTAGAACAAAATTACCAAAAGGATTTTTAGCAAGTGGTGTAAATTGTGGTGTTAGGCTCTATCGTCCAGATCTAGGAGTTATAATTTCAGAAAAAAACTGTAAAGCTGTAGGAGTTTTTACAAAAAACAAATGTAAAGCCGCACCAGTTAAATATTGCA
This sequence comes from Francisella philomiragia, assembly GCF_018135955.1. Classification (NCBI taxonomy): domain Bacteria; kingdom Pseudomonadati; phylum Pseudomonadota; class Gammaproteobacteria; order Thiotrichales; family Francisellaceae; genus Francisella; species Francisella philomiragia. The sequence goes on along the minus strand of NZ_CP063138.1, from coordinate 197,866 downwards.
TGAATTTATTACCTGCAGATAATATAAAAGCGATCATAACAAATAGTGGTCAAGCTAATGCTGCTACAGGAGAAATAGGCGATAAACATAACCAGCAAGTAGTTGATAGTTTAGCAACAGAACTAAACTGTTCATCTGAGCAAGTCTTGATTGCCTCCACTGGTGTTATTGGTCAGCAAATATCTATTGATAAAATAACATCTGCTATACCAAAACTAATAAACAGCGTATCGAATATTGCCGATAAATTTGCGATCTCAATACTAACGACAGACCTACTACCTAAATCAGTTTACAAAAAAATACAGCTATCCACAGGGGAAATAACTATTACTGGAATTTGCAAAGGCTCTGGAATGATAAACCCAAATATGGCAACAATGCTTGGATACTTTCTAACAGATGCTGATATAGATATTCAGCTAGCTCAAGAAATCCTTAGAGAATCAAGTGACAACAGTTTCAATATGATCTCAGTAGATGGTGATATGTCTACTAATGATTGTGTATTTATGCTGGCAAATGGCGTAAGTGGTATTGAAGTTTCATCTAATGAAGATATAAATATATTCAAAGAAGCATTACATGAAATAGCTGTGATTTTAGCTAAAAGCATTGCTCGTGATGGCGAAGGAGCAACCAAGCTTATTGAAGCAAAAGTTACAGGTCTAAACGATGAAACACTTTCCAAAGAGTTAGCAAAGAAAATAATCTCTAGCTCTCTAGTCAAAACAGCCGTATATGGCGAATCTCCAAATTGGGGAAGAGTTTTAGCAAAAATTGGCGAAGTTGATATAGATGAGCAAACTCTAGAAAGTTGTCAGATATTTATGCAAGGACAAAAGATCTTTGCTAATGGCTTACCTGTTTCAGATGATTTAACAAATCTTAAAAATGCCATGAAAGAAGATACTATAACCATTGATGTTACATTTTCTCAAGGAAACCAACAAGCAATAGCATGGGGCTGTGACCTAACTCAGCAATATGTAAATATAAATGCGGATTATTTATCATGAAAGAATTAGCAAATAAAAGAATCTTAATAAAACTAGGTGGCTCAGTACTTGAAGATGAAAAAGTGATGAAAAACCTATGTATTGATATAAAAAACCTAAAAGAAGCTGGGGCAGAAATAATCATTGTCCACGGTGGTGGTAAATTTATAACCAAGTGTCTAGAAAAGCACAATGTTCAAACAAAATTTCTAGATGGTTTAAGAGTTACTCCAAAAGAACATATGGAGATAATTCAGATGGCTCTATACAGAGTTAACAAAAAGCTCTCGCAAATGTTTAGTAGTATCAATTTAGATGGTATTAGCATATCTGGTGAGGATAGTAACTTAATTACTTGTAGCCTAATCGATAAAGATAAATATGGCTATGTCGGTTTAGTCAAAGATGTTGATCCTACAGTTATTCTAAAAGCTCTACCTCAAGGGCTAATACCTATAGTTGCAACGATTTGTCTTACCGATAAATTTGAGTCAGTAAATGTCAATGCAGATAATGTTGCATCAGAGCTAGCTATTATTTGTGATGTCGATGAGCTTATCTATATAACCGATCAAAATGGTGTACTTGATAATAATGGTAATTTAATCAAAAGCCTATCTGTAAAAGATATTTCAAAACTAATTGAAAATAAAACAGCTGTTGGTGGAATGAGCATCAAACTAGACTCAATAAAAAACTTTTTAAATTGCTCAAAGAAAACCATCAGCATACTAAATGGTAATCAAGAGCAAATTTTAACCAAAAAAATATTATTTAATGCAGAAGAACTAGGAACAACTTGTGTATTTGGAGGAGGAATATGAAAAACTTATCTTTTAATCATCTACTTTCTGGGGCAGAAATAACAACTAAGGATTTTGAAAATATAATTCAAATAGCCCAAGATATGAAAACTAACCCTCAAAAATATAACAATGCCTTAAAAGATAAGATAATTGCACTGATTTTTGATAAACCATCTCTTAGAACTCGTTTTAGTTTTTCTGCTGCTATTATCGAGATGGGTGGTAATCTAATCGAGAGCGTCTCCGCCTCTAGAAAAAATGAACAACCCAAGGATTTTATTAGAGTGATACAAAACTATTGTTCTGCCGTTGTGATTAGAACTTTCGCTGATAGCGATGTTGAGGAAATGGTTTCTTACTCTAAAGTTCCAATTATAAATGCTTTGACAGATTTATATCATCCTTGTCAAACATTAGCAGACTTACTAACTTTAAAAGAAGTTTTTGGTAGTTTAGACTCCCTAAAAATAGCTTATATAGGTGATTCTAACAATATCTTATACAGTTTGTTATTATTAGCTAATACTATCGGGTTAGAAGTACACTACGCTTGTCCAGAAGGTCATAAACCAGATCAAAAGATTTTAGATCAACTTCAAGATCTAAGTATTGTTAAAGGCTTTGATGACCCTAAAGAAGCTGTCAAAGGATGTGATGCTGTATATACTGATGTTTGGTGTAGCATGGGCTTTGAACCAACAGCAGAAGATGCTTTTGTAGGGTTTCAGGTAAATAAAGAGCTAATGTCATATGCAAATGATAATGCCATCTTTATGCATTGTATGCCGATGGAAAGAGGCAAAGAAGTTAGCGAAGATCTTCCCGATGATAAGTGCTCCGTTATTTTCCAACAAAGTTTAAATAGAAAATTTGTACAAAAAGCCCTTTTGTATATGTTATTGGGAAATCCTGTGACATAGTAAAATATCTAATTTAATCTTTTAACTTCAATAATTTTCTAATTTGTAATGCAATCAAAAACCATAATAATGTGGCTAGTATTGATGTAAATTTCAGAGCTAAAATAACAAATGGTAGCGTTATATTATCAGCATTGTTGAATATCCCTGCAAGAGGTAAAATATTATTTATGGAATGATAAAAGACCTTAGCACCATCACTGAATTGGTATTGCAAAATTACAGCATTTACAATCCAAACAAAAAACATAGCTATAAAAGGCTTTAATAAACTAGTCCCACAACCACTTATAAAATCATACAACCGAACCCAAGCTTTTAGACCACAACTTCTAGACTCTTTAGCTTTTGATTTCAGATAGTGTCTATGTAATTGTTGAGCTTCTATATAAGCATTATTACGATTGAAAAACTCTGCAAGGCGACTGTACTCTAATGAGCCAGTATTTTCGACATTTAAAAGATTATCAAAAGACTTTTTGTCGATATTTACTGAGTGTTTTATTGATGTCTTTTCATCAAAATTTGGCATGCTTGTAAATTCACAGTTTTTAAAATCTAATTTTGTAAAATTACAGTTACTTATATTTAATTTTAAAATTCTATCCGAAAGTAGTAAAGAACAACTATGATTATTTAGTTTTAAACTTTTATCTGTGTTAGTAATTCTCATTTGAAAGTTTTCAAATACATTTCCATCAGATGAAATATTACCACTATCATCTACCTTTAGAGTTAAACATTCAATATTAAAACTTAATTTTTCATCTCCCCACCAGTCAATATTATTTTGATAGATTTCACACGGTGCTAACTCAATATCTCTAAATTTAATTCTACTAAAATATGATGGATAATCACTTTTTTGTGAATTAAAAGTAATCTCACTTATCTCTGGTTGAAAAACAATAGGTTCAATATAACAATGTTTGTCTGTATGAATAGTAAAAGATGTATGTAAATCAGTTCTTGATAGTTCAATAAAATAATCATCTGATTCACTAAGTTTAATTCTTGAACTAAAATCACTCCATCTAATATTTCCATTTTCAGAATCAGTAACAGTCAATCTCCATAAGCCACTAAGGTAGATTAATACTTCACCAAGACCATTATTATCAATACTAAGAATATCATTAAAAACTTTAGCTATATTTTTTTTAGTGGCATCAATATGCAGTTGTGATAACCTCTTGTATATATCAACCTTAAATTTTCTAATATCAGCGATAGTATCTATTTCCAATTTACCATATCCATCTTTTAACTGAAATAAATTGCTATAATTACTATCAAAATACATATTTGGATAAATATTTAACTCATAAATATCATCAAGAAGCACTTCTATATCTTGGTCTTCGCTACAAATACTTGGCAAGTCATCCCAACCAAACTTAAAATAATTCACCATAAACACCTAATATATCTGAGCTGATATTATTTATCTCATCAATTTCTTGCTTGGATAATATACTTTTTTTAAACTTCGCTCTCAACCTAGCAATAAATTGATATAGAGAATCGTTTTCTTTCACTTTCGGAAGTCTATTATTTTCTAAAACAAACTCTCTTAGTTCAGCAACCCTCTCGGATTGTGACTTTACTTCCTTTCCTTCTCCAATAACATTAAGAAAAGGTTTAATTAAGGCAATATTGTCTTTAGATAATAGACTTCTATTAATCTGACTTTTTGTATTATTAATCCAATTATATAAAGTTTTATTTTCTTTAGGACTAGGTAATCTTTGATTCGTTTCATAAAATCTTTTAAATTTCTCTAAACTTTCTTCAAAAGAGTTTCTATTTTTTGGTGAATCATCCAAATCATAACCGATATTTTTAAGCTTTATATGATTTTCTTGTGAATACTCAGAATAGTTTTTCAAATTCCCTTTAAACCAGTTTCTTTGATTAGACAACCAAAAACCTAAAGCTTTTTCTTGATCGTCACCAGTATTATATCTTGGCCATCTTTGATTCTCATTATAAAAATTTTCTAAGTCGAATAACCAATCATCAAAACTTTTCTTATCTCTGCGCTCTATCTCTGTATTTAAGAATTCCTCTAGTCCAGCTTCATATAATGCCTGAATTTGCCCATCGTTTAGCTCATTATTTCTATAAGCTAACCTTCTGAGAGTCATCCAAGCATACAGTTTTCTTTCATCCCCAGCTTGTCGAGCTGTAGATGCTGGTAGTCTATTATTTTCCTGTATAAATTGTTTTAATTTTTCTAATCCTTTTTCTAATGAGCCTAAAGATAAATCTTTATATTTCTCTTGCATTCCTAATAGTTTATCAAATTTATTATTCTGTTTACTAGTTAGCTTTTTATTAGAATTTGAATTTATCCAAGCTACAAATTTAGCTTCTTTTTTATTATTTATATCAAGCCATCTATCATGATTCTCTATATAAGCAATTATTTCTTGATATTTCAAATCCCATTTTTCTTGATGAGCATCAAAAATAAACCCTATTGACTGTAATTTTTGCAATCTCTCATCGGATAGCGTTCCATCTCTAAATAGCTTTCTGTTTGCATTTTGCCAAACTGCAAGACTATTTTCTCTTTCAGCTACTTCGTCTCGTTCACCTCTTTTTTGAGTTGGCCACTTATATGGTTGAGGATTTTCTTTCTTCCATTCTACAAGCTCATTAAAATTTTGATTCCATTTATAATCTTGTTTATTAAATACAAAGTTAATACTTTCTAATTTTTTAATTTTACTTCTTTCTAGCTTATTATCTGAAAACCTAGTTCTTTGAATACTAATCCACCCATACAACATTTCATCATCATTTTTAGATGGATAATTATCATTTTTATCTAACCAATCTTTTAATTTTAGAAACATTAAGTCCCAATTATTACTGTTTCTCTCTATTACCTGATCAAATATGTTTCTCTCTAGAACTTTACTCGAAAAATTCTCCAGAGTGACTATATTATTAATCTCAGACATATCGACTTCTAGATGCTTAGAACCTTCTCTCTTTAGGTTTTTTCCATAAGCGATATTATTAATTTCTTCTTGTAGCCTTTCATCTTGGTCACATAATGATTTAACAACTTGTATCAAGTTATTAAACACACTTGCATCAATCTCTTGATTAAGCTCTTCTTTCTTATAATGAAATATTGGTATAACTATATATCCTAGCTTCTTATCTTTATACTTTCTTAAAGCTCTACCACAGGCTTGTACTATATCAATCTTTGAGTTTTTATTATCTGAAAAATAAACGATATCAATAGATGGTACATCCACACCTTCTGTTAAACACCTAGCATTAGAAACTACAGCTTTATTTGCTTTTCTAAAGGAATCTAATAGTTTTGTTTTCTCGATTGCATTGTATTTACTACTTATATGAAAGGACTCTGTTTCATGAAAAAGTTTTGAATGAAAATCTGTAAATGATTTTGCAGATCTAATTCTACTATGAAATGTTATTGCATGATTCAAATTATATTTATTCATGACAAAATCTAAGGCATAGTTGTTTGCAATTTCATCTATACTTAGTTCATTTTCAACAAACCTTCTTTTCTTGATAAATCTATAAATTTCTTCATCAGAAACACCAACTGCTAATATCTTATAATCAACTAATATATTTCTATCTATAGCTTCCTTAAAAGACATTCTATGAATTTCAAAGCCAAATGTTTTAGCATCATCCATATCATATAGATAAATCTCCTCATTAGATTTCGCTCTATTTCTTATAGTGGTACTAGCAACTCGTGGTGTAGCTGTCATATATAATCTCTTTAAAGATGGTATTTTTTTATCCTTATGAACCATTGTAAAATTATTTGTACCAACTCCAGCTGTTCTATGAGCTTCATCACAAATAGTTAAGTCAAACCTAAGCTCCAAATCTTTTATTGCTGTAGCGACTTTGTCTAAAGATTGGTATGTTGAGAAAATAATCTTATTAATATTTCTTCCTAAAAAGAGACTTATATCATTTGGATTTGTAGAAACCTTTACATCAATATCATAAGAATGCGTATTTATATCATCATCAGTATTAATATCTTTATCTGAGCAAACACATAGATAATCAAAATAATCATTAGCTTGAGATTTCCACTCATTTTTAATCTGTTTCAGTAAAGCTAATGATGGAACTAGAACTAATGTAGCTTGACTATTTAAAGCTTCCTTTATCCAAAGAGCTGTAAGAGTTTTGCCGGCACCACATGGCAAAATTAATTGACCTCTATCATGTTTACTAAAGTATTCTTTTGATTTTAAAATAGCATCTTGCTGATGACCTCTAGGACAGAACTTAATATGATTATTTTTAAACCCATTCTCTATATATTTATATACATCTTTAAAAAAGTCAGCTTCTAAATTGAGTAAATCAGCAATGCTAATAAATTGAAACTTATCAGTTCTTGATTTACTTATACTATCTAAACAAGAAGCATTGCTAAAAACTATAAAATAATCTGCTTTTGCCCCATAAGCAAAAAGATTAGCAATCTTGTCTTTGCTCCATGATAAAGAGCTATTTTCATCTTTCCGATATTTACACTGTACCACATAATACTTTCCATTATAGTCTTCTAAAACAAGATCTATTCCGTAGTCTTGACTAGTAATATTAAGATACTCTTGAATATTTAAAGGAACTTCTTTATATAACCAAATATTCTTAAAATCATTACAGAAAGATTTTTCAAGAAGAAAATAATACTTTGTAAATACTTCGAATTTCCTACCTATTTCAGAAAAATCATATTGATAAAAACATTCAAATTCATTCTTAAAAAGCTGCCATGAATTAACATTTTTAAATATAGATGAAACTAATTCTTTATGCATAATATTATAAGTACTAGAAATATCATAATACTTATATATTACAATTGATATTTTAGGAATAGTAGTAAGAATGAGAAAAACTATCTGATATATTTATTTACAAGCTTAACAAAAGACATAGGATCTTCTATTTTAGCGCCTTCAACAAACATTGCCTGAAGAAGTAAAAGCTCAGATAAATCAGCAAATATTTCTGTATCTGCTTCATCTTTTAATTTTTGTACTAAATTATGTTCTGCATTAAGCTCTAAGATAGGCTTCATACCCATACCAGGCATAAATCCTTGACCAGCCTCTTCCATCATCTTCTGCATGTGTAGACTCATACCATAGTCATTTACAACCACACAGCTTGGAGAATCTGTCAAACGCTTAGACAAGCGTACATCTTCAACTTTATCTTTTAGAACTTCTTTAATTTCTTTTAAAACTTTTTCAAAGTCTTTCGCTTCTTTCTCAAATTTCTCTTTGTTCTCTGGAGTCTCAAATTTATCAAGATTGATATCACCTTTAATAATAGACTTCATATGCTTACCATCAAACTCAGTCAAAGTAGACATCATCCATTCATCGATTCTATCTGTCATCAAGATAACTTCAATACCTTTCTTCTTGAATGCTTCAAGTTGCGGATTATTTACAGCAGCCTTATAACTATCTGATGTAATATAGTAGATAGTATCTTGCCCCTCTTTCATGCGAGAGATATAGTCTGCTAAAGAAACTGTTTGCTTAGCATCACCACTTTCAGTAGTCGCAAATCTTAATAAGCCCGCGATCTTTTCTTTGTTTGAGTAATCATCAGAAACACCTTCTTTCAACACCTGACCAAAACTATCCCAGAACTTTTGATATTTTTCTGTATCTTTACTAGCTAGCTTCTTAAGTTCGCTTAGGATTTTAGTCGTTATTGCTTTTTTAATCTTATCAATAACTTTATTATGCTGTAATATCTCACGTGATACATTAAGTGGTAAATCAGCAGAATCAATCACACCCTTAACAAATCTTAAATATGGAGGTAATAATTCCTTATTCTCCATAATAAAGACTCTACGTACATACAGTGATAAACCATAGTCTTTATCTCTGTTCCAGAAATCAAAAGGTTTATTTTGTGGAATATAAAGTAGGCTATTATATTCAAGATTACCTTCAACTTTGTTATGTATCCACATTAAAGCATCTGCAAAGTCATGGGAAATATATTTATAAAATTCCTGATATTCTTCATCAGTCACTTCATCTTTTGATCTTAGCCATATAGCCTTAGTATTATTTACTGTTTCATACTCATCTTTGATAATTTGCTTACCATCTTTATCATGCTCAACTTTCTTCATTTGAATTGGCGTATTGATGCAATCTGAGTATTTATTAACCAAACCTTTTAATAAATGATAATCTAGTAGATCTAACTGATCTTCTTTAATATGAAGAGTTATTTCTGTACCACGCTTCTCTTTTGTAATAGTCTTAACTGTGAAGCCATTTTGAGCATCCGAAATCCACTTAGTAGCTTGAGACTTATCTTGGCCTGCTTTCCTAGTTCTAACTGTAACTTTATCAGCAACGATAAATGATGAATAAAAACCAACACCAAACTGACCTATCAACTCGTTATCTTTACTCTTGTCGCCAGTTAGACTTTCTAAAAACTTCTTCGTTCCAGACTTTGCAATTGTACCAAGGTTTTCAATAACTTCTTCTTCAGTCATACCAATACCATTATCACTAACAGTAATTGTTTTTGCATCTTTATCAAAATCAATTCTAATAGCATAATCAGTATCATCTTCATTCAAAGCAGCATTTGAGATACTTTCATATCTTAGCTTCTCTATAGCATCAGAACTATTAGATACAAGCTCTCTTAAGAATATCTCACGATTTGAATATAATGAATGAATCACAAGATGAAGTAATTTATCAACTTCTGTTTCAAATGTATATTTTTTCTCTGACATTTATATAACCCTCTTTTGTTATACTTTTTCAAATAACTTTATGACAAGTATGTATATGAGAGTTATTACTATTTTTTCAAGATTTTTTAGCATATAAAAAATGCATTTTTAGATAATTATTCTAATTTTTGTTTATTTTTAGTAGCCAATTCTCTTTCTTGACGTATTTCATCAATAAAAGCACCCCCAATCAAACCGCTTGGAATAGCAAAAACTCCAATTCCCAACATAGAAACTATTGCTGCTATTAACCTACCTAAGAGTGTAATTGGATACATATCTCCATAACCTACTGTTGTTAGAGTAATAACACCCCACCACAAAGTATTAGATATAGATGAAAAAACCTGAGGTTGAGCTTCATGCTCAGCATAGAACATCAAGATACAAGATATTATCAATATAACAAAAATTAAGCAGTATGAGACCAATAGCTCTAAATAAATTTTCTTAAAAACATTAATCAATCTATTCATTATCGCTGTATTTTGGAAAATTTTGAATACTCGTAGTAATCTCAAAACTATTAACTCATGAGAATTAATACCAAACAAAGATAATATTAATGGTAGAAATATAGCTATGAAATCAATAACATTATAAAAGCTAAAAATAAAAACTAGCTTTCTACGAGCAATAATTAATCTGATAATATACTCAATAGAGAATATAGCCGAAAATGTTATATTAATGTAATTAAGATAATCAGTATCTCCATAATCGATCTGAGCAATTAGAGTGAAAGAATTTATAACAACAAAAACGATAATTATACTTTGGTAAATTTTTTGTAACATATAACAGCATTTCGAAAACTCTTATATCAAGAGTTTAACAAAATTTTATAATTATTAGTTAAATTTAAAATAGAAATATTTTATTGAGAATGTAAAGTATTGAAAAAATTATTATTCTGCTTCAACAGCTTCTTCAACTTGAGGTCTATCAACCAATTCAATGAAAGCCATAGGAGCTTTATCACCGAATCTATAGCCACACTTAAGAATTCTAGTATAACCACCAGCTCTTTCTGCATAACGAGCACCAAACTCTTCAAAAAGCTTAGTCACAGCTGCTTTGTTTCTTAAGAAATCAAAAGCTTGTCTTCTAAGAGCAACTGATTGCGCTTTAAATTCATTAGAATTTACATCTAATTCATTTCTTAGTTTGAATTCTCTCTTAGCTAATGTTACTAAAGGCTCAACTATTGTTCTTAACTCTTTAGCTTTCGGTAAAGTAGTTTTGATAAGCTCATGGTTAATCAATGATGCTGACATGTTTTTAAACATAGCTTTTCTATGACTACTAGTTCTTCCAAACTTACTACCTTTTTTACGATGTCTCATAGTAATTACTCCTTTATAGTTAATATTATATGATTACTATATATATTTATTTTCCTTCAACTAGTTCTCTAAAATTGTCAATCTGAACACCTAGAGATAAGTTATTGTCTATTAAAATTTGCTTGATCTCATTTAAAGATTTTTTACCTAAATTAGGTATCTTCATAAGTTGTGATTCTGAATACTGTACTAAGTCACCAAGATACTTGATGTTTTCAGCTCTCAAACAATTAGATGATCTAACCGTTAACTCTAGATCATCAATTGGTTTAAGCAATATAGGATCAATATTAGAATCTAACAATGCATCACCTGTTTTACCATTACTAGGTACTCTAAGAGATACAAATACAGATATCTGTTCACAGAAATACTCAAGAGCTTTTGTAACAGCTACTAGTGGCTCGATAGTACCATTTGTTTTCACAAATACTTCTAGAGTTTCATTAGTGCCATTATCAAAGATTTCAAAAGCAACTCTTTTTATTGGATTAAAATCAGAATCTACCGCTATATCTCCTACTTTTTCAAGCTCAGTTGGTAATGCTGAAAGAATTCCTACATTTCTACCTACGCTAACAGTAGCTGTTAAACTAAACTCTCTCTCATTAGTTAGAGTAGCAATAGGTTGATCCTTGTTAATTATTTCAATACCTTGAGTAGTTTTGAAATCACCAGCAGTCACAACGCCAGATTTAGTTACTGATAGTTCTAATTCCACTTTTGATACATTTTTATCAAGTTTTATTGCAACCTTCTTTAAATTAGAAACAATCTCAACAACATCCTCTTTAACATCTTCTAAAGTCGAATATTCATGAAGAACACCATCTATATTAACTTTAATAATAGAAGCACCTGATAATGAAGATAACAAAAATCTTCTAATAGAGTTACCAAGGATATGAGCCATACCTTTTTCTACAGGAGAAACTTGAATTTTATATCCAAAAGCCCCTAACTCTTCTTTAAGCTGTATATTAGGTACAAATTCCTGATTTGAATTATTATTACTCACTAAAAAAATCTCCTTGAAATAAGGCTATATACGAGTCTTTAAAAAATAATAAATTATTACTTAGAGTAAAGCTCGATGATTAATTGTTCATTTATGTCTGCAGATAATTCTGATCTGTCTGGTGAAGACTTCATAGTACCTTCTAAAGAATCAGTATTTACATCAATCCAAGAAAGTTCTTTTCTATGCTTAGCAAGTTCAATAGCGTTCTGAATTCTTAGCTGTTTTTTAGATTTCTCTCTAACTGCGACTACATCACCAGCTTTAACTTGAGCTGATGGCACATTACAAGTATGTCCATTAAGCATAATACCTTTATGAACAACAAGCTGTCTAGCTTCAGCACGTGTAGCAGCAAAGCCCATTCTATAAACAACATTGTCTAGTCTTGATTCTAATATTTCTAGTAAAGTAGCACCAGTGTTACCTTTTCTTCTATTAGCTTCAACATAGTATTTTTTGAATTGACCTTCTAAAACACCATACATACGACGAACTTTTTGCTTTTCTCTTAACTGTAAACCATAGTCAGATAGACGCGCTCTTCTTGCTCCATGTTGACCTGGTGCAGTATTCATTTTACATTTTTCATCGTTAGCTTTTACGCCACTTTTTAAAAATAAGTCTGTACCTTCTCTTCTAGAAAGCTTACATTTTGGTCCTAGATATCTAGCCATTATTAATTTCCCTTTAAAATATTAAACACGACGTTTCTTAGGAGGACGACAACCATTATGAGGTAATGGAGTCACATCTGTTATGCTTGTCACTTTCAAGTTTTTAGCATTTAAAGCTCTAACAGCAGAATCTCTACCTGAACCTGGTCCTTTAACTAAAACATCTACGTTTTTAACACCATATTCAGCTGCGATATCAGCAGCTCTTTCAGCAGCCACTTGAGCAGCAAAAGGTGTACTTTTTCTTGAACCTCTAAAGCCACTACCACCAGAAGTAGCCCAAGATAATGCATTACCTTGTCTATCAGTAATAGTTACTATAGTGTTATTAAAAGATGAGTAAATATGAGCAACTGCATCAGTCACTACTCTTTTTACTTTTTTCTTTGATGATCTAACAGACTTAGCCATATAATCTACCCTTTAATCTTTATAGTTATAATTGTATTACGCCTTAATTGGCTTTCTTGGACCTTTACGAGTACGCGCATTAGTCTTTGTTCTCTGTCCTCTTACAGGAAGGCTACGACGATGTCTTCTACCTCTGAAGCAACCTAAGTCCATAAGTCTTTTTATGTCCATAGAAACTTCACGGCGTAAATCACCTTCCACCGTAAACTTAGCAACTTCTGTTCTTAAAGTTTCAATCTGTTCTTCAGACAAATCTTTAATCTTAACAGTTGGATCTACTTTGCAAGATTGGCAAATTTGTTGCGCTCTTGTTTTACCTATTCCATAAATTGAAGTTAATCCTATCACTGTATGTTTATGAACAGGAATATTAACACCAGCTATACGAGCCATCTACTTCACTCCTAATAATTATTCTTAATTTAGTTGCTATCTGCTGCATTTTGTAACTTGCTAGGATAGCTTTTTAAAAACAAATAATCAAGCTTTATTTAATTTGCTTGATTGACTAACCTTGTCTTTGCTTATGTCTAGGGTCTGTACATATCACACGAACGACTCTGTTACGCTTGATAACTTTACAGTTTCTACACATTTTTTTAACTGAAGCTCTAACTTTCATTATATTTCTCCAAAAATATTTCTCTATTTTCTCTTACCACTAAGATTTGCTTTCTTTAGTAAAGAATCATATTGTGTTGACATCATATGAGATCTAACTTGAGCCATAAAGTCCATCATCACAACCACTACAATTAGCAAAGACGTACCACCAAATGTAAATGATAGTCCTTGAGCAAAGAACTTAACCACAAAAATTGGCAATAAACATATAGCTGTGATATACAACGAACCAACCAAAGTTAGTCTAGTCATAACTGCATCAATATACTTAGCTGTCTGCTCACCAGGTCTCACACCAGAAATGTAAGCACCAGATTTTTTAAGATTATCTGCTGTTTCTTTTGGATTAAAAACCAATGAAGTATAGAAGAAACAAAAGAAAATGATTGTCGCAGCAAATACTACAGTGTATACAATACTACCGGGTTGCAACATTTCTGCAACATCGGCAAACCAACCAAGTGAATTATAGTTAGACAACCAACCAAGCAATACACCAGGCACCATAAGTATAGATGATGCAAAGATCGCTGGAATCACGCCTGCCATATTTAACTTTAATGGCAAATGGCTAGTTTGAGCAGCAAACATTTTTCTACCCTGCTGTCTCTTTGCATAATTTACTGTAATTTTTCTTTGAGCACTCTCCATAAATACTACAAAAGCGATTACTAACAAAAGAAGTATCAATAGAACCCAAACAGATAAGTACGATATTACATGCTGGTTAGCTTGTGATAGCGTATTAGAGATCTCAAATGGCAAGTTTGCAACGATACCAGAAAAGATTAGTAGTGATATACCATTACCTACACCTCTTTCTGTAATTTGCTCACCTAACCACATTAAGAACATGCTACCCGTAGTTACAGAAACAATTGTGGTCAAATAAAATAATCCCATATTGTTTGTAGTAACTAAACCATCCTGATGCAATACAAACGCAACAATACCAAATGATTGTACTATAGCCAAAGCAAGTGTTAAGTATCTTGTATATTGAGTTATTTTCTTTTGACCAGACTCACCTTCTTTTTTTAGCTCTATAAACTTAGGATATACAGCAGAAAGCATCTGAAAAATAATAGATGCCGAAATATAAGGCATCACACCCAATGCAAAGATACTCATTTGAGTAAGAGCGCCACCAGAGAACATATTAAACATACTCATCAAGCCACCTGTTGATGAATGTTGATTTGATATAATCTCAACTAATTTAGTAGGATCAATATTTGGTATAGGAATATAAACTCCTAATCTAAACACCAATATAGCTATGACTACGAAGATTAGTCTTGATTTTAATTCGCCTGTTGTACCAGAAGCACTATTATACTTTGACATATCTTAAATCTTACTCTACCTTACCACCAGCTTTTTCAATAGCTTCTTTAGCACCTTTTGTGCAAGCTATACCCTTAAGGCTAACAGCTTTTTGGATTTCTCCACTAGCTATTATTTTTACTGATTTGATATCTTTTCTTATAAGACCAGAATCTTTTAAAGTATCTACTGTTACTTCTTCAAGAGCTAAACTATTCAATTCATGCAACCTGATTTCAGCAACATATCTTTTTGACGCAGAAGTAAAACCAAATTTTGGTAATCTTCTTTGTATAGGCATCTGTCCGCCTTCAAAACCTACTTTATGATAGCCACCTGAACGTGCTTTTTGACCTTTATGACCTTTACCAGAAGTTTTACCTAAGCCACTTCCAATACCACGCCCTAGTCTTTTAGGAGCACTTTTAGAGCCAGCAGCAGGAGCAATTGTATTTAATTTCATCTTATACTACCCCTCTATCTTAACCATATAATATATTTTGTTTGCCATACCACGATTCTCTGGAGTATCTAATACTTCAACAGTATGGTTTATTTTTCTTAGTCCTAAACCTCTAGCTGATGCTATATGGTTTTCTTTACGACCAATTAAGCTTTTTGTTAAAGTAACTTTAAAAGTTTTAGCTTGAGTCATTTCTAATTACCCCTGAACCTCTTCAACAGATAGACCTCTTTTCTCAGCGATCTCTTCTGGTGATTTAATTTTTGCCAAACCTGCAATTGTTGCTCTTACAACATTAGCTGGATTAGTTGAGCCATAAGTTTTTGCTAAAACGTTGTGTACACCAACAGCTTCAAAAACCGAACGCATAGCACCACCAGCAATAATACCAGTACCAGCAGAAGCTGGCTGCATAAATACTTTAGAAGCACCATGATTAGACATTACAGGGTACCATAACGTATCATTATTTAAGTTAACTGATACCATGTTCTTTTTAGCGTTTTCCATAGCTTTTTGGATAGCAGCAGGCACTTCTCTTGATTTACCTCTACCAACACCAATTCTACCTTTACCATCACCTACAACAGTTAAAGCGGCAAAGCTCATAATTCTACCACCTTTAACTGTCTTTGAGTGTCTCTTAACACTAACTAACTTCTCAATCAGCTCTTCGTTTTTTTTCACTTCATTAGACATAATGAATAATCATCCATATTTTATTTATTAAAACTGAAGACCATGCTCTCTAGCAGCTTCTGCTAAAGCTTTAACACGTCCATGATACTTATATCCAGATCTATCAAAAGCAACCTGTGAAATACCCTTTTCCTTACATCTGTTAGCAATAATCTCACCAACAATTGCAGCAGAATTAACATTCCCTGTATATTTACATTTAGCTTTCACATCTTTCTCTACAGTAGATGCAGCAGCTAATACAGTAGAGCCATCACCAGATATAACCTGAGCATATACATGTCTAGGCGTTCTATAGACACACAGTCTAGTATGACCAAGCTCTTTTAGTTTAATTCTAGTACGCTTACTACGACTTAAACGAGCAGTTTTTTTATCCATAATAATACTATCCCTTACCTAACTACTTCTTCTTAGCTTCTTTTTTCGCTACATACTCATCTTCATAGCGAACTCCTTTGCCCTTATATGGCTCAGGTTTTCTATATTCTCTAATTTCAGAAGCTACTTTACCTAAAACTTCTTTATCTGCTCCTTTTAGAATAATTTCTGTAGGGGCTGGAGTTTCAGCTGTTATACCCTGAGGTAATTTGTAAACTACTGGGTGTGAAAAACCTAATGTAAGATTTAGTTCACTACCTTGAGCTTTAGCACGGTAACCAACACCAATAATTTTAAGCTTTCTTTCAAACCCTTTGCTTACACCCTCAACCATATTGTTAAGTATTGCTCTTGCAGTACCAGATTGAGCAATAGCATTTTTGCTATTATTTTTAGGTGTTACAGTTGCAACTCCATCTTCAATATTGAAAGTTACATCTGCAGAAAAAGTCTTATTTAAAGTTGCTTTAGTGCTTTTAACTTCAACCTGATTTCCAGCAGCAACATTTATCGTAACACCACTTGGGATAGCAACAGGTTTTTTACCTATTCTTGACATATCAAATCTCCTTGCTAACTTAAGCTACGTAGCCGATAATTTCGCCACCAACACCAAGATCTCTCGCTTTTCTATCACTCACTAAACCCTTAGATGTAGAAATGATAGCAACGCCAAAACCACCATATACTTTTGGTAGCTCTTCATGAGATTTATAAATTCTCAAACTTGGTCTAGAAACTCTTTTTATCATTTCAATCACAGGAGCGCCAGCATGATACTTAAGCTCAATCTCAATTGAAGGATGACCAGCTAAAGTTGTACCTTTAGAACAACCCTTAATATAACCTTCGTTAACTAAAAAGTTCGCGATTTCCATTTTCATTTTAGAGAATGGTACAGAAACAACTTCTTTCTCTGCAGAAAGACCGTTTCTAATTCTTGTAAACATATCCGCGATTGGATCTTGCATACTCATAACTTAAATTCCTTATTACCAACTAGCTTTTTTCAAACCAGGAACATCACCTGCCATTGCATACTCTCTAAGCTTATTACGGCATAAGCCAAACTTTCTGTATACAGCATGTGGTCTACCTGTAACCTTACATCTTCTTTGAACTCTAGAAGCTGAAGAATTTACCGGTAACTTTTGCAGTTTAATTTGAGCTTCCCATACTTGTTCTTCAGTAGAATTTATATCAAGAATAATAGCTTTAAGCTCAGCTCTTTTTTGAGCATATTTAGCTACTAGTTTCTCTCTCTTTAATTCTCTCTGAATCATTGATTTTTTTGCCATTTAAAACCCCAATTTAAATTAAGACTTAAAAGGAAAACCAAATGCTTTAAGCAAAGCTCTTCCTTGATCATCATTTTTAGCTGTAGTAGTTATCGAAATATCTAAACCTCTGATAGAGTCAATTTTGTCATAATCAATTTCTGGAAAAGAGATCTGCTCTTTCATACCTAGACTATAATTACCTCTTCCATCAAAAGATTTAGCACTTAAACCCCTAAAATCTCTAATTCTAGGAATAGCAATTGTTATAAGTCTATCTAAAAATTCATACATACGCTCACCACGCAGTGTAACTTTAGCACCTATAGGCCATCCGTCACGAATTTTGAAACCAGCAATTGATTTCTTAGACATAGTAACAACTGGTTTTTGACCAGCAATAGCTGTCAAATCATTTAACGCAAAAGTCATTATTTTCTTATCTTTTGCCGCATCACCAACACCCATATTAAGAGTTATCTTCTTAATAGCAGGCACTTCCATTATATTATCTAGATTTAGCTCAGACTTTAATTTAGCTACAACCTCATTTTGATAATAATCTTTTAATCTTGCCATAAAAACTTAGTCCTATAAGTCTACAAGCTCGCCATTAGATTTAAAATAGCGAACCTTTTTCTCATCAACAAACTTATAACCCACTCTATCTGCTTTCTCAGTAGCAGGGTTAAAGATAGCAACGTTAGAAGCATCAACAGGAAGTTCTTTTTCAACAACCCCACCTTCTACACCTCTGTTAGGATTAGGCTTAACATGTTTTTTAACAATATTAATACCTTCCACTAAAACTAAAGAACCGCCTTTAGCGAATGACTTAACAACGCCTCTACGACCCTTGTCTTTACCAGCAATAACTATTACATCATCGCCTTTTTTTAATCTATTCATTATCTACACCTCAATAAATATGACTATAGTACTTCTGGTGCTAAAGATACGATCTTCATGAACTTTTCTGTACGCAATTCTCTAGTAACAGGACCAAAGATACGAGTTCCGATAGGCTGACCATTATTGTTTAGAAGCACAGCTGCATTATCATCAAATCTGACCTTAGAACCATCTTTTCTACGCACACCTTTAGCAGTTCTCACAACAACAGCATTATATACAGATCCTTTTTTAGCTTTACCTCTTGGAGCAGCTTCTTTCACAGTAACTTTTATAACATCTCCTACAGATGCATATCTACGGTGCGAACCACCCAAAACTTTAATACATTCAACTCTCTTAGCGCCACTATTATCAGCAACTTGAAGTTCTGTTTGCATTTGAATCATACAAATAACCCTTAATTATTATTATACAGGACTGCTGAGTATTTTGCAGTCCGATAAATATACCAATAAACTATAATAAAATCAAATTTATTATTTTTCTCTATTGATAATATCAACTAGACACCACTTCTTAGTTTTCGAATATGGTCTAGTCTCTTTGAACTTGATAACATCACCTTCTTTACATTCATTTTTTTCATCATGAACATAGTATTTTGTAGTTTTTTTAACAAACTTACCATATAAAGGGTGCTTAACATATCTTTCAGCTCTTACAACTACAGTTTTATCCATAGCTACGCTAGAAACTTTACCTTCTAACAATCTAATTTTATCGCTCATCTTCAAGGCACCTATTTATTCTTTTCTGATATTATTGTATTTATACGAGCAATATCTCTTTTAGCACTTTTGAACAAGTGATTTTTCTTTAATTGCCCTGTTCCCTTCTGCATACGAAGAGAAAATAACTGTTGCAATAACTCTATTTTCGCTTCTTGCAATTGGTCAATACTTTTACCTCTAAAATCTTTTAAAGTATCTTTTCTTTTCATTACATCACCTGCTTTTCAACAAAAGTTGTCTGTACTGGCATCTTAGCCGCTGCTCTAGCAAAAGCCTCACGCGCTAATTCTTCTTTTACACCAGTAATTTCATATAGTACACGACCCGGCTGAATTTGAGCTACCCAATATTCAACTGAACCTTTACCTTTACCCATACGAACTTCAAGAGGCTTTTGTGTAATTGGTTTATCAGGGAAAATTCTTATCCAGATCTTACCACCACGCTTAATGTGACGACTTATCGCTCTTCTTCCCGCCTCAATTTGTCTAGCAGTTACTCTACCTCTAGATGTTGCTTGAAGACCAAACTCACCAAAGCTTACCTTGTTACCTCTGTGAGCCAAGCCCCTATTACGCATCTTTTGTTGTTTACGAAACTTTGTACGCTTAGGCTGTAGCATTATTTAGCTCCTTTTTTATTATTTTTCTGATTCATTTGACCAGGAAGAACTTCACCCTTATAGATCCAAACTTTAACACCTATAATTCCATAAGTAGTCAAAGCTTTTGATGTAGCATAATCTACATCCGCTCTAAAAGTTTGCAGAGGAACTCTACCATCTCTAGCCCACTCAGAACGAGCAATCTCAGCACCACCTAAACGACCACTAACCATTATCTTGATACCTTTAGCACCAGATTTCATAGCAGCCTGCATAGCTTTTTTCATAGCTCTTCTGAACATTACTCTTTTTTCTAATTGCTGCGCTACGCTATCAGCAACCAACTTAGCATCGATTTCTGGCTTACGTACTTCTTCGATATTAATCTGTACAGGCACACCCATCAACTTATTAACATCAGCACGAAGCTTCTCTACATCTTCACCTTTCTTACCAATCACAATTCCAGGTCTTGCTGTATGAATTGTAATCTTAGCATTTTGAGCAGGTCTCTCAATCTGGATTTTACTAACTGCAGCTGAAGCAAGTTTCTTATGTAAAAACTCTCTAACCTTAATATCTTCATTAAGCTTAGTAGCGTAGTCAGAAGAGTCAGCATACCAAGTTGAATTATGCTCTTTTACTATGCCTAATCGAATTCCATTAGGATTTACTTTTTGACCCATTTTTACTACACCTCTTAATTTTTCTCAGCAACTTTCACAGTAATATGTGAAGTTCTCTTTAAAATACGATTACCACGACCTTTTGCTCTAGCTTCAAAACGCTTCATAGTAGGACCCTCATCAACAAATACAGTTGAAACAAATAAAGAATCAACATCCATACCGTCATTGTGTTCTGCGTTAGCAATTGCTGAATTTAAAACATCTTTAATCAACACTGCTGCTTTCTTATTGCTAAAAGTCAAAAGATTAATAGCTTTCTCTACAGGTAGACCTCTGATCTGATCAGCAACCAATCTACATTTTTGAGCTGAGATTTTTGCAAATTTTAATTTAGCTTGTACTTCCATGTATCCTAACCTCAACTATTTCTTCTTAGCTTTTTTATCAGCTGCATGACCACGGTAGTTACGAGTAACAGCGAACTCACCTAACTTATGACCTACCATTTCTTCAGTCATAAGAACAGGCACATGCTGCTGACCGTTATGTACAGCTATAGTTAAACCTATCATATCCGGCACAATCAATGATCTTCTTGACCATGTTTTGATTGGCTTTTTAGAATTACTTTCTTGCGCTTCAAAAACCTTCTTTAAAAGATGATGATCTACAAAAGGTCCTTTTTTTAATGAACGAGGCACAACTTTCTCCCTAATTACTTACGTTTTTGAACAATCAACTTATTAGAACGCTTATTTTTACGCGTCTTATAACCTTTAGTTGGGATACCCCATGGTGTAACTGGATGTCTACCACCAGATGTACGACCCTCACCACCACCATGTGGGTGATCTACTGGGTTCATAGCCACACCTCTAACAGTAGGTCTTATACCTCTCCAGCGCTTCGCACCAGCTTTACCTAAAGACTTCAAGTTGTGCTCAGAATTAGAAACAACACCAATAACCGCTCTACAATCTAAAAGTACCCTTCTCATCTCACCCGATCTTAGACGAATAATTGCGTAAGCATTATCCTTACCGACCAACTGAGCAAAAGTTCCAGCACTTCTAATCATTTGCGCACCTTTTTTAGGCTTCATTTCAATGTTGTGAATAACAGTACCTAGAGGAATATTTCTCAGAGGCATACAGTTACCAACCGCAACATCTACTTTTTCACCTGAAACAACAGACATATCTTTCTTTAGACCCTTAGGAGCAATGATATATCTTCTCTCGCCATCAGCATACAATACTAATGCAATGTTTGCACTACGGTTAGGATCGTACTCGATTCTCTCAACCCTAGCTACGATATCATCTTTATTTCTCTTAAAGTCAACAATACGATAATGCTGCTTATGTCCGCCACCTTGATGACGAACTGTAATTCTACCAGTATTATTTCTACCAGCTTTACTTTTCTTAACTTCTACCAAACCTTTGAATGGCTTACCTGTATGTAATTCTGTATTCTTTACGCTCACTACGTGGCGACGGCCAGGTGAAGTAGGTTTAGCTTTTTTTATTTCAATCATGATTATAAACCTTCTTTAAGTTACTCTGCACCAACAAAATTGATGTCATGTCCTTCGGCAAGTTTTACATAAGCCTTCTTCCATGCTTTTGTTCTACCCTCAACACGACCAAATCTACGCGCTTTACCCTTAACGTTAAGGATATTCACAGACTCAACTTTTACCTCAAAAAGCTTCTCTACAGCACTTTTTACATCCTGCTTAGTTGCAGTTCTAGCTACTTCGAACACTATAGTTGAATTAGCATCTGATAAACCATAAGTTTTATCAGAAACATGAGGCCTCACAACTGTCTTTAATAATTTTTCTTGAGAATTCATACTAGCTTCTCCTCTATTTCTTTAATAGCTTGCTTAGTGAAAACCACATTTTCAAAACAAACTAAAGAAACTGGATTAATTTCCACAGAATCACATACTGCTACATTCTTAAGGTTTCTAGAAGATAAGTATAAATTTTCATTAAACTCTTCTACACCAACAACAAAAAGAACATCCTTAACACCTAAAGAATCCACAATTGCCTTGAATTCTTTTGTTTTTGGAGTTTCTAATCTCAATGACTCAACCACAGTCATTCTATCCGATCTTACAAGCTCAGATAATATAGATTTAACTGCACCTGAGTACATCTTACGATTCACTTTTTGCTTATAGCTTTTAGGCTTAGCTGCAAATGTAACACCACCCTTTCTGAAGATAGGTGAACGGATAGTACCCGCTCTTGCTCTACCTGTACCTTTTTGTCTCCAAGGCTTAGCTCCACCACCAGACACTTCTGATCTAGTTTTTTGAGCTTTAGTACCTTGACGAGCGCCTGCCATATAAGCAACAACAACCTGATGAATTAGAGATTCATTATAGTCTGCTGCAAAAACTCCTTCTGCAACACCTACTACACCAGCCTCTGCACCAGCTAAAGATTTTATATTTAAGTCCACAACAACTCTCCGGTATAATTAATACTTATCTACTAACTTTTAACAGCTGGAGTAACAATAACATCTCCACCAACTGAACCTGGAATACCGCCTTTTAGAAGCAATAAACCATTTTCCGCGTCTACTCTCACAACTTCAAGTGACTGAATAGTAACATTCTCGCTACCTAAATGACCAGCCATCTTCTTGTTCTTAAACACTCTACCTGGAGTCTGGTTTTGACCCGTAGAACCATGAACCCTATGTGAAAGAGAGTTACCATGAGTAGCATCTTGAGTTGCAAAGTTGTGACGCTTAACACCACCTTGGAAACCTTTACCTTTAGATACACCTCTGACATCAACCTTCTGACCCGCTTCAAAAATAGTAGCATCAATAGATGCACCTACTTCATAATCAGAAGCATTATCAATAGCAAACTCCCACAAACCTCTACCAGGCTCAACACTAGCTTTTGCATAGTGACCCGCCATAGGCTTGTTTACATTAGAACGCTTTTTAAAACCAGTAGTTACTTGAATAGCATTATAACCATCTGTTTCAGTAGTCTTTATTTGAGTTACTTTATTTGACTCAACCTGAACAACTGTTACAGGAATAGAAACACCATCTTCAGTAAATATACGAGTCATACCACATTTGCGACCAACTAATCCTAAAGACATTATTATATCCTCTATTATTATTATATTAACTTCACGATTACGATTGACCGTGAAGACCTAATTGATACCGTTTTTGAAAGATTTTCAAAAAAGTAACGTATATATTAGCTTAAACTGATCTGAACATCAACACCTGATGCTAAATCTAGCTTCATTAGAGCATCTACAGTTTTATCTGTAGGTTCTACAATATCAATCAATCTCTTGTGAGTTCTGATTTCATATTGATCTCTTGCTTTTTTGTTTACGTGCGGAGAAATAAGAATTGTAAATTTCTCTTTACGAACTGGTAAAGGGATTGGTCCTTTAACTTGCGCCCCTGTTTTCTTAGCTGTATCAACAATTTCTTGAGTAGAAATATCGATAAGCTTATGATCAAAGGCTTTCAATCTAATTCTAATACGCTGATTATTTATAGCCATTTTAAATTTATCCTTTTAATTATGAGTTACGTGATTTTATGATTTCATCTGCAATATTGTTTGGCACTTCTGCATACTTCTTAAATTCCATTGAGAAAGATGCTCTACCTTGGCTCATAGAACGAACGTTAGTAGCATAACCAAACATTTCAGCAAGAGGAACTAGAGCACTAACCACTCTACCACTTGGATTCTCATCCATACCCTCAATGATACCTCTTCTTCTGTTAAGGTCACCCATAACATCACCAAGATAATCTTCAGGAGTTACAACCTCAACTTTCATGATTGGCTCAAGTATACAAGCATTAGCTTTCTTAGCACCTTCTTTAAGAGCCATAGAACCAGCAATCTTAAATGCCATCTCAGATGAGTCAACATCATGGTATGAACCATCAAATAGAGTAGCCTTAACACCAATCATAGGATATCCAGCTAATACACCATTAGTCATTTGCTCTTCTATACCTTTAGCAACAGGACCAATGAACTCCTTAGGAATCACACCACCAACAATCTCGTCAACGAACTCAAATATTTTTTCTTCGCCAGCATCATTAGTAGAGACTTCTAAAGGCTCAAACTTAACCACAACATGACCATACTGACCACGACCACCTGACTGACGAACAAACTTACTATTTTGCTCAACAGTTCCACGAATAGTCTCTCTATAAGCAACTTGTGGGTTACCTACATTAGCCTCAACCTTAAACTCACGTCTCATACGATCAACAATAATATCCAAGTGAAGCTCACCCATACCGGAAATGATTGTTTGACCTGACTCTTCATCAGTCTTAACTCTGAAAGATGGATCCTCTGCAGCCAACTTGCCTAGAGCTATAGACATTTTTTCTTGGTCTGCTTTTGTCTTAGGCTCAACAGCAACAGAAATTACTGGCTCTGGGAAATCCATTCTCTCAAGAATTACCGGCTTATCAAGATCACAAAGAGTATCACCTGTAGTTACATCTTTAAGACCGATACAAGCAGCAATATCGCCAGCACGAACTTCTTTAATCTCTTCACGCTTATTCGCGTGCATCTGTACGATACGACCTACACGCTCTTTTTTACCTTTAACAGGATTATATACAGCATCACCAGACTTAAGCACGCCAGAGTAAACACGAATAAACGTTAAGTTACCTACAAACGGATCTGTAGCAAGTTTAAATGCTAAAGCTGCAAATGGCTCATCATCAGATGAAGATCTAGAAGCTGGTTCACCATCTTCAGTCTCACACTTAATAGCAGGAACTTGGTTTGGAGCTGGTAAGTACTCAACAACACCATCAAGAACTGCTTGAACGCCCTTGTTCTTAAACGCAGAACCACAGAATGCTAGAACAATCTCATTTGCCAACACTCTAGCACGAAGACCCTGCTTGATCTCTTCATTAGAAAGCTCGCCTTCTTCAAGATACTTATCCATAAGCTCCTCAGAAGCTTCAGCAGCTGCTTCCATCATTTCCATACGAAGCTCTTCAGCTCTATCTTGAAGCTCAGCAGGAATATCAACAAGATCGTAAGTAAGACCTTGATCTGCCTCATTCCACATGATTGCCTTCATTCTAATTAGATCTACAACTCCCTTAAAGTCTTCTTCTGCTCCAATATTCAACTGAACAGGAACAACATTAGCCTTAAGACGAGTTCTGATTTGGCCACAAACTCTTTCAAAGTCAGCACCTGATCTATCCATCTTGTTTACAAATACAATTCTTGGAACACCGTATTTGTTAGCTTGGCGCCATACAGTTTCTGACTGAGGCTCAACACCTGATGAACCACAGAACACAACAACCGCGCCATCTAGTACACGAAGAGAACGCTCTACTTCAATAGTGAAGTCAACGTGACCCGGAGTATCAATAATATTTATACGATGCTTATCAAACTGCTGATCCATACCAGACCAGAAAGTAGTTGTCGCAGCAGAAGTAATTGTAATACCTCTTTCTTGCTCTTGCTCCATCCAGTCCATAGTAGCAGCACCATCATGTACCTCACCGATCTTATGAGATAACCCTGTATAGAAAAGGATACGCTCTGTAGTTGTTGTTTTACCAGCATCAACGTGAGCACAGATACCAATATTTCTATATTTTTCTAAAGCTGTATTACGAGGCATTTTCTAATCTCCTATTACCATCTAAAGTGAGCAAATGCTTTGTTAGCTTCAGCCATCTTATGAGTATCTTCTCTTTTCTTGACAGCAGCGCCTCTACCCTCTATAGCTTCTAGAATCTCCGCAGCAACTCTATCACCCATAGTACTCTCTTTTCTCTTACGCGCAGCATCTATAATCCATCTCATACCTAAAGTTTGACGACGCTCTGGTCTAACTTCTACAGGAACTTGATATGTAGCACCACCAACACGGCGTGACTTAACTTCTACCATAGGACTAACACTATCTAAAGCCTTTTCAAAAACTTCAACTTCATTAGCAGAAGCATCTTTAGCTTTAATCTTATCAAACGCACCATATACAATTTTCTCTGCAATAGACTTCTTACCATCTAGCATAATATGGTTTACAAACTTAGCAACAACCTGACTCTTAAACTTAGGATCAGGTAGAATATCTCTTTTAGGAGCTCTATTTCTTCTAGACATTTTTACACCTTCTTCAAATGTTAAACTTTAAACACAAATTAAGACTTAGGACGCTTAGTACCATACTTTGAACGACCGTGCTTACGATTATTAACACCTGAAGTATCTAAAGCACCCCTAACAATGTGGTAACGCACACCTGGCAAATCTTTAACCCTACCACCTCTGATAAGCACAACACTGTGCTCTTGTAGGTTATGACCTTCACCACCAATGTAGCTTGTAACCTCAAATCCACTCGTTAATCTTACACGAGCTACTTTTCTAAGTGCTGAGTTAGGCTTCTTAGGAGTAGTAGTATATACCCTTGTACATACACCTCTTCTTTGAGGACACGCCTTTAACGCAGGAACCTTAGACTTAACAACCGATCTCTTGCGAGGGCTGTTCACCAACTGATTTATAGTTGCCATTAGTTATTATTCTCCGTTTTTTATCAGTTTTTTTGATTTAAATAATTTCAAATGCCAAGCAGAGGAAGGACCTATGCAAAAATAGCATTAGACAGACATAATAACAAAAAAGCAAAAAAAAGAAAAGAAAAAGTATTATTTATGAGAATTGCCAAAAACAGATTTAAAAGCAACATAAAGATAATTACACATAGAATAAACAGTAAGTATTACAGCTACATAAAGCATCAAAAACCCCAAAAGAATAAACCATGTATTAAAACTAGCGTAGTCTAATGAATGTCTAAAATCTATTGCGGGCTTAATTAAGAATATAAAAAGTGCGGCCATCTGAGCCGTAGTTTTGATCTTACCCCATACACCAACCTTGACAACACTACGCTGCCCAAGCTCAGCCATCCACTCTCGCAATGCAGAAACAACA
The DNA here is from genome assembly GCF_018135955.1 of Francisella philomiragia. Taxonomy (NCBI): domain Bacteria; kingdom Pseudomonadati; phylum Pseudomonadota; class Gammaproteobacteria; order Thiotrichales; family Francisellaceae; genus Francisella; species Francisella philomiragia. Next base: position 170,198 of record NZ_CP063138.1, on the reverse strand, counting down.
ATTTCTCTGCAAATCATCACAATCGCCGGAATAGTAGCCCACCAATATGGGTACATTTCAATAAACAAACAAAGAGCAGTAGCAACAATCAACTTATCAGCAACAGGATCTAAAAATGCTCCTAACTTGCTTGTCTGCTCCCATTTGCGTGCCAAATAGCCATCCAACCAGTCAGTAGCTGCTCCTAATAAAAATAATGTAGCCGTAATACCATGATGGTGTGGAAACTCAAAATAATAACATATAACTATAAAAGGAATTAACGCCAAGCGACCAAAAGTTAAAATATTAGGGATATTGAAAAACATATATTAAACCCCAGTATGTCCAAATCCTCCAGCAGATCTAATAGTCCGCTGAGAGAACTCCTCTACAATATCGAACTTTGCTTGAACCACTGGAACAACCACAAGCTGCGCAAATCTCATCATAGGCTCAATTTCGATAACTTCTTGAGAACGATTAAAGCAAGACACCATTAATTCTCCTTGATAATCAGAGTCAATAAGACCAGTACCATTGCCTAGCACCAAGCCTTTTTTATGACCCAAACCAGATCTTGGCAGAATCATTGCCGCATAATTTGGATTTGCTATATTGATAGCAATTCCAGTACCTATCAACTTACACTCACCAGGACTCAAGAACTCTGCTTCAGATAAGCAAGCTCTTAAATCAACCGCTGCCGACCCTACTGTACCATACTCAGGTACTTCTTTAATAATTTCTTTATTCAACAGCTTCAACTCTATATTCAAAACAAATCCCCCGCTTATACAACAAACACACCAGCCAAATAACCAAGTGTCACAAAAATAGGTAATGCAGGCATATAACCATCCAACCTATCAAGTACTCCACCATGACCTGGTAAGATATTGCCACTATCTTTAACTCCAGCGATACGCTTCATCATACTTTCAAAAACATCTCCAACAACAGATAAAACTGCTATTAAAGCTGAAATAATAACCATTGATAAGTACTCAAAAATACTTAAATCCATAAATAGCAAAAACACTATGGCGATAATTACCGCACAAGCCATCCCACCCAACAAACCTTCAATAGTTTTATTTGGACTCAATCGCGGAAGCATCTTGCGCTTACCCATTGCCTTACCTGTAAAATAGGCTCCACTATCAGCACCTGCAACAACCAATATAAACATGAATATCCACGCAACAGAATTACTATGAAGTACGTACAACGATGCTGCAAATGGTGAGATTGCAAATAAGCCGAGTATCAACATTTCATTAACAGATAATGTATCAAACTTTTGGCGCTCATATCCACTAAGTCTATAAATCGCATATAGCCAAAATACTGGGAAAATATACTGAATGTAAACAAAGAACTCTGACACAACAAACAACACTATCATAAATATCACAAGATAATTTATTGTTTCTTGTTGACTGATCTTTGTAAACTTAAGCCATTCATATGCTGAAAGCATCGCAACCAAAAAAACACCAACGCCAAAAAGATAGTCATTTGCATACACAAGTCCTGCAAAAACAAAAACTACCAACAATAAACCAGTTATTATCCTCTCTTTCATACATTCCTCATTTCAAGTTGTTCACCACTCTTACCAAACCTTCTCTGGCGCGAGTAAAAATACTCTTCTGCTTTCTGAAACTCTGACTTTGTAAACTCAGGCCACATAAGATCAGTAAAATACATCTCAGCATAAGACAACTGCCATAACATAAAATCACTTAATCTAATCTCACCACTAGTCCTAATAAGTAAGTCAACCGGCATTTGACCAGCGACCGTATAACTTCCGAAATTATCCTCCGATATACTATCCAGCGCTATCTTATCATTGCCGATATCATCAATGATAGATTTCACAGCACCAATGATATCCCATCGCCCACCATAGTCAACCGCTAGCCTAAGCTGAAGTCCCGTATTATCTTTAGTAACAGACTCGCTATAATCAATCATTTGTATAAGCTTATCTGATAATCTAGACCTATCTCCAATAACTTTAAGGACAATATTATTACTATGTAATTTTGGAGTTTTATCTTTGAGAGTTTTATAAAAAAGATCCATTAGATCAGAAACTTCTTTAGCTGGTCTAAGCCAATTATCTCTACCAAATGCAAAGAGAGTTAACATCTGAATATTACGCTCAACACAATACTCTATAGCAGCATCTACACTAGATATAGAATTTCTATGACCAAATATCCTTGGCTTCAATCTACTCTTGGCCCAGCGCCCATTACCATCCATAATTATAGCAACATGCTTAAGGGCATTTTCGTTAGCCAAGCTCATAATGAGTAAAATATAAAGTTTAAACTAGATAAATAATAAGAAAGAATAAAGAGAAATACAAGTTTTATTAAGAAATCTAATAATTAGACCACCATTAAATCTTGTTCTTTTTTAACAGCAAGAGCATCTGCCTGTGCAATCATCTTATCAGTAATTTTTTGAATATTATCCTCTGCTCTTTTAGCTTCATCTTCTGTTATCTCTTTCTCTTTGAGAAGTTCTTTGATATCGCCATTAGCATCACGGCGTATATTTCTGATAGAAACTCTACCACTCTCAGTCTCAGATTTAACAAGTTTAACAAGCTCTTTTCTACGCTCTTCATTAAGTGCTGGCATAGGAACTCTCAAACTATCACCTAAGTTAGTTGGATTAAGCCCCAAATCAGAAGTTATAATAGCCTTCTCAATCTTACCTGCAAGCCCCTTCTCCCAAGGAGTAATACCTAGAGTTCTAGCATCAAGAACTGTAACATTAGCCACCTGAGTAATCGGCGTAGCAGAACCGTAATAATCTATAGTTACATGAGCTAAAATATCAGGATGAGCTCTACCGGTTCTAATCTTAGCTAAATCATCAGCTAAAACTTCTAAAGTTTTACTCATCCTATTTTCAGCATCTTTTAGAATATCGTTTATCATAAAAACAATCCTTTCTTTTGAAAATTAATTAGTCTAAAGTGACCCAAGTACCATGCTTTGAATCAACTACAGCATCAACCAAAGCATTTGGCTGAGTCAAATCAAACACATAGATTGGTATACCAAAATCTCTGCACTGAGTAAATGCTCCCAAATCCATCACATTTAGCTCCTTACTAACAACTTCGGAAAAAGTAACCTTAGCAAAACGCTTAGCATCTGAATATTTATTTGGGTCTTTATCATACACACCATCAACAGTCGTAGCCTTCAACAAAGCATCCGCACCAATCTCGACCGCTCTAAGGCTAGCTGTAGTATCAGTTGTTACAAACGGATTGCCTGTACCTCCCGCAAATATCAAAACCGTGCCTTTTGCAAGCTCTCGATTAAACTCATGCGCGCTAGCAACCCTTAACAAACCATCAACACCTTTTGCTGAAAAAATCTCAGCATCAACGTCTTCACTGATAAGCATATCACGAAGAGCTAGAGCATTAATCATAGTAGCAATCATACCCATAGAGTCAGCTGTAAATCTTCTAATTTTGTCTCCAAAATCAGCCCTACCTCCGCGTAAGATATTACCACCACCAACGACTATCGCAAGCTCAACACCTAAGTTAACAAGTGTTTTGATTTGATTTATGATAGGAGCAGCAGATTCAACATTTATACCGAAACCTTGATCTGCCGATAAAGACTCTCCACTTAACTTAAGAAGAACCCTCTTAAGCTTTGGAGTATTTTGAGAACATTCTAACGAATCATTAGACATATATTAACCTTTGATTTGGCTCATCACCTCTGCTGCGAAATCTTCTTCTTTCTTCTCGATACCTTCACCAACATCTAGACGGATAAAGCTAACAACTTTAGCGCCTTTGTCTTTAACAAGTTTTTCAACTTTGATGCTAGGATCTTTAACGAAATCTTGACCTAAAAGAGCAACTTCATCTAAGAACTTACGAATTCTACCAACAATCATTTTCTCGATGATTTCAGCAGGCTTACCACTTTCTTTTGCTTGAGCTGTGAAAATTTCTTTCTCTTTTGCTACTACATCAGCAGGAACTTCATCACCAGATACAACCATAGGATTAACAGCTGCTACGTGCATAGCAACATCTTTAGCAAGCTCTTCATCACCACCCTCTAGAGCAGCAACAACACCGATCTTACCACCATGTATGTAAGCACCTAAAGTACTAGCTGCTACAGTCTTAACCCTACGAACTTGAATATTCTCACCGATTTTAGCAATTAGTGATTTACGAGCTTCTTCAACAGTTTCACCAGTTGAAGTCTTAGCAGCTAAAACTTCTTCGATAGTCTCTGCTTTTGCCGCATGAGCTGCTTTTACAGCTTCTTGAGCAAACTTCTTGAAAGTATCATCTCTAGCGACAAAGTCTGTCTCTGAGTTGATTTCAAGTAAAACAGCTCTACCATCAGCAGCATAAACTTCGATAACACCTTCAGCTGCAATTCGTGAAGCTTTTTTGTCAGCTTTTGCTTGTCCAGAAATTCTCATTTCTTCAGCAGCTTTTTCAATATCACCAGCAGCTTCAACTAGAGCTTTTTTACACTCCATCATTCCAGCACCAGTTCTTTCTCTAAGTTCTTTTACTAATTTAGCAGAAATATTTGACATTGTTCTATCCTTGTTTGTTTATTATGCTTCTGTAGTTTCTTCAGCTTTTGCTTCTACTGCTCTATCTAAGCCTTGAGCATCAATAACAGCATCAGCAAATTTCTTCATATAGAAAGATATTGACTTAACAGCATCGTCATTACCAGGGATAATATAATCGATACCTTCAGGGTTTGAGTTAGTATCAACAATTGATACAACTTTAATACCTAGCTTTTGAGCTTCTTGAATAGCAATGTGCTCTTTGTTACTATCAATAACAACAATAGCATCAGGTAAACCACCCATTTCTTTGATTCCGCCAAGAACTTTTTCTAACTTCTCTATAGTTCTGATATTTTGAAGCATCTCTTTTTTAGTTAACGATTCAAAAGTACCGTCTTCTTTCATCTTCTCTAACTGAGCAAGTCTCTTGATAGATTGTCTAACAGTTTTGTAGTTAGTAAGCATACCACCTAACCATCTGTGGCTAACAAACGGCATACCACATCTTTTAGCTTCTGCTTCTATGATATCTTGAGCTTGTCTTTTTGTACCAACAAAAAGAACTTTTCCACCATTTGCTACAGTCTTACCAACAAAGTTAACTGCATCTTGGAAAAGAGGAACTGTTTTCTCAAGATTGATAATGTGTACACCATGGTTAATACCAAAGATGTATTCTTTCATTTGAGGATTCCAGAAAGCTTTTTTGTGTCCAAAGTGAACACCCGCAGATAACATTTCTTTCATTAAAGACATTTTGATTTTCCTTATTTGGGTTATATCTAGTATCTTAGTTATGCCAAATATCATATGAGACACCCTTTGGCACAACTTCTAATTTTGAAGATACATGATTTATTAGTTAAACATTAGCTCATATATAATACAAGCCGTAAAATTTTATCACACTTAATTTATAAATTACAAAAGGTATTTTATATTTATTTAAAATGCTAAAATGTCGCAAAATAAATTAAAAAAATAGAGATCAAAAATGATTTCATTAATAGTTGCTTATGACAAAAATCTAGGTATAGGTAAAGAAAATACTCTAGCATGGAAACTTTCTGAAGACCTGAAAAACTTCAAAAAGATAACCGAGAATAATTATATTGTAATGGGTAGAAAAACTTTTGAGTCAATCGGTCGCCCTTTGCCAAACCGTAAAAACATTATCTTAACTAGAGATAAAGATTATAAGCAGGATAAGTGTTTAATAATTAACAGTGTTCAAGAAATTCTAAACTTCGCGCAATCAAAACCTCATTATGAGATTTTTATAATTGGTGGTGCTCAGATTTATAAAGAATTTTTGCAATATGCCGATAGACTATACATAACTGAAGTCGATACAGAAATGAGTGATCTTGATGCTTTCTTTCCTAAGTGGGACAAATCTAAATACAAACGCATAGGCCATAAACAATTCAAAAAAGATGATAAAAACGAGTTTGACTTCACGTTTGCCGTATATGAAAAAGCCTCTATTTAATCTTCGGCAAATAAAGCTGTAGATAAGTATCTCTCCGCACTAGAAGCAAAAACAACCACTATCATTTTATTCTCACTCTCAGTACGTTGAGCTATCTCAATCGCCGCTTTTAATGCTGCTCCAGATGAAATACCAGCAGGCACACCTTCCTTGTGTGCTACTAAACGTGCATACTCTAAAGCATCTACGTCACTAACTGTAACAATATCATCAATTATAGATGTATTTAGAATCTCTGGAATAAAGCCAGCGCCTATCCCTTGAATTTTATGAGAGCCTGGCTTACCACCTGACAAAACGGGACTAGACTTAGGCTCTACAGCTACAATTTTGATAGTAGGTTTTTTCTGTTTGAGAACTTCAGCAATGCCTGTAATAGTACCTCCGGTACCGACACCCGCCACTAGAATATCTACTTCACCATCAGTATCTTGCCAAACCTCTAAAGCTGTTGTATTTCTATGTGCTTGTGGATTGGCTGGATTAGTAAATTGACCCAATATAACACCATCATTAAGCTCTTTTAATAAATCATTAGCTTTGGCAATTGCTCCAGCCATACCCTCAGCTGCAGGTGTTAAAATAAGCTTAGCACCAAAGTGCTGTATCAACTTACGTCTTTCAACGGATACACTCTCTGGCATAGTAATAATTATGTCATAACCTTTTGCAGCAGCAATAAATGAAAGCCCTATCCCAGTATTGCCCGATGTTGGTTCTATCAACGTTGTAACACCTGGCTTGATATTACCAGCCTTCTCTGCACTTTCAATAAGATTTAGAGCCACCCTATCCTTGACAGAGGATAATGGATTAAAGAATTCCAGTTTAGCAACCAACTTGACTTTTAACCCAAACAGCTCCTCTATTTTACAAAGCCTAACCATAGGAGTCTTACCAATAGTTTCAGTAAAATTGTTACATATATTCATAGCTATAACCTTTTATATTCACACAATAACCTACCGCCATTCTATCTTATTTAGATGGCTAAAACATTGGTTTTATAATAGTATATTAAAATCAAAACAACACTTTGGAGTCTTATGATCAAACTATTACGATACTATCAACAACAAGATCCTGCTGCTCCAAGCATTCTTGAAACGATATTTGCTTACCCTGGATTACATGCAATATTACTTCACAGACCCGCAAATCTACTATGGCGATGTAAATTAAAATTTTTGGGTAGACTCTTGTCTCATATATCTAGATTTCTGACAGGAATCGAAATACATCCTGGAGCAACTATCGGCTCATATTGTTTCATTGATCATGGCATGGGTATTGTAATTGGTGAAACAGCAATAGTTGGAAATTATGTATCACTATACCATGGTGTAACTCTTGGTTCATCTGGAAATCCAAAGCTGAGATACACAAAACGTCATCCAACAGTTGAAGATGAAGTAATAATTGGAGCCGGTGCTAAAATCTTAGGTAATATAACTATTGGCAAACACTGCAGAATATCACCAAATAGTGTAATAACAGAAAGCATGGAAGCATATACTACTGCATTACCAACACAGCCAAATATAGTTTCTCAAACAGCAAAATAGTTTAAGAGAGCATCCCAGATAACTATGTTATATTAAAATAGCAATGATCATAAAAGTAAATTAAGTTCATACAAATAAGACAAATTAGTATAGTTATTCATAGCAGGAAGTACAGCTTGAACTGTATCAAAATTAGTATTAGCAAATAAAACCAATACTTTTTAGAATAAACCATTATTTAACATAATTTGGTTCGCCATAAACCGACTTCTTCCCAGAATCCATTATAACATCATAATTATTCAAACTAGTTAATATCTGTTCAGGTGCAGTTTCGTCTTCATGATCAGTTCCCACATAGAAAATGAAGTTTAATTTATTAATAGTTTCTAAACATTCTCTTAAGCTATCTCTTTTTTTACTAACTATATCATCCCACCACTTATATTCATCATCATTTTGCCAATAGTTATTAAAAATATATACCTTTTTATCAGGATTTTTAGATTGGTATACATAACATGCTTGCTCAAACTTACTTCTGTCTTCATCAGTAGCGAAAGCACCATCATTATCTAAAGTAACACTACCCACACCCCAAGAATCAATTAAATAATTATTGTTATTACGATTATTACCGCCAAACTCATAAGGTATAAGGAAAGAGCCATCAATAATAAACTGTTGTACTCTCAGGAGATCCTGACTTTCTATGTCGACAAACCTAAATACTACAGCTTTTTTTATTAATTGAGGTTTTATCAGATCACTGACGTAACTGTGGTCAGTATCACTTTCAATCGCTGTTCGAATTTTCTGAGTATTATTTTGGATTTCCCACATATTTGTTAACATCTTCTTAAATCCAGGATCGCCATGATCAGCGCCCTCTGGAGCCATCCACAACTGATCGTATAAATACGCCCCTTTTAACATATCATTACGAAGAATAGCTATCGTTGCCGAAAGAGCCAATACCGAGATTGTTATAGCAATACCTGTATAAGGGTTTGCTGCTAAAGGAGTAGCTGCTCTTGCAGCAGAAAGAGCAGCTTCTAGTTCTGGTATTCCAGCAGCAATTCGTTGTGCTCTCGCTACTTTTTCACCAGATACATAAAAAGCTCGCAACACATTTTGTGAACCTGTAATAGGTTTTCCATATACTTTACCAAAATCTACAGCCGCTAATGCAGCTTCTGTAGCTTGTGCCTGAGTTAACCTCTCTTCCAAGATAGCGACGTTGTTAGCTATTGTAGCAGCAGTATTATTATAAATAGCATTAGCAACAAGAGACGATGCTAAAGTTGCAGCTATACCACCACCTAATATCCCATAAAATTCCGCATCAGTTAAATTTTGATGATAATGACCTGATGATAACACTCTAGTTTGACCAGGTTTTACAACAATTGCATCATTCCAATCAGCCTTACTAGTCCATCCCCAATTGTCAATACCACGATTAGAAGAGTGATTATTATACAGGTGTACTACTGATTTTGAATATGCATTATTTTTAACAGATGTATAGCTATCAATACTAGTTGCCATAGATTGACCTGCTACAAATGCCGATAACAGAATTACTGATATTCGTTTTAATCTTGATTTATACATAAAATTATCCTTTTTTATTTATTGTATACATTTATACTTATTGAACATTTACTAAGCAATTTTGCTTAAGTTTTCGAACATAGTAGCTTGAAGAGCTGCATATACTTGTTCTTGGAAAGCAGCATCAATAGTTTGACCTTTAGCTAACTGATTAGAAATTTGCTTAGTAGCTGCAACCATAGCTTTAGCAACAGGACTTTGACTATTTTGAGCAGCAGCAAAATTACAAGCATTTACACCAAATAGTATACTATCAGCATCACTTACTTGTTTATATATACCATTTTCAGCAATAGCATTAGCTACAGGAGCTGCTATAGCACTAGCAGGTCTTAACATTAAAGTATGATCTTTAACATAAACAACACCCTCTGTACCGATTGCTTTAGATATTGCATTAACAGCAGCTTTAACAGCCCAGTTTTCACCTAACTTATCTAGGTCATATACCTTAATATCACCAAGGTTAATAATATCTAAGAATTGCGTAAGGATAGCATCAACAGCTTTTTCATCAGACAAATCTTTTATAACATTTCTAGCTGTAGCAATATTACTATTTGCTCTAACATCAAGCAAGTTAGCTTCACATATTGATAGAGCTGTTCTTGGAGAAGCAATCTTCTGCTGAATTCCACTCTCTAAATCACCTAATGTAGTTACTGTATATGCAAGTGTATTTACATTAGCATATGTAGCGATAGCTTTTTCATTACTTCCACCCTGTATAAGCTCAATAGCTTGAATAGTTAAATAGTTAGTAATATCGTTAAACGCTACAGCAGTATCAGCATCTTTACTGTTGATATTGTATTGACCATTCCAAAGAGCAACTCTTGCATTCCAGAACATGTCTATATTAGTTCTATAGCCAGCATAATCAAGAGCAGTAGCTGAATTCCATGCAGCTTCTAACTCAGCAGAAATAGGCTTAGCAATATTATTGTAGTATGCTGTAGGACCATTTACAGTAATTTCTTTGATAATATTAAACTGAGCAATCTTCTCTTCAGCATAAGCCTTATCACCATTTTCGATACCTTTTAGGATATCTATCTTAGTGTTGATAGATTTAAGTTTAGCCTGTTCAGCAGCAACCTTAATCTTCCAGCCTAATTTCTTTTCAGATTGCAGCTTTTCAATATTTTTATTAATACCATCTCTTTCAGCTCTATATTTCTCAAGACCTTGAGCAGCAGATGCTTGATCCTTCATATACATATCTTTAGGTTTAACAGCGTTAGGTATTTTAACTCTACCATTATTAGTTAGAACTAAACCTCTAGCTATTTTTTCACCATTTGCTTGTATATCAGCAGCATCAGCAGCCATGCTTTTGACAGCATAGATTGCAGAGTTAGGATCAGTATCAGCAGCAGCTTCAACTTTGTTAGAATAGTTAACAATAGAATTGTTTACAACATTAGCATTTAAATCATCTGCGTAAACAGAAGTAGCTGCGATTGAACCTAAAAGAGCGATAGTGATAGTTTTTTTCATTATAATCCCCATGATTAATAAAATATTAAATTAATGTTACTAAAGTATTTGAATACGGGGATATTATATTTAATATTAATTTTATGTCAATATTAAAATTAAGATAATATTTAAATAATTCACCTTTACTTAATAAAATACTTTAATATGCACGTTTTCAAGACATAGAAATAAATAAAATAAAAGACTTTTGGTAAAATTTAAAATTAATCATTAAGATTTAGTTTTGAAGATTAGGCTTGATATTGCTGAAAATAAAATTAAGATATCTATTTGTAAACAGGAAATCTATCACAAAGTTCTGAAACTTTTGTAGCAGCCTGAATGTCAAACTGATAACCAAACAAAATAAACAAACTTTTGCATTTTACAGAATAATAAAAGTATTTCTAATAGACATAAAAAAAGCCACTCAAGGTGGCTTTTTAATTTGGCATCCCGTAGGGGATTCGAACCCCTGTTGCCGCCGTGAAAGGGCGGTGTCCTAGGCCTCTAGACGAACGGGACTTAAGACTTTTAATCACTGTCTTCAGCGATATGATGTGTATTATAATGACTTTTATGGCTTAGTCAAGCCCTTTTGTTAATATTTTTATTTTTTTATGAATTACATAGTTCTTTTATTGCTCTTTGTAATCTAGATAGTACTTTTTCTTTCCCCAAAAGCTTCAAAGTAATACCAATATCAGGAGATTGACCTGAACCTGTGATAGCTATACGCAAGGGCATACCTACTTTACCCATACCAACTTCGCACTGCTCTGCTGTTGATGCGACTACGTTATGCAAAGTATCTGGATCTTGCCATTGTTGAGTTTCTAGAGCTTCAAAATTTTCTAAAAGCTTAATAAATATCTCGCCTGTTGTCGTTTTAACATGCTTTTTGACTGCTTTTTCATCATAAACGATATCATCACTATAAAAGTAGCTCGATTTCTCAGTAAGCTCTACTAGAGTATCAACTTTTTCTGCCATCACAGCCACAAGGTCTTGAAGATCAGGACCATTAGCAATATCCAAACCAGCTTTTGCAAAATGATATTCAACTTCTGTCCTAATATCCTCAAATTTAGATTCTTTGATGTAGTGTTTGTTCAACCACTTAAGCTTGTCAAAGTCAAAACGTGAAGGTGAAGCATTGATATGCTCTAAATTAAAAGATTTTATCATCTCATCTATAGAGAAAATCTCTTGATCTCCATGCGACCACCCAAGTCTAACCAAATAGTTAAGTATAGCATGAGGTAAATAACCATCTTCACGATACTGCACAACATTGACCGCACCATGTCGTTTAGACAACTTTGCCCCATCTGGACCAAGAATCATTGGAACATGTGCAAATACCGGAACATGAGCATTTAAGGCTTTATAAATATTGATTTGTTTAGGAGTATTATTAACATGATCATCACCACGAATAATATGCGTGATAGCCATATCAATATCATCAACCACCACACAAAAATTATATGTCGGCGAGCCATCTGTTCTTTGGATAATCATGTCATCAAGCTCATGATTTGAAATTGAAATCCTACCCTTTACAGCATCATTCCAGCTGACAAGACCATCTTGCGGATTTTTAAAACGTACTACAAAACTATCTCCTTCTTGAGGAATATAGCTTGCATCACGGCATTTACCATCATAGCCAGTTTTAAGATTATTTGCCTGCTGATGCTCTCTTAACTCATCTAATCTTTCCTTAGAACAGTTACAATAATATGCCTTACCCTCTGCTATTAATTGCTTAATAACTTCATGATATCTATCAAATCTTTTCGTTTGATAATAGATCTCTTCATCATTTTTTAGACCAAGCCAGCTCATACCATCTAAAATAGCATCTACAGCAGCTTGAGTAGATCTCTCAAGATCTGTGTCTTCGATTCTTAATAAAAACTTACCGTTATTGTGTCTAGCATAAAGCCAACTAAAAAGTGCTGTACGTACCCCACCAACATGTAAAAAGCCTGTTGGACTTGGTGCAAATCTTGTTGTAATCATAACAAAATACCTTGAATATAAAATTGCTTAAAGATTAAACTAGAAACGGGCTTCTTGCAAGGGTTAAAGCAAACGATTAATAAGTGTTACCATATCTAATCAAGATGCTATTTCTTGAAAAGAATTACTCACTACAAAATACCACCTTTTGTCATTTTGTATGGATCAACTACTTTATTAAACTCTTCTTCAGACAAAAAACCAAGAGCTTTATTTGCCTCAGCTAACGATAAGTTGTTACTATCTGCATAATGCGCCATTTTAGAAGCTTTATCATAGCCTATCACTGGACTAAGAGCTGTAACAAGCATTAATGAATTTTTGAGATAAAAATCTATTTTGTCATGATTTGGCGTCATTCCTTCTAAAAGATATTTTGTAAAGTTTACACAACTGTCTGAAATAATCTTAATCGATTGAATAATATTAAAAATAATCAAGGGTTTATAGACATTCATTTCAAGATATCCTGCAGAACCACCGATACCAACAGCAACATCATAACCCATTACTTGAGCAGCAACCATTGCCATAGCTTCACATTGTGTAGGATTAACCTTTCCTGGCATAATTGATGATCCAGGCTCATTCTCAGGGATTAACAACTCATGAAGTCCCGCTCTAGGACCACAGCTTAATAGACGAATATCATTAGCAATCTTAAATAATGAATTTGCTAAAGTTTTGAGTTGCCCCATAATCGCAACTAAAGCATCATGTGAACCTTGCACCTCGAATTTATTTGTAGCTGTAACAAATGGTAACCCAGTAATAGAAGCAATATGTTTCGCTACCACTTCAGCAAAACTATCAGGCGCATTTAAGCCAGTACCAACAGCTGTTCCACCTAAAGCAAGCTGATATACATCTTTTAGAGATTCTTTAATTCTTTGAATGTTTTTCTCAAGTAGAGCCGCATAGCCTGAAAACTCCTGTCCGAGAGTTAGCGGCACAGCATCTTGCATATGAGTTCTACCAATCTTAGCGATAGTTTGCCAGTCATTACTCTTTCTTTTTAGATCCTCATACATGTATTCGAGAGCTGGTAATAATTGTTTATTTATCTCAAAGGCAGTAGCAATATACATCGCACTTGGAAAGGCATCATTTGATGATTGTGACATGTTGACATCATCATTTGGATGAATAGGAGATTTACTACCCTTTTTGCCACCTAGTAGCTCAATCGCTCTGTTTGAAATAACCTCATTGACATTCATATTTGACTGCGTACCACTGCCGGTCATCCAAACATGTAGTGGAAAGTGATTATTAAGCTGGCCGGAAATTATCTCATCACAAACTGTAACAATGATATCTCGCTTATTTGTAGGCAAAATACCTAGCTCATTATTGGTAATTGCCGCTGCTTTTTTGATAATAGCTAAAGCCTTAATAACTTCTATAGGCATCAAATCCTTACCTATAGAAAAATGCTCTATAGATCGCTGAGTTTGAGCACCCCAATAATATCTGTCATCAACTTTGACTTCCCCCATACTATCAGTTTCTATTCTATACAAAGCCATAATCCACAGTGAACATCTTGATAAATCTAAGATAACATCAATAACACTAAAAACAAACTTAACAAATAGCATAAATAGATCACTATTGAATTTAGTAACTAAAGAATATTAAATATTACTTATAAGCTAATTATGGATATCAGTTACCATGGAATTATTTGAGTTTTTGATTGATCCTAACTACAAGTTATTATTAGTTATCCCTGTAGCAATACTCTATTATGCACTTAATTTTTTATTTGGCGAAACTGAGAAAGTAAATGTCTTTAGTCATCATAAGATAAAAGATATGGCTGAAATAATAGAGAAAATAAATTCTACTACAGACCCTATCGCTAGAGCAGCTTTGTATTTACAATTTAAGATAGATCATAAAAACTTTCTCAAACGAGAATTTGCGATAGTTCCACCGAGATTTAGAGATATTTATTTGCTAAATAAACTTACTGAGTATCTTTCTTTTCAAGAGATAAAAAAGTTAAACAAACTAAAAGCCATTATTTTTGATAATAAAAACAATACTTTTTATATTACTTCAAGTTCAAAAATCCTAAGGAAAGTAATTACTAGTTTTATTACATTTATACTTTTAACACTGCTAGCATTTTTAGTATTAATAGTCTTTGATAAAATCATCTATCTAAACTTTGAAATAAAAGGCAGTATAAAAATAATGAGATATTTCTATGAAACTATGATCTCAATATTTATGTTACTGATGTATATAAAAACTTTAAGATCAATTTCACTAATAATATTTCTAAAAAAAGATTTCCCAAAAATAATAGCGAAGTTACCAGAAAATTTTAATTGGAAATGTCCAATTAAAAATAATTCTTAATCAGCTGTAGTATTAATCTTTTTGTTAAGACTACCAACCACTAGAACCTCCTCTGTAGTTCCCATATTATTTTGTTGTGCAAACTGTTGCCAAGAAATATAGTTATCTCCGTACTTACCTACTAATAATGCTTGGTCGCCTACTTTAACCCTCTTATCTTTCGGTTCATCTGTAATATCCACAACAAGCATATTCATAGATGTTTTACCAATAACAGGATATTTGACACCATCGATAATAACTTGCATTTTACTTTTATAAGCTCTTTGAGGGAAACCATAGTTATAGCCTGTTCTTAATGTCGCTGTTGTTGATTTTCTATCCGAACGAGTATATTGCTCAGCATCATAGTTAATTGGTGAATGTGGTGGTATGTCTCTCTCAATAATCGCAACTTCTGATCTAAATGATTTCATCACAGGTCGAAGTTCATGCTTAGGATCTTGCAAATCATCAAGATCTTCACCATAAATAAGAGAACCAGCTCTAACCATATCTCTTCTTGCCCAAGGATATTTTGCAGCTGCACCTGAGTTAGCAACATGCTGTATAGTTCCTTCTGGTAAATCTAGTTGAGAGACTATCTCATCAAACTTTGCTAATTGCTGTTTTGTTGCAGGCTCTGCTACACTCTCACTCTCATAATCTTTAGCAAAATGTGTCATAACTCCCACTACTTTAATGTTTGGTAATTTCATAGCTTTTTTTATATCTTCAACCTTCCTAAAAGCCATTCTTCCCATCGCGGTCTCTATATTTATAGAAACTTTTATTATCACTTTCTTACCAAGAATTTCACTCATCTGCTGAGCTGTGTCAGAAATAATCTTTGCTTGCTCATAAGAGCCTATAATCTCTTCGATATCCCACCCATTATTAATGGCCTGAATTAGTTCAGATTTAGTAACAGGAGCAATTCTTAGAGCTGTAATATTTCTTCCACTTTGCTGAATTTTGGGAGAGATAATCGCAAACTCTTTATTGTCAACTGCAGCAATACAATCAACAGCAGGCGAGCTGACTGTAGCATCAATCAAATTATCTAATCCATGTCCATAAGCATCCGACTTCATTACTGCACATAATTTAACATCATCTCCAATAATGCTCTTCACTACTTTTAGATTATGCTTATATGCTGAAACATCAATTTCAACAAAATTAGGGGTTACGCTAACAATCTTTTGCGAACTATCTCTAAGCTGCTCTATATTCTCTGCATTTGCAAACGATAATCCCGCAAAAACACCAAGCGTCGTTACTAAAATCTTTTTTCTCATTTACATATCCTTAAAAATTAATCCTTACAAAACAATATGATTACAAAAAAATATAAATATCTCTAGATTAAAAAACATTGTTGTATATTTTTGAATCAAATATACTGAGTTAATCTTTTGATAAAATTTTACTTTTTAATTATGAATATCGTCGAATATGCCAAAACTCGCTATACTACAAAAGCTTATGATCCAACAAAAAAGTTAACCTCTGAACAAATCCAACAAATAAAAGACTTGCTAAGATTCACACCGTCAAGTGTAAACTCACAGCCATGGCATTTTATCCTAGCAACATCTGATGAGGCAAAAGCCAAAATTTCAAAAGCTGCTGAAAATATACACCCAAAAAATGTAACAAATATTAAAGATTGTGCTTTGGCCATAGTATTTTGCCTAAAAACTGATATCGATGATAAATATCTACAGCTACTTCTTGATCAAGAGCGTAAAGATGGTAGATTCCCTACTTCAGATTTTGAAAATATGCAAAGAGATGTACGCAATAAATTTGCTCTAGCATACAAAGACAAACCTCAAGAATTACAGATTTGGACAGAAAAGCAGCTTTATATTGCCCTTGGTAATATTCTATTAGGATTATCAACACTGAAGATAAATGCTACACCAATGGAAGGCATCGAAGCTCATATAATAGATGAAGAATTTAATCTAAGAGAAAAAGGTTATAAAACATCCGTGGTTGTAACTGTTGGTTATGCTTCAGAAGAAGATTTTAATGCTAAATTACCAAAATCTAGACTACCTGAAGATAAAATATTTACAGAAATTTAGCTTATTACATCACCATTACGGTTTTGATAAAAATATCATTATAGTTGAGAAAGCTTTTATGAAAAAAAATCTACTAAAAATCACATCTCTTGATGATATGCGTAAAATTTATCATCGCAGAGTTCCTAAAATGTTTGTTGATTACTGTGAATCAGGCTCATGGCAACAAAAAACTCTAGAGCATAATCAAAAAGATTTTGATAAATACTTTTTTAGGCAAAAAGTGCTAACTGATATCCAACATCGATCGTTAAAAACCAAAATTCTTGGACAAGAATACAGTATGCCTTTAGCATTTGCTCCAATTGGTCTACTTGGAATGCAACATGCAGATGGCGAGATTCATGCTGCCAAAGCAGCTGAAGAATTTGGTATTCCTTTTACACTATCGACAATGTCTATCTGCTCTACAGAAGAAGTAGCTAAGCATACAACCAAACCTTTTTGGTTTCAGTTATATATGATGAAAGATAGAAAGTTTATGGCAAATCTTATAGCAAGCGCAAAGCATGCTGGTTGTAGTGCCCTAGTACTAACTGCTGACCTACAAATGCTAGGTAATCGCCATGCCGATATAAAAAATGGCTTAACAGTACCTCCAAAACCTACTCTTAAAAATCTAATTAACCTAAGTACTAAAACATATTGGTGCTTGAATATGTTAAAAACCAAAAATAGAACCTTTGGTAATATTGCAAATCACGCTGAAAATAAAGGTGGCTTTGCATCTCTTGGTAAATGGACAAATGAACAATTTGATTTAAGCTTAAATTGGCATGATGTCGAGTGGGTACAAAAGCAATGGAATGGTCCAATGATTATCAAAGGGATTATGGATACACAAGATGCTATTATGGCGCAAAATACTGGTGCTGATGCAATAGTGGTCTCAAATCATGGCGGTCGCCAGTTAGATGGAGCGCCTTCTAGCATATCTATGCTTGAAGAGATAGTTGATGCAGTAGATCCAAAGCTTGAAGTTCTAATTGATAGTGGTATTCGTAGCGGTCAAGATTTACTCAAAGCAAAAGCTCTCGGAGCTAAAGCTGGACTAATTGGTAGACCAATGGTTTACGGTCTTGGTGCTTATGGCGAACAAGGTGCTTATAGAGTACTTGAAATTTTCCATCAAGAAATGGATAAAACTATGGCATTTTGTGGTTTCACAGATATCAATAATGTAGATAAATCTATACTAGTAAAATAAGACTATCCCCTAACCTGCCCATTTCCTCTAATAATATATTTTAGAGTTGTAAGCTCATTGATACCCATTGGTCCTCTAGCATGAAGCTTCTGCGTACTAATACCAATCTCACCGCCAAAACCAAATTCAGAACCATCTGTAAATCTAGTTGAAGCATTAGCATATACCGCGGCGGCATCTACTTCATTTAAGAAAATCTCTGTATTTGTATAACTTTCAGTGACTATACACTCTGAATGCATACTACCATGGGTATTAATATGCTCTATAGCTTCATTAATATTTGTCACTGTTTTAATAGAAAGTACTAGATCTAAATATTCTGTATCCCAATCCTCAGGGGTCACTAGTATAGCATTTCCTAGATATTTTAGACTCTCATTATCGGCTCTTAGTTCAACGTTGTATTTAGCAAGCTCTATTTCTAACTTAGGTAAAAATTTCTCCGCTATATTTTGATGAACCAAAAGACTCTCTAAAGCATTACAAACTCCAGGACGCTGGGTTTTTGCATTTATAACTATCTTTATAGCTTTATCTAAATCTGCAAACTCATCAATATAAGTGTGACAAATACCAGCCCCTGTTTCTATCATTGGAATAGTAGCCTGCTGTTGGATAGCTTTTTTAAGACTTTTGCCACCTCTTGGAACTATCACATCAATATATTTATCTAGTGTTACTAACTCTGTTACACGCTCTCTAGCAACATCCTCGACTAACTGTACTATATTTTTTGATAACCCATGCTTTTCACATACCTCTTGGAAAATATTTTTCAAAGCAATATTTGTATGAAAAGCATCAGAACCACCTCTAAGGATAATAGCATTACCTGATTTTAATGCTAATGCTCCAGCATCTATAGTTACATTTGGGCGTGATTCAAAAATCATTGCGATTACACCTAATGGCACTCTAACTTGAGAGATTGTCATTCCTCTAGGGTGCTTAAAGCCTTTCTCAACCTTGCCTATAGGATCTGCAAAGTCAGCAATTTGTCTAACCCCTTGAGCCATAGATTCTATTCGTGCTGAGGTTAGTGTTAATCTATCAATGAATGCTTTTGATAAATTATTTTTTTTAGCATTATCTAGATCTTTTTGATTCTGTTGCAAAATATACTCAGCATTGTCTAACAATGATTTTTCTAACTGTTGTAACACATTATTCTTAAGCTCTGTATTTACTTTAGCTAACTCTTTGGCAGCTTGTTTAGCATTTTTACCCATTTCTACGATAGACAAGCTCATCTAACACTCCTTTAAAAACATATTATCAATATGGATAACTTCATTATAATCACAATACCCTAAAATATTAGCAATATCATAGCTTTTACACCCTTTGATTTTTGCCAAATCTTGTGATGAATAATTAACCAATCCAGTGGCTATTTCTTGAATATCTTCACTACAAACGACAACCGTAGCACCCTTTTGAAAATCTCCATTTATAGAAATAATTCCACATGGTAAAAGACTCTTGTTTTGTTTTAGGGCTGTAACAGCTCCTTTATCAATTATAATTTGTCCTCGCTTGTGGCTACTATAAGTTATCCAATGCTTTTTAGCTGTGATTTCTTTTTTATTATTCTTTGCAAATAGTGTGCCGATATCATTGCCTAATATTATCTCCAAAAGAATTTTAGGGTCTTCTCCACTGGCAATAACCATATTAACACCACCAGCTACGGCTATTTCAGCTGCTTTAATCTTAGTAGCCATGCCTCCTGTACCAAATTTAGAACCCACGTCACCAGCCATAGCTCGAATATCATCTGAAATTTCTGAGATAATATTTAAAAGTTTTGCTGAACTATCTATACGTGGATTTGCTGTATACAGACCATCAATATCCGAGAGAATAATCAATAAATCAGCATCTATTAAATTCGCAACTAATGCCGATAAAGTATCATTATCACCAACCTTTATTTCATCAACTACTACCGCATCATTTTCATTAACGATTGGGATAACTCCCTTTGCCAATAAAGCTGAAAAAGCATTTCGCGCATTTAGGTATCTTTCTCTATTAGCAACATCATCTTTTGTCAGAAGCAACTGAGCAATATTCTTACCATATTCAGAGAAAAGCTTTTGATATAAATGAGTCAAAGCCACTTGCCCTACTGCAGCTACAGCTTGCTTCTCTGGTAGAGTTTTTGGCTTTTGTTGCAGCCCTAACTTACCCATACCCGCACCAACAGCTCCTGATGTTACAAGTATTACTTCATAGCCTTGATTATGAAGGTCTGATAACTGTCTAACTAGCTTTTCTATTCGGTAAATATTTAGTAGACCTGTTTGATGAGTTAAAGTACTAGTCCCAACTTTTACAACTATTCTCTTAACCTCATTTAGTAGCTCTTTTCTTTGCATATTTTTTGATAATTCATTAGCAATTTGAAACAAGTTTATACTAGCTTATGAGTTTATTTAATCATTTAAATATGTATTTGAAAAAATTATGATTTAAAGTCTAAAAGAGTACCTAGAATATCTATATTTGCCATTCACCACTTTTGTATTTCGCAATAACCTCTAATACAGCTGGTGCAACGAACTCAGTATCATCAAAGTCAAACCATTTGATGGCCGAAATTTCAGCACACGGCTTAATTTCTTGATTAATATCGGCTGTAAAACACTCTAAAGATACCGTTGTAGTTCTATCATGATTATCCGTGGTTATGTTCCCCAAGTAACGCATATCATCTGTTGTAAGCTCCAGACTTAACTCTTCTTTTAGCTCACGTACAATAGTTTGGATAGGTGTTTCATTTTGCTCAATTTTGCCACCTGCTTGATACCAAATAGTATTATCTCTAGTTCTAGTCAAAAGAATCTTATTATCTTTGATAGCGACAAAAGCTGCTGCATGAATCATTAATTTACTTCCCTAGCCATTTAAATGATTTTTTAAGAAAGTCTACAGCATTTGTTTCAATATTTTTACCATGAGCAACAATTATTCTCTCAGGTTGCCAAGCCAAGATTCTCTCAAAACACTCTCGAGCCTGTTTTTTACCAAAAAAGAATGACATCCTCCAATCTATAGGAGTTTTGCCATTTGGGGCAACTATACCTGATAACTTAGCTATCAAGCCTTTAAATCCTGAGAAATAACTCTCATCAAAATTCTCTATAAGATCTGTAAGTATCAAAGTTTTAGAAGGCTTATGAAAGAACACAACCTCTTGCATTACCCTACTACCTTTAAATATTAGCTGATCAATTTCATTCTGCCATTGAGCTTTAGGAAAATCTTTTAGATCAGCAGTAAAATTAATATCTTTTCTTTTTTCTCTAAGACCTGGTGAAGCATATACCTCGGCATTAGGATAAAGCTCTAACCAATCTTGCAAAAACAGATGATGGATTTTATTTGGGGAGATTAGATACTTAATATTACCAAGCTTTGATACTTCTTGCATTAGCTCGTTATTTGGCTTAATTGGTGAGAGAATAAATAAATCATTATTCTCAAGCCTTATAATCGTCATTCTTGTCGTATACGGAAGACCAAAAAAAGGAACTGCTCCGCCATCTACAACCCAGATATTTTCAGCAAGTTGATTCAACATGATTTTATGCTAAACAGTGAAATATGAAATGAGTCAAAAAATATTGAATAAAATATAAAACAGCGACGGTAACTATCATCGGTATTATCAAAAACTTTTTATTTTCATCAAATACAGCAAAAATAATAGCAAAAATAATACTAAGCACTCCCGAAATCTTAATAGCCCCATATATTGACATCCAAACAAAACCATAAGACTTTAGAACACTATAAACATGTTCTGATGCTGCAAAGCTTACTGCTAAATAACCAACAAAAAGACCAGCAACAAACCAAAATATTGCTGTAAACAAGTTTTTCAAAATATAGTCAAGCAATACAAAAGATTTTTTCATATCTACAAATTCCCAATCTAAAATATCATGCAAATAAAATTGTTTTAAGATTAAACTAGAAATTTGATGGTTTCAAGACAGTTATTTAATATGCTCTTATTCATTAGCTCAAAACTAAAGCAATAATTATAGAAAATTACTAAAATAAGCGTATAAATATATACTCTATATACTAAATAGTTTTAAATGTTTATTCATATGTTCTTATAAATTTGAGGAGTTGCCAATGTCATTTTATTCGATCCAAAATGAACTAGTAGAGAGCTATAAATCTGAAGTTGAGCTTAAGTATAAGATGCTAAACGGTCTTTTTTTGAGTACTCCTCTTGATAAAGAACACAATGCGAATGCAATGCTAGCAACATTTGCTAATATCTGTAAAGATCTCATTAAAAATGCTAAAGACCCTATAGAGACTATTGAAAATCTATATCCTGAAATTTCAGAAGAGCAAAAGCTTCAAATCTTTGTCAAATTCATACGCTATATTGAACGACAAACAGTATTGATAGATGCTCTTGAAGAAGCTGCTTATGCAAAAACACATGATTTAAATGGTGAGTATAGTATCACAAGGCTAGCTAGAAGAGTCGAGCGACACGATAAACAAAATGCTTTAAATAGAGCCTTACAAGAGTATAAAACAAGACTTGTACTCACAGCTCATCCTACGCAATTTTATGCGAAATTAGTACTACCAATTATTCATGATCTAAAAAAGGCGATTATCGACAATGATATAAATAAAATTCAGGATATTTTCCTACAAATGGGAAGAACTAAATTCAGCAATAAAGCTAAACCAACACCTGAAGATGAGGCTGTTTCAATAATATGGTATCTAAATAATATTTTTTATAATGTGATTCCAAAAATCCAACATAAACTAACTAATGATAGCACTAATATTGAAATTGGATTTTGGCCAGGTGGAGATCGTGATGGCAACCCTTTTGTGACAGCAAGTGTTACCAAAAAAGTTTCTAAACACTTAAGAACAAGTATATTAAATAGCTACAATAAAGATCTAAAAAGATTAATCAAAAAGCTTACTTTTGAAAATGTCCATGAAGAGCTTACAAAAATACGCAAAAGGCTAAAAACTAATAAATATCGCAATGCACAAACATTCTTGGATGATTTAGTCAAAGTAAAAAATGTCGTAGATAGTGAATATGACTCTTTGTTTGTCGATAAACTAGATAATCTCATCCTAAAGGTCAAAATTTTTGGTTTTCATTTTGCTAAATTGGATATTCGCCAAAATGCAAAAATACATAATCAGTTTTTTAATGAACTTTTTAGTGAGAACTATAACCTTGACTATCAAGCACTCAATGGCTCCGAGAAAATTAAACACCTTGTCGAACTTGCTGAACAAAAATCTTTTAAAGAACTAGAAGTCAACAGCGACCTAGCTAGAGAACTTCTAGAAACTATTGAAGTTATACAATATATTCAGCAACATAGTGGTTACGATGCTATTCAAAGATATATCATAAGTAATGCTGACTCTACTGTAAGTATCCTAGAGGTTTTAACAATATTTAAACTCTTCAACAAAGATATCGATACTAATAGTAAAATAAAAATTGAAGTAGTACCTTTATTTGAGACTATGGAAGATCTCAAAAATTCGACAAAAATACTTGATAAACTACTCAAAATACAGCTCTACACAGATAATCTCAAAGTATGGCAAAATACTCAAACTATTATGCTTGGGTTCTCTGATGGTACCAAAGATGGTGGTTATTTCATGGCTAACTGGTCTATCCTTGAGGCAAAGAGAGCTCTAAGCAAATATCTTAGTTCAAAAGGTATCAAACCAATATTTTTTGATGGCCGTGGTGGCCCTCCTTCACGTGGAGGTGGAGATATGTTCCTATTCTACAAAGGACTATCTAATGTTGTCTCAAATCATGATGTACAGATAACTATCCAAGGACAAAGTATCTCTTCAAAATTTGGTAATACCAATAGCGCTCAATATAATCTTGAGCAAATTTTGACATCTGGCTTATATGGCAAACTGAACTTACACAATGCACATAGACTTAATCCTACAGAGACTTCTCTTATAAATGAGCTAGGAAAACTATCTTTCGATACCTATATCAATCTAAAAAATCATCCGCAATTTATTGACTATATTACCGAAATCACTCCTTTGAAATATATTAGTGAAATGAATGTCGGATCTCGCCCCGCTAAAAGAAACTCTAGCGATAAATTTAAACTAGATGACCTTCGAGCTATACCTTATGGTGCTGCTTGGACTCAAATGAGACAGAATATCTTGGCATTTTATGGCTTAGGAACAGCTATAAGTACCGTAGTGACAAAAGATAACAACAATCTAACCGCACTACAAAAAATATATAAACGCTCACTTATAATCAAAGGAATATTTGACAATGCTCTACAAAGTATCGCTCAAACAAATTTCAATATTACAAAGCATATAAGTAAAGATCCTAAATACAACGTCTTTTGGCAACAATTGTTCGATGAACATCAGTTAGCTAAAAAATATCTGTTAGCTGTAACTGAAAAAGATGAGAGCTTCTTGCATGCAAATCCTGTCAAAGAGAGATCTATCAAAATGCGAGATGATATAACTCTACCTCTGGTTATATTGCAGCAATATGCATTAGACTGCCTAAGAAAAAATCCTAATCACAGGCATAAAAAGCTTCTAAAAACTATAATCAAAAAATCTCTAGCAGCTAATATAAATGCTAATCAGAATTCTATATAAAAGTGATAATTTAATTAAAGATCTTCCGTTTTAAACTCACTATAACCCTCATAGAAATAACTGACATCAATACCCTTCATAAATAGTGAACGGTCATTAATTTGATTAGTTAATGCTGATTTTAGCAAAACTTTAATTTCTACATCTTTTACGGGACTTCTTTCCATTGCTGACAAATAGTCTTCTTTGCCAACAACATTCCAATCGATAACCTGCCCTAGCTCTTTTTTAAGAATTAAATCAAGCCAAATTCGTGTGGCACGACCATTACCCTCACGAAATGGATGAGCAATATTCATCTCGACATATTTCTCGATAATCTCATCAAAACTTTTTTGAGGCATTTTATCGATATTTTTTAGAGAGACTTCAAGATACATCAACGGAGCGAAACGAAAATTACCTTTAGCAATATTTACATCTCTGACTTTACCAGCGAAATCATAAATATCTCCAAATAAGTAACCATGAATAAATGATAAGCCTTTAAAAGTGCCAACTTCTACTTTATCAATATCACGCGAATCAAATAACTGGCGGGCTTTTTGCTTACTGATTTTTTCTTCAGCTTTTGCTAGTTCTATTTGGTTTGTGATGTTTAGTTTGTTTTTTAACAACATCATCAATAATCTCTTTGTTTTATATACTTTTTTATGAGTGAACGACTTTTAACATTACTTTTCAATAAAAAAGGTAGGTATAAAATAAAAAAACCTCCAACTATATCAATTAAAAAATTAATCCTATTAAAGATAGCATAACCAAAACAAACAGCCACGAGCATCATTGTCATATCATAGAATATACTACCAGTGACATATCTTCTCTTAGTCAAGTTATAAATTACAGATGGCGAAAAAATCTTTCTGTCATACTTTGACTTTGATAGGTAATCTACATAAATAAGCTTATCTCCAATAGATAGCTTCCTTAATCTTTGAAGAGGTTTTATTTTTAACAACTTGTTAGAACATTGAATCTCATATTCTTCACCAAGTAGGATTTTATTAACATTAATGTTATCTACTTGACTCTCAAACACTGACATATTACTTTTAAGCCTATCCCAACTCATTCTTTTATTCCAATATTTTTATCTAAATATTTACTTATCAACTTCTTATCTTGAGTTAAATTTATAGATTTTTGTAAACAAAAATATATTAGAAAATACCAAATCAAAGCAAAAAAACCAAACCCTAGAGTAATTCCCTGCATCACAAGAAGCATCACAGTTAAAATAGATATGGCAAAAGTATTAAAAATGTAAAAGTAAGAATAGTCAAAAATATAACGTTTCATCGTTATACTATATATTAGACTAGCATTAAAAAACTTATTATCTTTATCAAAACTGCCTATAGAAATAATTCTATCACCTTCATTTATAGCAAACTTATTCCAAAAAGACTCTATAATAAGAAGAGCTATTTTTATATGTATTTTTTTACACTGAATAAGCTGAATATAACTGGCTCTGCGATTATTTAAGAAACTCTCAAAACTACAGTTAGCATTACTATCAAATGAAACAACTTCATCATCTATGATTTGCAGCTCACTCACTATCCCAAAGCCTCTTTCTTCTCAAGCGTTTTAGTATATAGCTCTTGATACTTAGCTAACTTTTCTTGCTCTGCAGCAACTACTGCCTCAGGTGCATTTGAGACAAACCTTTCATTAGAAAGTTTCTTTTGTACTCTATCAACTTCGCCTTTTAGCTTATCAAGTTCTTTATCTAATCTTGCTTTTTCAGCTTCGATATCAACCAAACCTGCTAATGGAATATTTAACTCAAGCCCTTCGACAATCTGTGATAAAGATGTTGGTGGATTATCATTAAACTCAATATTACTTACTCTTGCTAGAGCCTTTATAAACCCTTCTGTTTGAGCTAAGTATTCTCTGTCCTTATCGGCAACATCTTTGACTATTAGAGAAATCTCTAAAGATGGCTTGATACCGACTTCACTACGCATATTACGTAGAGTTGTAACAACATTTTGTAACCATACGATAGCTTTTTCAGCTTCTGGAGCTTCTAAATCCTGAGTAGCTACAGGATAAGATACATCCATAATTGTATCTTTAGCATCATTTAAATGTGCTTTTAACTGCTGATAGATACTCTCTGTAATAAATGGTATAAGCGGATGCGCTAAAGCTAAGATATTTTCCAAAACTTTAGTCAGTGTATATTTAACACCATTTTTTTGTTGCTCTGATAGTGAATCATCTTTTAAAGCAACTTTTGCAAACTCAACATACCAGTCACAATAGTTATTCCATACAAGATCATAAATAGTGTTTGCTACTAAATCAAAACGATAATTTGCAAGATGTCTATGTACATCAGCAGTAGCAGTGTTTAACACACTCCAAATCCACTTATCAGCCACACCTAACTCATAGTTATCACAAACTTTATAATCATCAAGGTTCATCATCACAAATCTTGAAGCATTCCATAGCTTATTACAGAAGTTACGATACCCTTCAACTCTCGCAGTATCAAAGCTGATATCACGCGATGTAGAAGCTAGTGCTGCATAAGTAAATCTCACCGCATCAGCACCATAAGCGCTGATACCTTCAGGGAATTCTTTTTTAGTAGCTTTCTCAATTTTAGCTTTCATTTGTGGTTGCATTAGACCAGTAGTTCTCTTTTTCAGAAGCTCATCTAGTGAAATACCATCTATCAAATCTACAGGATCCAATACATTACCTTTAGATTTTGACATTTTCTGTCCTTCGCTATCACGAATAAGTCCTGTGATATAAATATCTCTAAATGGCACATCATTCATAAAATACATGCCAAACATCATCATTCTAGCAACCCAGAAGAAGATAATATCAAAACCAGTTACAAGTACGCTTGTTGGATAGTATTTTGCTAACTCAGGAGTTTTCTCAGGCCAACCTAATGTACTAAATGGCCATAATGCAGAAGAGAACCAAGTATCAAATACATCTTCATCCTGCTTGATAGTGACATCTTCAGCCAAATTATATTTAACTCTAACATCTGCCTCATCTTCGCCGACATAAGCATTACCTGCTTCATCATACCAAGCTGGGATTCTATGACCCCACCATAACTGACGAGATACACACCAGTCTTGAATATCTCTCATCCACGCAAAATAAGTATTTTTCCAGTTATCTGGAACAAATCTTACATCACCCTTTTCAACTGCTTCTATAGCTGGTTTTGCTAGCACATCAGCTTTAACAAACCATTGTTTAGTTAGATATGGCTCAAGAATTTCTCCTGTTCTATCTCCAGTTGGCACTTTTAGCGCATGTGGTTCTATCTTATCTAAAAGACCTAAAGCTTCCATATCAGCAACTATTTGCTTACGCGCTTCAAATCTATCTAATCCTTGATATTTTGATGGTACATTTGTATTTAATGTCGCATCATCAGTTAGAATATTTAGCATTGGCAAATCATGTCTTTTGCCCATCTCATAGTCATTAAAATCATGAGCTGGAGTGATCTTGACACAACCTGTTCCAAAATCCTTCTCAACATAATCATCAGCGATAATTGGAATTTGTCTGTCTGTAAGCGGTAGATTTATCATCTTACCAACTAAATGAGTATATCTTTCATCTTCTGGGTGAACTGCAACAGCCATATCACCAAGCATTGTCTCTGGACGAGTTGTTGCAATTATAATCTTCTCTTCACTATCAGCTACTGGATATACAAAATGCCAAAGAGAGCCTTGCTTATCTACTTGAGCCACCTCAAGATCTGAAACTGCTGTTTTTAGCTTAGGATCCCAGTTTACTAACCTCTCACCGCGATATGCTAAGCCATCTTCATATAGTTTGATAAAGCACTTCTTAACTGCATCAGATAAGCCATCATCCATTGTAAATCTCTCACGATCCCAATCTGGAGAAGCTCCTATTCTACGCATCTGTGATGTAATAGTGCCACCTGATAGCTCTTTCCATTCCCAAATTTTGCTTACAAAATTCTCACGCCCTAAATCATGTCTTGAGATACCTTGAGCGTTAAGCTGTCTTTCAACTACCATTTGCGTAGCGATACCCGCATGATCGGTACCAGGTTGCCAAAGTGTATCTTTGCCAGACATACGATTATAACGGATTAAAATATCCATCAATGACATCTGGAAACCATGTCCCATATGCAAAGTACCTGTTACATTTGGTGGTGGTAGCATGATTGTATAAGTATCTTTTGAGTCAGTATTACCGCATGCAAACTTACCTGAAGCTTCCCAATTTTGATAATTAGACTGCTCTATTTCTTTTGGATTATAGTTTTTATTCATTTCTTGAGTCATTTATAATGCCTAAATATATAAGTTTATAGAAAAAATTAATGCTGATAATTTTAACAAAGTTCTTTAGAAAGTACTATTAGTCACTAGTTAAATAATACTACAGGTTTATCATCAATAAGCTAACCACGTCCAATAGCAACACTAACTATCTTTGGTAGTAGTTATTTCTAAATTTGAGTTCTTATAGTAAACATACTTCTTACGCGAAGCCTGTAAAGCTCTATCTTCCTGATAAACAAACTCTTTTAACTCTTTGATTTTAACTCGTTTAGGATCAACTGCTACTTCCATGATATTAATCAAAACATCATAACCTGAAGTGATAAATAAATTATCTGTGATAAGAATCGGAATATTTTTATATTGGTTATATTCTCTAGCAGCTATAGCACAATGATGCGGTATAAAAGAATCTTGACCATCTTGCCACAAATCATCATCAAGTTGTTTTGCAATACCTGTAGGAGCAAGAATCGCTATTGTTTTGCATTCATCATATTCTTTGATAACTGTATCAATCAACACTTCTAGCATTTGGTTAATATCTGGCGTTTGTAAAACTCTAAACTCTACTTTCATCACAAATATTACCACTCCAAAAATTACAATTTAGCTATCTACCAAAATACACAACCATAATAATACAAATAGAATCTATAGACAAATGACTAGATACTATTTATCTACTGAGTCTGACTTTACAAAGACCCCTGAAGTATAGCTATTAGTCCTAAAATCATCATAACTAGTATACGAAGAAAGCTCCACTTTATCAGCTGATTCTAGTCTTAGCACATAATATCCTTTCGACCAATCAATATCATAATTAGCAATAGCAGATACCGCTTTTTTAGATGCTACACTATCTCCATATAGCACTAGTTTATACGGCCCAATATCACAAAATGTTGGTGAACAATTTCCCTTTAGACTAATCAAAGGATTGCCTTTAGCATCGGCAGTTATTTCAAACTTAACTATAGATTGAGTATTTTTATCCACATTAGTCCAAGTCCCGAGAAAATTAGAATAATCTAACTTTTTATCTTTTGCATAAAGACTAAAAGGCAATAGTACTAGAGTTAAACAAACTATTAACTTAAATCTATGAAACATATCTTCTTATACCCTCTATTTGAGTTATGCTTAATTACTGTACCTAAATACTGATTTTAACTTATTGATAAAGTCACCACCTAAGACAAAAAAACTAGCCACAAAAATAATATCCCCACTAAACAAGATAAGCATCATATTTAGCTGACCAACTTGGTTAATTTTGTCAAAAATTAGTATCATCTCAAGCAATAATGTTGGGTATACCAAACTAGCAAAGAACATCACTAAACCAATGCTATGCCTTGTACGACTAATCGGCTTCTGTGTTGTAAAAGCTGATTTAAATATTGTCTTAATCGCTGACTTTATCGTATCAATTATTACTTTACCTAGTAGCATAACTGATATTAGAAAAATTCCCTCCGCACTAACAAGCAAAATTGATGAAATCGCCAAATAGCTAGATGTAGATAATCCCAAAAAAGGCATTATGCAAAAAACCACAATATAAGGCACAAATGATAAGATAAATAACAACAATCCTAAATAATATTTCCAATCTTTTGTCATGTTAGCTACCTATTCATACAAACCTTTAATTAGTGTATCAGATTTAGATTTAGTATTTTTTGTTGTACTTTTAATTAAACTTAACAGTTCTTGGTAATTACTAAAACTTTTTCCGGCATATATGCTCGCATTTAAAGATTTTAATTGCTCTTTTAATTGTGGGAATATCTCAGCAACCTCTAATAATGAAAAGAGTCGCTTATCACTCTTAGTATTTGCCCAACCAATAATTGCTTTTTGAAGCTGTATATTATCTTTATTTGCACATGCTTTTTTAATATCTTTTATGTTTACAGAATTTTTATCATCTGTAGCAAGCGCTTCCTTACGTGGACTTTTAGTTTTTCGAGTTAGTTTGCATTTTATGAGTAACATAAATGTAATCAGCCATAGTACAAAAAGCCCTATAGCCACATTTCGCCAAAAAGTATCTTCAATAACCTTTTTAATAACTTGTGGTGCAGTTTGACTACCCACATTAAAACTTGTACTAGGTATAGTGCCTTTTTTGACATCAAACGTTTTTGCAGCTATTGTCGCAAGTTGTGATTTACTATTGTCAATATCGAACCATTTTAACGTAACAGCAGGAACTGTTGTTTTACCTTGCTTAATAGGCATATAACCAATCTTATAGGTCGCTGTACTTATTAGCTGGCCACCTTGCTCGATATCCTCAAGTACTGGCTTTTCAGGATAAACATTAAAAGCATCCGAAGATTTAAATTCTAATTTTGGAATATCTTCACTTAGGACACCTTTTGCCTTAATAGTTACGGTCCTAGTTAGTAGTTCACCCTCTTTTATGGTATCTCCTGCTGACCAGTTATCACTAATCTTAACATCTGATGCAGGGAACCAATCTTTAATAGCAATCTTTTGAGGAATTGGTTTAACTCTTAAGAATTTAGCATCCGTAGAGAAGCTCTTGACCCTAGTTCCTAACTGACCAAATGTATTAGGAATAGTCGCTTGCATTGCGATAGCTGGGATAGCAATAGTTCCTGTTCTATGTGGAATTATCAAAAAACTTTCTTCAACAACATCATACATTTTACCATTAATGCGCTTTTGATAAGTTCTTCTATGATTAGTTTGTTTTATTTCAGAGTTTTTTATATCAAAATTTCTAGGATTTAAACTCAAAATAGGTGTCGAATAATACAGCTTCAAAGTATATAACACAGGCACATTAACATAAGTTTCGCTTGTAGCTAATGTTCCTATAGCAAATATATCCTGATAATTACTTGCTTCTTCACTTGAGAGTTTTTTATCTACTTTTATAGAGATTGGCTTTGTTGACTGGTTACCAACATCAATTGCAGGTATTGTCAAATTACCCGATCTATTTGGCATAAGCGTGACAATCATCTCAAATTGTGAGCTTGATTTACCATTTATAACAGTAGTCTTACTACTGGTACTAGTGTTATAAACTGTAAAATCTTTATCTAAAACATCTAAGTCAGGCTGGGTGTCAAAATCATCTAGATGGAGTATTAGCTCAAAAGTTTCTCCATACTCAAGATGAGTATTATCGACACTAGCTGTGACATTAGCATAACTAATATTCAATCCAGCGATTAACAGCAAAAGTATACTTACTAATTTTAATAATTTAGTTCTCACGCTTATCTCCTATCATCCTCTGGTAGTCACGTGCAAATTTATTTCTAAGAAGTCCCCCTGGATTATCATTTATCGCAGCTAGAAGCTTATTCGCCTCTTTGTCATTTAGTTCTTGTTGGCGCTGATCTGCTGCATCTGATTGCTCAGGATTATCTTTATTATCTTTATTATCTTTATTATCTTTATTATCTTTATTATCTTTATTATCTTTATTATCTTTATTATCTTTATTATCTTTATTATCTTTATTATCTTTATTATCTTTATTATCTTTATTATCTTTATTATCTTTATTATCTTTATTATCTTTATTATCTTTATTATCTTTATTATCTTTATTATCTTTATTATCTTTATTGTCTTTATTGTCTTTATTGTCTTTATTGTCTTTATTGTCTTTATTGTCTTTATTGTCTTTATTGTCTTTATTGTCTTTATTGTCTTTATTGTCTTTATTGTCTTTATTGTCTTTATTGTCTTTATTGTCTTTATTGTCTTTGTTGTCTTTGTTGTCTTTGTTGTCTTTGTTGTCTTTGTTGTCTTTGTTGTCTTTGTTGTCTTTGTTGTCTTTGTTGTCTTGAGAATTCTGCTGATTATCTTTTTGTTTATCTAGCTCTTTTGCTACTTCTAAGTTATTTTTTGCATCTGCAAAATCTGGTCTTTTTTGTATAGCTTTTGTATATGCTTCTATAGCTTTTTTGTATTCGCCCATATGCGTTAAGGCATTACCCTGATTATACAACCCTTTAGCTGAATCATCTTTTTTAAACTCTTGATATGCATTTTGATAGTCTCCAGCCTTATAGTATGAAGAACCTTTCCAATTACTGTTTTCAAAAGCTTCAGCCGCTTTTTTTGCATTACCACTATCATAATAGCTCATGCCTTGTTGATCTCTTGTTTGCCATAAATCATTCCACTTATTCGCAAAACAAAAACATGGCAATAGTGACAAGATAAATATTAATTTTCTTAGCGACATATTCTCTCCAAAATACCTCTTCTAAAAAACAGTAAACTCATAGCCACCAGTAACCAAATAAAATAAATCCCCTCATCCTGCCAAAAGATATTTGCCGACTTTTTATCTGATTTCTTTTTACCATTGCCTTGTGTATCTGATAATAACTTTTTAACATCAGTATTATTAGCAGTTAAAGTCACTAATTTTCCAGATCCAGCTTTTGCTAATGCTTCAAGTTGATTCAGATCTATACCAAAATACTGAATATTGCCTCCATCATCTTTTATATAATTACCCTTGTCATCTTTAGCAATACCTCCCTTTGGGGTTCCTATTGCATATACATCAGTATCTATACCTTGCTCTGCTAACTGTTTTGCTTTAGCGATAGCATCCGCTGATGGTGTTGAATCTGTTATCAAAATTATCTGACCTTTTTTTGCACCTGCCTGAGTAATTAACTGAGCAGATTTTTCTATAGCCTTATAGATATTATTACCCTGCACAGGCACGATATCTGAATTGATAACAGGGACAAGGTTCTCAACAGTATTCGCATCAGATGTTAATGGCGAAACAACAAATGGCTCACTTGAGAATACTATCATCCCAACCTGACCTTCTTTTATTCTACGCAAAATATCCAAAGTCTTATATTTAGCTCTCTCAAGCCTAGTTGGAGAAACATCTGTAGTGTCCATAGACTGTGAAACATCTAAAGCTATAACTCTCGAAACATTTTCTTGATATACAGGAACATCTTTATACTTCCATGTAGGACCTGCCAATGCTACCACAGATACAATCCACAAGCACAAAAACAAAAATGGTACTAATGATTTTTTAGTTTTTGACTGCTTACCTACAAGTATATGCTCTAATAAATGACTATCACAATACTTAGCCCAACTATTTGCTTGTGAAGAACTTCTAAAAAGTAAAATTACAAAAACTACAATAGGTACTAATGCTAACAGCCACCACGGACGCAGAAAATGAAAATCCATACTAATATCCTCTCCTACGCTTCAACCATACCGTAGTCATTACAAAACTTAACAGCAATGCAAGACCAAGACTCCACTGATATAGATATGTAACTGGTCTAACTACTGTTTTGTCTGACTCTATCGGCTCTAGCTGATCTATCGACTCGTATACTTGTTTCAAATCAGCACTATTTTGAGCTCTAAAAAACTTCCCTCCGGTCATTGTGGCAATTTTTTGTAATACTTCTGTATCAAGATCCTCTGATGTATTAACTAATCTTTCACCAAAAGTAGTCTTAACCATCATTTGCCCACCACCCAAACCTATGGTATATATCTTTATATGATACTGTTTTGCAAGTTCTGCTGCCTGCAAAGGTTGTAGCGCTCCGGAGTTATTTTCACCATCTGTTAGCAAAACAAGAGCTTTAGAATCACCTGGATATCTTTTGAGCTTCTTAACTGCCAAACCTATAGCATCGCCTATAGCAGTTTGTGGACCTGGTAGAGCTATACTAGCATCATCAAGCATTTTTTTGACAGTTGGAATATCAAAAGTCAACGGGGTCTGCAAATATGCCCAAGTACCAAAAAGTATCAAACCGACCCTATCTCCTTGACGTGTATCTAAAAACTCATTAGCAACACGCATTACAAGATCAAATCTTGACTCCATTTTACCATTAGACTTCTGCATATCTTGGATAGCCATACTACCAGATAGGTCAATAGCCATCATTAGATCCCTACCACTTTGCGGCAAGCTAACTGGTTTGCCTAACCACTGAATACCAGAACCTGAAATAATCAATAATATCCAAATAGTACTTAGAATATATTTAAGATAATTCGCTTTGGTAAAGTCTCCATTTTTATTGCCTCTCAACTGAGATTCCAACTGATCAAAAAATGGAGTTTTTAGTGCTAGTTGCTTATCATGTTTTACCCCTGGAAATATCCAATAGCTAATAACAGGTAAAATAACCAAAGCCAAAAACCAAGGATATTCTATATTAATCACAATACTCTCCTTAGCCACTGCTCTGCCACAGTCAAAATTTCATTTAGCGTTTGTCTATCTAATTCGATAGCTCTATAACTATTTACCAGCATATTAGCTTTGGTATTTTTAAAATTTTGCTTTTTCATTTTAGAGTCAAGAAACTCAAGCCATTGCTCACCATGTAGAGTTTTGATTTCTTGGTTTGGAAATTTTTGTAATGCTACTCTTTTTAGATATACCGAGATATTCTGCAAAGCTTCTTTAGGTTTTTTTTGTTGAGTCTCTTCTATTGTCCTTCTAAAATCATTAACAATAGAATCCTTGTAACTATTTCTCTTTTTCCTAAAATATAGAATAATCAAGAAGATAATAAAAGTTAGTACAATCAAACCTAAAAGTAACCACCAACCATAAGCCAAAGGCCACCATTGAGAGACCCTTGCAGGCAAATAAATATCTTTTAATTGAGCCAAAAGATCATTAGTTTGCATAATTAGCTATCCCATAATTTATTGCTTTAACCAGATCATCATTTGTCGCTATCTCAATAAACCCCGTTTTATTCTTACGTGAAAAATCCTTTATCGCAGTGTATCTTTCTTGATAAAGATTTTTATAAACACTTCTTTGTTTCTTACTCGCAGCATCTAATACTATACGATGCTTACCATCACTAAAATAATATGTATCTAAAGCAGGCAACTCCTTTTCTATAAGATCATAACTAAAGATATTTATAACCTCATTTTTAGCTCTCAATAATTTAAGATACTGTTTTGCTTGCTCATCAAAACTACTAAAGTCACTAATAATAATTATCACACTATTACTACGAACTTTCGCATACAGAAACTTTATAACATCTGCTAGTTTCTTTTGAGATTTAAGCTGATAATCTTTGTGATCAGTCGTTATAAAATTAAACATTTTGATCAGCGCTGATTTATCTTGTTTCGCGGGGTAGAAATTATAGCCTTGATCATCAAAAATAATGCCACCAACCCTATCATGTGCTTCTAACGCTCCAAACCCTAATAATGCTAGTGTATTAGCAGCCTTAACGCATTTAAAGCATTCCCTTGTACCAAAATTCATTGTACTATTTTGATCAACAATAAAATACAGACTACGTTCACGCTCTTCATGATAAACTTTAGTGTATGGCTTACCAAGTCTTGCCG
Organism: Francisella philomiragia; assembly: GCF_018135955.1. Lineage (NCBI taxonomy): Bacteria > Pseudomonadati > Pseudomonadota > Gammaproteobacteria > Thiotrichales > Francisellaceae > Francisella > Francisella philomiragia. The sequence continues at coordinate 133,434 of NZ_CP063138.1, read as the reverse complement.
TAAGTGACCAGTGCATCAATCTAATATCATCGCCTGCTTGATAATGTCTAACCTCATCAAAGTCCATACCACGACCTTTTGCATTAGAGATATTTGTACCAGCATTAGTCGTATTAACTTTCTGATTAGCAAATAATTTTAGTGACTTTGCCTGATAGCGATGATTCAAAAGCTCTTGAATATCAGCCTTAACACCTTTATAACTTTTCATTGAGGATACTCTAAGGGATTGGCACAGCCTTTAGCAATTCAGTAATCACATCATCACTTTTAATACCATCAACATCTGCTTCAAATGTTAATAATATTCTGTGACGTAGGACTTCATATATAACTGCATGAACATCTCCTGGAGATACATAGTCATTGCCAGATAACCAAGCATGTGCTCGAGCTGCTCTATCTAATGCTATAGTTCCTCTAGGACTTGCACCAAAGGCAATCCATTTTTTGATACTTGGACTATATTTTGATGGGTCTCTAGTAGCTAGAATCAACTCAATAATATATTGCTCAAGAGCTGCTGACATCTGAACATTCAAAACTTCTTTTTGTGCTGCAAAAATTGCTTCTTGAGAGATATTTGGGTAGCGTAATTTATGCCCTAATGCCTCACCTCTACTTATAGCAAGAATCTTTGCTTCCGTTTTTGGATCCGGATACTCAATCTTCACAAAAAGCATAAATCTATCTAACTGTGCTTCAGGAAGTGGATAAGTACCTTCTTGCTCAATTGGGTTTTGCGTAGCCATCACCATAAAAAGATTAGACAAGGGATAAGTCTTCTTACCCACTGTGATTTGCTTCTCTCCCATAGCCTCAAGCAGTGCTGACTGAACCTTTGCAGGCGCCCTATTTATCTCATCAGCAAGTAATAGGTTATGAAATAATGGCCCAGATTGAAATTCAAAGCTCTGTTGCTGAGGTATGTATATCTCTGTACCTGTCAAATCTGCTGGTAAAAGATCCGGTGTAAACTGCACTCTATGATAAGAGCAATCTATACTTTCAGACAATGTTTTGATCGCGGTTGTCTTAGCCAATCCTGGAGCCCCTTCTACGAGTAAGTGTCCTCCAGCTAGCAATGCTATCAATAAACGCTTATTTAAATTTTCTTGACCAACAACACGATTGTTTAAGAATTCTAATAATTCTTCAAACTGATTATATACAGACACAGTCTCTCCAAAACCTCTTATCTTCTTTTGTAGAGTATAGGGGTTGTTATTAGTTTTTCAAGAGCCTAGGCTCGATATAGCTAATTTACAAAGACTTAATACTGCTATAAAATTTAAGCTATTAATCTATAAATTAGTATAATCCTCATGAAAACCCTTAAATTATTGACTCTTTTTATACTAGTAAATCTAGCTCTTACTAGTTGCTCTAACAACACTGATTTATCTAAGGACCTAAGTGCAACAGGAGACTCAATTGTAAGACTTGCTAACGGTACGCTTAGTGCTGAAATAAATAACACCAGCCTACAGAGTGTCTACAACGCCACTCTTTTAGCTTTAAATAATAATAGCGATAAAATAAAAACTAATAATATAGACAATAATTCTGCTGAAATCACAGGTACATATACTGTAGACAAAGGCTTTTTTAATAAAGCAGGTATAGATAATTTTGATATCAAGCTACTCAAGACCAAAGATGATACTGTAAGTTTATTTATTAAGATGGGTAAATTTGGAGATCAGCAAACTTCAGTTAACTTATTAGCAAATATCAGAAGCAATCTAGGATTATAATATGAATGTGAACATCCCTAAAGTATTGTCTATACAGTCTCATGTAGCATACGGCTATGCGGGTAACAAAGCTGCTGTATTTCCTATGCAAAGACTTGGTATAGAAGTCTCTCCAATATATACAGTACAGCTCTCAAACCATACTCAATATGATTTTTTTAAAGGATCTTTTTTTAGTGCTGAAGATATCCAAAATGTTATTGATGGAATGATTTCCAATGGTTTTCTAGAAAAGCAAGATGCCATATTATCTGGCTACATTGGTAATGTTGATATTGCTAAAGTTATAGCAAATACAGTCACTTTACTTAAAGAAAAAAAACAAGCTAGTCTATACTGCTGTGACCCTGTATTTGGTGACAAATATGATGAAGATGAAACAGGGCATATTTTTGCATCAAATGACCATCCTAAAATCTTCTTAAAACACCTATTACCACTAGCTGATATAGTCACACCAAACCTATTTGAGCTAAGTGTACTAAGTGATACGACAATAAACAGTTATAGTGATATAGTCAAAGCATGCCAAAAACTAATTTCAAAAACAAAAAATAAAAAACAAATAATAATTACCACTAGTGTTTCTTTTGATAAAAATAAAACTGGTATAGCGATATATCAAAACGACAACTTCTCATATATAGAATCCGCTAAATATAAGGTCCAACCTAAAGTTAGTGGCTCAGGTGATATCACAGCAGCGATGTTTTTAAGTTATCTTCTGAAAGGCAAAACACTAGATGAAGCTCTAAACTTAGTTACCAAGTGCTTAGATGGTATCTTCAGGGTTACACACGAATTAAACACTGATGAACTAGCCTTAATACAAGCACAGGAGTACATCAAATAATGGATCGTTATAGCAAAATCACAGATGTTCATCGCTACAAAAGAGAAATTGTACTATTAAAAAGTCGCCCTTGTGCTTATGGAAAATGTACATTTTGCGATTACATATTAGATAATTCAAAAAATATCGATGAAATCAACGCTATTAACCTTGATATTTTAAACAATATTACCGGAGAGTTTGGTATTCTGGAAATAATAAATTCCGGCAATATATTTGAACTTCCTCAGGCAACTAAACAGCGTATCAAAGAGATAGTCAAAGAGAAAAATATCAGATTATTATTTGTTGAAGCGCATTGGATGTACAAAGACCATCTACACAAAATCAAAGATCTTTTTGAGACTGATATCTTTATCAAAACAGGTTTAGAAAGTTTTGATAATCAATTTAGAGAAAAAGTATTAAATAAAGGCTTCTTTCATAGCTCTCCAAAACAATTAAGTGAATTGTTTGATTCTGTTTGTCTTTTAATTGGTGTCAAAGGTCAATCAAAAGAAATAATAAAAAAAGATATTGAGATTGCTAAAAAACACTTCAATCACACCACTTTGAACCTGTATGTAAACAACACAACATCAATAAAAGCAGATGAAGAGCTCAAAAAATGGTTCCTAGAAGAATACAAAGATCTTTTCAACGATCCTCAATTTGAAATACTTGTTAGTAATACTGATTTTGGGGTTGGTGACTGATGCGGCTTTAGTTGATATCAAAATACGCTCAAATATGATATCTTTGTAGTATAAAGATACATTTGGGGAAGATGTTGCCACACACTTTAAAACAAATTTCAGATACTCTGAAAGCAAAAATAATCAACGCACCTTCTGATGAAATCACCATTTCAGGACTTAATTACGCAGATTTAGCAAATGAAAATGATTTAACTCTGATAGATCAGCATGAACATATCAAACTTTGGAAAAACTCAAAAGCAGCTGCTGCTATTGTCAGCGATAAGATCAGCACTGAGTTAGCAAAAATTAATGATAAGCCACTATTGGTAGTGAATAACGCAGATTTAGCAATGGCTAAAATATTAGAGCTTTTTTCTGTAGCATACCCTGAACAAAATGGCATTCATGAAAAGGCTGTTATTGACCCAACAGCAAAAATCGGCAAAAATGTCTCAATCGGTCCAGGAGCATACATCGGTAAAAATGTTGAGATTGGAGATAATACAATAATCTACGCTAATGTATGTATTTATAACGATACAAAGATTGGTACTAACTGTATTATATGGCCTAGTGTTACAATTCGAGATAGAACAGTCATAGGACACTTCTGTAGACTATATTCTAACTGCTCTATAGGTACAGATGGGTTTGGCTACAGACCTTCTGAAGATGGTAGAAGCATTGTCAGAATTCCGCATATCGGTAATGTTGTGATTGGTAGTTTTGTAGATATCGGTTCAAACACTTGTATTGACAACGCTAAATATGGATCAACAATAATTGGTGATTATACAAAAATTGATAACTTAGTCCAGATAGGTCACAATGTCATTATTGGTAAAGGCTGTATGATATGTGGACAAGCTGGTATCAGTGGTTCTGTAGTGGTTGGCGATGGAGTAGTTATTGCTGGTAATGCTGGTGTCAAAGACCATACTAAGATTGGTAGTGGTGCTCGTATCGGCGGTAAAGCTGGTGTAATGTGGGATGTCCCTGCTGGTGAGAGTCATATGGGATACCCAGCTTACAAAGATACTGAGTTAGCAAAACAATGGATTGCTATCAGAAAACTTCCAGAAACCATGAAAAAACTCAAAGCGCTAGCAAAAAGTCTAAAAATCGATCTATAAAGATTATTATCTAATTTTTTACTCATTTAAATTTCTAATATCATAAATAAGGATTTCTGATATCAAATTTAATTATGATGAATTATTTATTTCCTACAAAACCACTCTAAAAGCTAATAGATATATTAATTTTGTCCATTTAATATCTTTAGTTTTAAATAGATACTATACCATTTCAGTATACTCAAAGCCTTTATTTTCAACATTTTGACACGAATTTAATTTTTGATTTAGACTATTAATATGCTACAATTTGATCTGTATAATTAAAGGTAAGAAAAGACCTCTAAATCATTAAGTTATAAGATTTTTTCTTTCCACTTCTTTTACAAAAAGGAAATAACACTAAAATACTAGAACTATAAGGAGAAGCAACATGTTACCAACGCTCATGTCTGTTGACTTAGCAAGATTGCAGTTTGGTTTAACAGCATCATTTCACTTCTTATTTGTTCCTTTAACATTAGGTCTAACGTGGATTTTATTCACAATGGAAGTAATGTACGTAAGAACAGGTAAGCAAGTATATAAAGATATGGTGAAGTTTTGGGGTAAATTACTCGGTATAAACTTCGCTCTAGGGATTATTACTGGTCTAACTATGGAGTTTGAATTCGGTACTAACTGGTCATACTACTCTCAATCAGTAGGTGATATCTTTGGTACGCCTTTAGCTATTGAGGGCTTAGCAGCATTTATGCTTGAGTCTACTTTTGCTGGTTTATTCTTCTTTGGTTGGGATAAATTGTCAAAGAAACAACACTTACTGTCTACATTCTGTTTAGCAATAGGTTCAAGCTTCTCTGCTCTACTAATCTTAGTTGCTAACGGTTATATGCAGCACCCGGTAGGTTCTGAGTTCGTTGCCTCTACAATGAGAATGGAAACTGTAAGCTTACTTCAAGTATTCCTAAATGAAACAGCTCAAACAAACTTTGGTCACGTGATAACAGCTGGATATACAACTGGTGCGACTTTTGTAATCGGTATCAGTGCTTTCTATCTACTAAAAAATCGTGATAATGGATTCGCTAAAAGATCTTTAGGTGTTGGCTTAGGTTTTGGTATCGTTGCTTGTACTATGGCAATGTTCTTTGGTGATGCAAACGGTGTAGATGCATTTAAAGTACAACCATTAAAAATGGCTTCAATAGAAGCTGAATGGGATACTTCTAAAGCTCCTGCTGCTTTCAATGCTGTAGCTATCCCGAGCAATGCTGATCAAGAAAACCATTATGCAGTAGAGATCCCTGCTGTACTTGGCCTAATCGCTACTCACTCTACAGATGTAGAAGTCCCTGGTATCAAAGCTATCCTTTATGGAAAAGCAGATGCTAATGGCACTAGAGATCCTAATCTTGCGTACTACAGAGATATCGCAACAGGTGAAACTGCTGATGTATCTCCAGAAGTAGCTGCTGCTAACCCTGCTAAGTACGAAAAAGTACCTGCTGCGGTAGTTATGATTAGAGATGGTGGTTTAGCGTATGCAGATCTTCTAAAATGGAGAGAAACTGGTCACGAAGGCGATACTCCAGATGGTAGTTATGCTAACTATAACAATCCTGAATACCAAAGATACATGGGCTTCGGTAAGTTACTTGTACAAGTGGCTCAAGAGAAATATGGTAAAGCTGACTCTGAAACTATAGCAAAAGTTGCTAACGATCCTGAATTAGTAAAAGCAGCTGCTACTAATATGGTTCCTGAAGTTGTTAGCATATTCTGGGCATTTAGAATAATGGTTGCTATTGGTTTACTATTATTTGCTCTAATGTTTGTTGGGCTAATACTACTTGCTAAGAACTCATTAGGTGGTACTAAATTCAGCAGATTCGTACTAAAAGTAATGTTATGGTCAATTCCATTACCATTTATTGCTTGTTCAGCTGGTTGGTTCGTAACAGAGCATGGCCGTCAGCCTTGGACAGTATATGGAGAACTTCCTACTAGTATAAGTTCTTCAGCTCTTACTGCAGCAGATGTTGGTACTTCTATGGCAATCTTCTGTCTAATAGACTTGAGTTTATTTGCTGTATTAGTTTTCTTAATGTTCAAATATGCAAGACTAGGACCTAGCTCGTTAGGCACTGGTAAATACCATTTTGAACAAAACAAAAATGATAAATAAGGAGAGATAAATGTTATTAGATGTTTTACAAATTATCTCTTGGCTAGTTGTAGGAGTTCTAATATTCTTAGTAGCTGCTACGGTTGGTTTTGACTTTGGTGTAGGTATTCTTGCCAAATTTGTTGGTAAAGATGACTACGAAAAAAGAGCTATCATAAATACAGTTGGCCCTACTTGGGATGGTAGCCAAGTTTGGTTTATTACAGCTGGTGGTGCCATATTTGCTATTTGGCCGCAAGTTTATGCTACAAGCTTCTCAGGTTTATATATTGCTATCTTACTAGTGCTATGGGGACTTTTCTTAAGACCGCCTGCTTTTGAGTACAGAAAGAAGATAGACAATCCTACATGGAAAAACTTCTGGGACTGGATGCTTTTATTAGGAAGTGTTATCCCTATAGTTGTTATGGGTGTAGCTGTTGGTAACTTATACTTAGGTTTCCCAATATCTTATGATGATACTGCAAGATTAATATACGGCACAGTTACTGATGGTCAATATCAGTCTATGTGGGTTACTTTAATACACTTATTGACTCCATTTGCACTATTATTTGGTATATTTGCTCTAAATATGTCACTAATGCATGGTTCAGCTTATGCTAAGCTTAGAACTGATGGTGTCCTAAGAGATAGATTTAGAAAAATCACAAATGTTACAGCGACTATCTACTTAGTTTTATTTGTAGTCGCAGCTATTTGGATTGCTCTAATACCAGGATATCAGTATTCTACTGGTGCAAGTTGTACATACGCATCAGAAGCATTACAACACCCATTTAGTGCTGGAGTTATTACTAGTGATCACTCTTGGTATTACAACTTCACACAAGCTAAAACTATTTGGATGTGGTTTGCTCCTATCCTAGCTTTTGTTGGTGCATTACTTGTTATCAAGTTTAACAACAAAGATAAAGATGGTGCTGCCTTCATAGCTAGTATGGCTTCTCTACTAGGCGCTGTATTAACAGTTGGCTTTGCATTATTCCCATTCATTATGGTGTCTAATGTAGGTAACTTCCAATATAGCTTAACAGTATTTAACGCAAGTAGTAGCCAAACTTCTCTAATAGGTATATTATGTGCAGCTGTTATTATACTTCCAATCATCTTCTCTTATACATTCTTTGTGTATAAGAAAATGTGGGCAAATGGTCGTAGAGTATCTGCTGAAGAAGTTAAAGCAAACTCTCACGAGTTATACTAAGAGGAGACTAGTATGTTTTATTTATTATGGATTACATCTGCATTTGTAGCTGTTGGTGCTGGTTGTTTCGTAGCTAGCAGAATCGACAAAAAAGAAGACTAATTTTCTATCTGCTATTTTCTTGTATTTTATTTCTTCTCTTTGATATAAAATTTTTTCATTCAAATTTTATTTGTTTAAAAAAATGAAAAAATAATATATCTAACTATCTCTTTATTTTTTGTTATAACATCTAATTGTTATGCAGATATTATTGTTGGAACAACTGGAGATTATGCTCCTTTTTCAATTTATGATAAAAACGATAATAAATTCTCTGGGAAGGATATTGATCTCATAAAAACTTTTGCTAAAGCAAATAATGAAGATATTAAATTTGTTAAAACCACTTGGGCAACTGCTGAAGGTGATCTAAAAGACAGTAAATTTGATGTCTTTGTAGGAGGTATGACAATAACTCCTACTCGTCAAGCAAAATTTACATTCTCTACTCCATTAGGCTCTTTTAGTAAAGCTGCCATGACTAACTGCAAAAACTTACCTAAGTTCAAAAGCTTTGTAGATATAGATAACCCAAACACTCTAATCATCGAAAATAGAGGTGGAACAAATGAGAACTTTGCTTTACAGAAAATCAAAAATGCTCAATTATTAATTATCGCTAATAATAAGCTTGCGGTTAAATCTATCACCGATGGCATAGATGGTATATATCCAGATATAATGTTTACCGATTCGCCTGAAATTGCGTACCAGCACTCTATAAATCCAAATATTTGCCAAGTACCAATTAAAGTTGATGATAGTATTTCATATAAGGCTTTTATGTTTAATAACACTCCAGCAGGGAAAAATCTCGCTAATAAGTTTAATGACTGGATAAAAGATAATCCTAAAATTCTTCATCAATATTTGAATTCAGAAAAATAAAAGTTCTCTGAATCAACCTAACTCTATCGGGTCAATATCAAAATACATCTTAACTGAGTTTTTTAAACTAGACATTATTTGAGTATTAGCAACCCATTTAATTATTGAATTTATCTGACTACGAGAGTTTGAGGTTAAAAGTATACTATAGCGATATACATTATTCTTTTTCAAATGAAGAGCTGGTAGAGGTTTAGATACTTGTACACCGGAGCTATCTGTCAAACTCAAATATATTTGCTCCAACATATTTAAGACTTTATTCTCATCTTTTGATTCAGCTATGATTTGTGCTTGATAGGTATATGGTGGATAGCTCGCGTACTTTCTTTGCTCTAGAAGATAATCCAGAAACTCAAGATAGTCACTATTTACCAATAACTGTAAAAGTTTATTATCAGGCTGATATGTCTGAAGTATTATCCTTCCAGGTTTATCCGCCCTCCCAGCTCTTCCAGAGACTTGAACTATCGTTTGTGCAGTTCGTTCTATTGCATGAAAATCAGTACTATATAAACCAGCATCAATATTAATTAATCCTGCTAAGGTAATATTCTCGAAATGATGCCCTTTTGCTATCATCTGAGTACCAACTATAACATCAACTTGCTTATCATTTATCATTTGATTAATGCTATGTAGGTCATTCATAGTTTTGATATTTGATCTATCAAAGCGCACTATCTTATTATATGGAAATCTGGCTTCTATTCTTGATTGAACTTTCTCAGTACCACTACCATAAGCAAAAAGCTCTTCAGCATTACAACTTGGACAAGCTGTAACTATTGGTTTACGAGAACCACAAAAATGACATTCTAAGTACTGATATGGATGTGTATGTAATGTATATGGCTTATCACATCTCTTACACTCAACAGCCTCACCACAGCCCTTACAGACCAAAGCCTTAGCAAAGCCTAATTTATTGATAAATATTAATGACTGCTGATGATCGTTAATATTCTGTTCAATCAATGAAAAAAGAGTATTACTAATACCATTATCAACAATACTTGATTTTAGATCTAATAGCTCAATCGTATTCTGATGTGAGTTTAGCGCCCTTTTATTAAGCTTGAGCAAATTATACTTTCCAATAAGATAATTATAGTAACTTTGAATAGATGGTGTAGCACTACCCAGAACGACTGGAACATTAAACTGACTAGCTCGAAATATAGCAACATCACGAGCATTATAACGAATAGTTGTTGTTTGTTGCTTATATGAACTATCATGTTCTTCATCAACGATGATAATCCCAAGATTCTTAAAGTCAGCTAAGACTCCACTTCGAGTAGCAATTACAATATCAGCTTCGCCATTTTTTATTTTTAACCAGTTAGTTAACCTAGTTTTATCACTTAGTTTAGAATGTAGTGCAACAACATTCTTATATATAAACCTCTTCTCAAATCTTTTGATTGTCTGTGGTGTAAGATTTATTTCTGGCACTAAGACAAGAACTTGTTGAGACTTAGCTAAAAAACTCTGAATGGTATGTAAGTAAACCTCTGTTTTGCCACTTCCAGTTACTCCATAAAGTAAAGATACCTTGAAACCCGATTGTGATGTAATTTGCTCAAAAGCATATTGCTGTTCTGGATTAAGCAACTTAGGTAAGTCTGATTCTATAGTATTATTAGACTGTCTTAACTTATAAGTTTTTTTGAGGATGTTTTTATCAAGCAGTTTATTAATAACATAGCTAGAGGCTAGTTCTTTTAGATCCTCAAAACGAAGCGCTTCATTATTAGCAAAAATTTTTAGAACATCTTGTTGCTTTGAAGTCAGTTTATGTTGCTGTAGCTCTATTTGATCTAAATATACATAGGTATCTTTCTGAGGAGAAACTTTCTCGATTTTCAAAAAATCATTTGGTAAAGCCAAACGTATAGCATTATATAAATCACAACAATAATACTGCGACAACCACAAAATAAGTCTTTGTACAACATCGCTAATAGGTTGGTCTATAATCTTTAGGATAGGTTTTACTCTTGTAAGCTCATAATCAATCTTTATATCTTTAGCTACAATAAAGCCTATAAGTTGACGCTTACCCACCTGTACCAAAACTCTGCTAAATAGCTCGACATTAGTATCTTTAATAGAGTAATCAAGCAAGTAACTTGGAGGTACTGCTAGAGCAACCTTAACAATCATTATCTAACTTCTGCAGTTTTTGTATTTTTATACCAGTAATAAAAGCCATAAACAGCTGTAATGAAAAATATAAAGTTCTGGAGCACTTGTCCATACAGTTCTTGTTGATACATGACTACAACGAAATATAAATCCGAAATAATCCATACAATCCAATTTTCCATAAACTTCTCTATAGTCATAATAATTGCTGTAAATGTAATACCTGTGAGAATACCTGTTGAAAATATATCTGCTGAACTAGTGATATAGTTAAATACAATACTAAAAATACATAGTATCACTAGATAGACAATATAACGAAAATAGTCAGCTCTCTTCATCCACTTAACAGTCTTATGCTCACCATCTATACCCTGTGTATACCACTTATACCAACCATAGCTGAAGAATATTACATAAACAAATTGGAGTAATACCAGTGAATATGTACCTTTCATTGCAAACAAAAATAACAAAAGTATCGCACCTACTATACCTAAAGACCAAGACCACACTTTAAGCCTTGCTAAGTATATTGTATACAACACATTTATAATCAATGCTGAATAATCAAGAGTCTCAAATAACATTACATAAATCCTTATACGCCTAAAAACACTCGTATAATTTTATATCAAGATCTTTGTATAAGTCAGACTTTATTACATTAATTTTTCTTATAGAGCTCGTTTTGAAATTAATTGTTGGATTACACGCCAAATATATCTCATACAAGTCTGTACTAAATACATCACAATTTAAATAGCAAATATCTTGAGCAGTTATTCTAATAACTCCGGCGGTTTCTAAGTCATATAAGATTTTCTTAACTTTATCGTAATCAGCAACCGCCATTTTTTGATACATTTGGTCAATACTGATTCCATTTCTCGACTCTCTTTGAGCCACATGTAATTCTTTAAGCATACACACACTAATACTTAGATCATCTCTTTTTACTTCTTTCTTAAAGTCTAGTGTCACCTCCATATACTGTATAGCTTTGATCATTACAGCTCCTAGAAGTGTAATCTGCCAAGCAACAAAGACCCATAGTATAAAGATAGGTATCAAAGATAATGAACCATAAATCACTGAATAAGTAGGTACATAGAACATATATAGAGCAAAAAGTTTTTTTGCAATAGAGAAAACTATAGCCACCAAAAACGCTACAATTAATGCCGTTTTTGAGTTAATCCTTGTATTAGGTAATATCTTATAAAAAACAAAAAATCCTGCTATTAAAAAAATTAAAGATAATCCATTTAAAAGATATTGCTCAATACCAATATCTTTTACAAACCAAGCCATAGAAATAAGATATGTACTAGAAATAAATACAAAACCCATAAGTATAGGCCCCATTGTCATCAAAGCCCAATAAACCAATAGACTCTGAACCAGCGGTCTTTGTTTATTAACATAAAAAACTTTATTTAAAGTAATTTCCAACCTTTTAATCATTAGAAAAATAACAACCAATAAAACTATAACTGATGTAATTGGCAAAGAGGTCATCTTTTCAGAAATACTTGTGATGTACTGCTGGACTGTCGCTGCAGTCTCGGGAAGCATATTCTGAAAAAGAAAATTCTGTAAATTCTCAGAAAGAGAACTAAATGCGTTAAAAGCATTCAAAATATTTATTATAATGAAAAAAGCTGGTACGATAGCAAACAAACTCGTAAGAGTTATAGCCGCAGCTACTGTTGGACAATCTTTACGAAGATATTCTTTGAAGACCCAGATCCAATAGTTTTTAAATATTGACAAATATTTTTTGTATAATTTGATATCAAACATAGAAAAACAACAATGAAAAACATACTAATACTATACTACAGCCAAGGTGGAAGTACAAAGAAAATGGCTCATACTATAGCCCTAGGTGTAGAAGCTACAGGTGCTACAGCCATAGTCCGTACGGTACCAAATATCTCAGCAAAAACTGAGCAAATTGACTCTAAAATTCCAGATAATGGCGATCTATATGCTACAAAAGAAGATCTTGCCAATTGTGATGGTTTGATAGTTGGAAGTCCCGCATACTTTGGCAATATGGCATCACCTTTGAAATACTTTTTAGAAATTCATAGTGATATATGGTTCAAAGGTAGCCTAATCGGCAAACCTGTTGGCTTTTTTACCGCAGCTTCAGGAATGCACTCTGGCCATGAAAGTACACTACTATCAATGATGATCCCTTTTATACATCATGGTTGTTTAATTGTTGGTGTACCATATAGCGAGCAAGCATTAGAACATACTCGTACAGGTGGCACTCCATATGGAGCATCTCACCTAAATACATTTTCACCAAACAAAACCATGTCTGACGATGAAATAAAAATATGTAAAACACTAGGTAAAAGAGTAGCTGATATTGCAAATAAACTTTGTTGTTAGGAGAATATTATATGAAAAATATTTTTTATACTTTAATATTTTTATCACTCTTGATATTGGGTGGTTGTAGTACATCAGAGCCAAGCTATTCGGCTAGCTCTGTAGGTCAAGTATCTCAAGTCAAACAAGGTAAAATCATAGATATTCAGCAAGTTCATATCAAAGGTTCTGACAATGTAGGTGCTCGTGTAGGTGGTCTTGCTGGTGGGCTTGGTGGAGCTCTAGCGGGTAGTGGTAATATGCTTACTAGTATTGCTGGTTCTATTGGTGGTGCTGTAGTTGGTGGTATTGCAGGTGGTGCTACAGAAGATGCCATAACATCTTCAAAAGGATATCAATTTACAATACAGTTAAGTAATGGTGAAACACTTGCCATATTACAAGAAGATAAACATGGCTTAAATATTGGCGATGAAGTGACTATATATATGTCTGGCAACAATACTAGAATTGTTCCTGCAAAAAACTAAAAACCAATATTAAAAATAAGTAAAATTTGCTTTCACAAAAGTTATCGTTTAGTATATCATTTTTGTCATCCCCTATAATGCTTAGCCTTTATTCATCTTTGCTAAGCAATTTTTTTGATAAAAGAGGAATCTAATAAAATGTATAAGAAAAAAGTTACCGCTTTAGGGTTAAGTATATGGTTCGCCTGTGCATTTTTTTATGCTCTTGAGTATTTTGTAAGATCATCAACAGGAGCTCTGCTTGATGGCTTTACAGAAGAGCCATATAACCTTACCCTTGCAGCAACTGCAATGTTTAGCTCATCTTTCTACTGGAGCTATATAATTTCACAGATCCCAGCAGGTATTCTTGTAGACAAATTTGGCATTAAACGAGTCATGATAGTAAGTTCTGCAATATTTTCCGTAGCGATGCTAATTGCCACTCTAGCTCATAATGAATCAATGCTTTTGACCTATAGAATATTAGCAGGCTTTGGTGGAGGATTTGCCATTTTATGTGCTATAAAAGCGATTGCGATATGGTTACCAAATAGATTGTTCCCTGCATTTACAGGCCTAACTCAATTTGTACTATACGTTGGGGCTACGCTTTCAGCCGCACCTCTAGTGTTCTTAGCTAGACATTTAAGCATTTCACAAATTATGGCTTTAATATTCATAATTTCTGTAATTTTACTACTTGTTAGTATATTTATAATAAGAGTACATCCTGACTACTCTAAACAGAATATGCAAAATGAACAAAAGACAAGTAGTCTGAAAGATATTGTTACTGTATTCAAAAATAAACAAATTTGGTTTAATGGTTTGTATTGCTTTACTATCTATGGAACCACTGTTCTTTTTGCTGATTTATGGGGAATAAAATATCTACAACTGACCGGTTTCTCTCAAGCCAATGCTGGTTACTGTACCTCACTAATCTTTATTGGTGTAGCTATATCTAGTCCAATATGGGGAGCTATTGCCTCAATATTTGACGGCGAGAAGAAATTCTTATTAATTACACCTATCTTTGGATTCTTTATTGTTACATACTTATTATTTTTCAATACAAGTTTTCCTGTAGCTGTAATCTTATGTATCCTATTTGGTGCTGTCCAAGCAGTTCATGTTCTTAATTATTCTGCACTAAGAAATACTGTTTCTGCGACACAAATTGCAACTGGATTAGCAGTAGTAAATATGTTCTTACCACTAAGTGGAGGAATCTTACAACCAGCTACAGGAGCATTAATAACTCATCTTAAGCAATCACATGAGACATTATATGCTTTCCAAAACACATTAATAATTATTCCTATATTAATGATTCTTTCATTTATAATTGCCTTGTTTATCAAAGATTCAAATAACTAAAATATATACTGCTTTACTCTAACTTTTTTTTAATCTATTATTTGTTATAAAATTTTGAACCTATATAAAATATGAAAAAATTAATAATCGCTGCTGCGATGGCAATAATCATCATAGCTTTTGTAGCTGTTAACTTTCTAACAAAAGAGACAACTAAACCACAAACAACAAAAGGATCTCATGATATAACTGTAGTTGCTGCTGAAAACCAATATGGAAGTATAGCTCAGCTTATAGGCGGTAGTAATGTCAAAGTTACTAATATCATAAACAATGCTGATGGCGATCCGCATACTTTTATATCCTCGGTCAAAAATGCTAAGCTGTTAGCATCAGCTGACGTAATTATATACAACGGTGCAGATTATGACTCATGGATTATACCTATTCTTAAGAGTAATATACATGCTACAATCATTAAAGTACAAGATCTTGTAGATTATCCTGAAACTCCAAAATTTGGTATCAATCCTCATCTTTGGTATGATCCTGACACATTCCCTGCTCTCGCGAAAAAATTAAAGGAAGTATTCTCTAAAGAAGACTCCATTGATAGTAATTTATTTGAGAAAAACTATGTTAATTTTGAACATAAGTATCAACAAGTCTACGATCTTGTTAAACAAATCAAACAATCTAGCGCAGGCACTCCAGTTACAGCTACAGAACCTCTATTTGGTTATATGGCAAGTGCTCTAGGCTTAGATATGAAAGGTCTAGCATTCCAATGGGTTATTATGAATGAGTCTGAACCTAGTCCTAAAATGATGATTGATTATCAAAAACTTTTCATGGATAAAGAAGTTAAAGCTCTTTTCTATAATAAGCAAGTTACTGATAATGTCACTAATAAAATGTTAGAGCTAGCAGAAGAAAACGATATACCCGTAGTTGGTATTACAGAAACGATGCCTACAAATGAAGATGCTATTACATGGATGGTAAAAACATTACAAAAAACTGCTGAAGCACTAGACAAATCTAACCAATAAAATGATCAAATGTTCTAATCTGATAATTGGCTATAACAAGCCAATCACACAACCTCTTAATCTTGAAATCCCAACAAATGCTTGGGTAGGTATAGTAGGTAAAAATGGTGTTGGTAAATCAACCTTTTTCAAAACTCTTTTGGGTAAGATACCAAGTATCTCTGGTTCTATTACTATCAATAATGCAAAAGTTGATATCAATAGCATTAGCTATATACCACAAGAAAGAGAAATCAATTTTGAAGAAAAAACATCTGGCTATACTCTGGTAAAATACAGTTATAAACCAAACTCATGGGGATTACCTTTATTTGATAAGAATTTCAGAGAAAAGTTGGAATATCTTATTATGTTGACCCAGACTCAAGACTATATACACAAGCCTTTTAAGAATCTTTCTGGAGGTCAAAAAAAGCGTATATATCTAGTTCAAGCTCTTATAAATAATCCTAAGGTTCTTTTGTTAGATGAGCCTCTATCAGATCTTGATCCAGATGCAAAGCAAAGATTTCTAGCATGCTTAAAAGCAATTCACAAAAAAGAAAGTATTACATTACTTCTAATCTCTCATGATATGAAAGAGATTAGCTCACAACTAGATGCTTTTATTCACTTTAAGGATGGTCAATGTCACTATTGTAATGAGATGCCATGTCTACAGGAGGATATCTGTGTTTAATTATACTTTCATGCTCTATGCTTTTATAGCTGGAACCATAATCGCTCTTATATGCGGTATTATTAGTTTTTTTGTGATTATCAGAAGATTATCATTTGCATCTCATGCTTTAGGTCATATTAGTCTTACCGGAGCTTCTGGAGCAGTTCTACTAAATTTATCAGCCATGACTGGACAGCTTGTCATAAACCTAGTCGCAGGTCTTCTTATGGGTGCCTTTGGTGATAAAATCAAAAAAAATGATATCGCGATAGGCATCGTTTTGACTTTCTTTTTGGGTCTTGGTACTTACTTCCTGTTTTTATATCAAAGTGGCTATTCAGGCTCTGTGATGTCCATCCTTGTTGGTGATATCCTCACTGTGACACTAGAGCAAATATATATACTACTTACTCTTGCTATATTTACTATAGCTCTTTTAGCTATGATTGCTAGACCATTATTTATATCATCGATAGATCCTGTATTTGCTGAATCAAAAAAGATCCCCAATAAATTTCTGTCCATCTTACTTTTCATCTGCATTGCGATTACAGTATCTATGGCTTGTCAAGTTGTTGGTATACTATTAGTGTTCTCACTACTTATAGGTCCGGCTGCGATCGCTACTCAATGGATAGATGGCTTTTATAAACCTATATTTCTAAGTACAGTTATATCCATCTTGACTGTTTGGTCTGGGATTGTAGCTGCCTATTATATCGATGTTCCTATTAGCTTTTTTATTACCACTATTATCTGTATTTTATATCTAATAAGTATCATAAAAAGTAAATTCTATTAATTTTTGCTAATCTAGTAAGTTGTCACTATACCGAAGCCATATTTGCGATTATAATTATGCTAATTTTAGTATACTTAATTTAGAAAAATGATAATAACCAAAGAAATTGAATACCGTGGTGATGGTGTTTTATTAAAAGGCTTTTGTGCATACCCTGATAGAGGAGCGCATTTACCGGCAGTTTTGGTAGCACCGACATGGGCTGGTAGAGATAATTTTGCTTGTGAAAAAGCAATCGCTATGGCAAAAAAAGGCTATCTAGGTTTTGCCATAGATATATATGGTGAAGGTAAAGTAGGCAGTTCTAAAGAAGAAAATGCAACTCTTATGAATAGCCTACTTGAAGACAAACACGCTCTTATGACTAGACTTAGGTCTGCATACAATATTGTTAGAAAGATGCCTCGCGTAGATAAGTCAAGTGTTTCTGCTATAGGCTTTTGCTTCGGTGGTAAATGTGTTCTAGATATGGCTAGATCGAACTTTGAATTAAAAGCTGCTATTAGCTTCCACGGCTTGCTAGAATCTAACATTGTTAAAGAGCAAAAAATAGACACAAAAATACTTGTACTACATGGCTATAATGACCCTATGGTACCACCAGAGCAAGTCAATAGATTTCAACAAGAGATGAATATGCGTAAAGCTGACTGGCAACTACATACTTTTGGTAATACATATCACGCTTTTACTAACCCTAATGCTAATGATCCTGAGTTTGGTACTGTATTTAGCAAAGAGTCAAACAAAAGAGCTTGGAAGCTTGCTGAAGATTTCTTGAGAGAGACTTTTGTCAGTAGTTATTTTTAATAACCATCTTAGCAAATTCAAACTCTTTAAAAAAAGTCCTCTTACTCCTGAATAACTTGTATATCTATAAGTAATTAATTATTATCATTTTATGGTCTACCAAATTAATATTAATTAAAGATCATACATTATATGTACTTATAAAGAATTAAGAAGGAAAATACATATGAAAAAGCTACTAATAATACCTATTATGCTAATAATTATGACTACACTTGTAACTAGCTGTCATCATCATAAAAAACCAGAAACATCGGCTTCATCTAGTTACTAACATACTCTATAAAGTACAGAGTATTAAAGACTGTCTATTGAGTACCTCAAAGTTATAAAATAACTAATAATGATGTTTCGTGGATATATCTTTTAAGAAAATTTTACTTAGTATCTTTCATGATACCGATATATGGCAACTGGCGATATCTATCATTATAGTCTAGACCATAACCAACTATAAACTTATCTTCAATTTCAAAGCATATATAATCTAGGTTTACTTCTCTTTCTAGCCTAGCTGGTTTGAATAGTAAAGTTGCAAATTTTAAGCTCTTTGGTTCTAGCTCATTTATACCATCCATAAGCTTATGATAAGTATGTCCAGTATCAACAATATCTTCGACTATAATTACGTTTTTACCCTGAATATACTCTTTTTTCAAGGAGCCAATAGTGGAGATTACCTTACCCGAACTAACTGTACCAGAACCATAAGATGAAGCCGTCACAAAGTGAGTTCTAAGATCAACTTCTAGCTTCCTAGTTAGATCCGCAAAAAACATAAACGAGCCCTTCAATACACAAATCAATACAATCTCTTGACCTGCATAATCTTTATTTATCTTATCAGCTAGCTTTGTAATCTCAGTTTCTAGCTGCTCGGCACTTATATATACTTCTGTATTATCTTTAGCAAAACTCATAACTAACCCTTTTTGAAATAATCTTCAAAGAATAAAATCTGCTCTCTAGATGGGCCATAAGCCAATGAAGATATTGGAATACCAATATGATTTTCTATAGTTCTTAAATACGTTTTAAGAGCAGTAGGCATATTTTCTTTTGTTACAACTTCATCAAGAGAGAATGGTTCCATATCTACCAGTATAGGCTCTACTTTATATAGATCTATGCCTGGATAAGCACAGAATATTTCTTTACCTTCATACTTATAGCCAATACATATCTTTAGGGTATCTAAATCAGAAAGAACATCAACTTTTGTCAATGCTATAGATGTCAAATTTGAACACTTAGCAGAATACTTAAGCAATGGTAAATCTAGCCAACCACATCTACGGATACGACCTGTAGTTACACCAATTTCACCACCTTTTTTCTGTATAAATAATCCCGTATCATCAAATAATTCTGTTGGGAAAGGACCTTCACCAACTCTAGTAGTATAAGCTTTTGTAATACCTATTACATGATCAAGATTATGTCCTGCTGTTGTTGCACCTGAGTACACACCCGCTACAGATGTGTTCGAAGATGTCACAAATGGATATGTACCATAATCAATATCTAAAAGTACTCCCTGAGCACCCTCATATACAACATTTTTACCAGTAGAAACAGCTTGATCGATGATAGAGAAAGTATCAGCCGAATATTGTTTAAGCTTTTGCCCTAGTGTATACAATCTCTCAAACTCTTCTTCTAAAGATGGATACTCTACTTTATATAAATCTTTAAATAGAGTCTCTTTCTCAGCCAAAGAAAGTGCTAATCTTGATCTTAGGACATCTTTGTCAAACAAATGCTTAAATTTGATACCTTTACGTGATACTTTATCCTCATACGCTGGGCCGATACCCTTACCAGTTGTACCAATCTTCTCAGTAGTGCTATTCTCTCTAACAGCATCTAAAAGCTTGTGATATGAAGTAATAACTGTACAAGATTCTGAAACAAACAGATTATCTGCAGATATCTCAATACCTGTATCTTGTAGACGTGTAATTTCTGTATCAAGAGCTATAGGATCAACAACTACACCATGACCTATTACGCATTTTGTATGCTTATGCAAAACACCTGATGGAATCAAATGAAGAAATGTTTTTTTGCCGTTTACCACTAGAGTATGTCCAGCATTGTTACCACCTTGATAACGAACAACTAAATCTGATTTTTCGGCTAATGTATCGGCAATCTTACCTTTGCCCTCATCGCCCCACTGAGCACCAACGATTACAATATTTGACATATTAAATTGAATATCTAAAGATTAAAGTTCTGATATTAAATATACTAATATATTAGTCACTATTTTACTAGTAAAATATCCCATAAACAAAAGCGTTTTGACTAAGATTTTGTGATTAAAATTGTTATAATAAGATTTTAATTTTAAGCTTTAACATATCATTAACAAGGAAAAATCATGTCAAAAATAAAGAGGGTTCTTATATCTGTATCTGACAAGACAGGTATTGTTGAATTTGCCAAAGAGTTAAGTAAATATAATGTCGAAATACTTTCAACAGGTGGAACATCAAAAACCCTTAAAGAAGCTGGGCTAAATGTAAAAGATGTATCTGATCACACCCAATTCCCAGAAATCATGAATGGTCGCGTAAAAACTCTTCACCCACTAATTCATGGTGGCATCTTAGCAGATAGAGATAACTCAGAGCATCTACAAGCTATGACAGATAATCATATCGGTGCAATAGACATGGTTGTAGTTAACTTATACCCTTTTGTTAATACTGTTAAATCAGGCGCTGACTTTGACACTTGTATCGAAAATATCGATATAGGTGGGCCGTCAATGGTACGTTCATGCGCAAAAAACCATAAGCACACAACTATCGTAACCAACCCTAACCAATATGAAATAGTTGCAAAGGAAATGGCAGATAATGGCGGTCAAACGACTCCAGCTACTCGTCGTAAATTTGCCAAAGAAGCATTTGCCCATACTGCTGAGTATGATAGCCATATTGCAAATTGGTTTAGCAAGGAACTTGATGAAGAGTACCCAGAAAAATTATTTTCAGTAGGAACTCTAAAGCAAGTACTAAGATATGGTGAAAATCCTCATCAAAAAGCAGCCTTATACTCTACTGATACTGACTGTATAAGCATTACAAATGCTAAGCAACTACAAGGTAAAGAACTATCATACAACAACCTAAATGATGCTGATGGTGCATTTGAAATGGTTTGTGAATACTCAGAACCCTCATGTGCGATTATCAAACATGCAAATCCTTGTGGTATCGCATCTGGTAAAAATGCTTATGAAGCTTGGACAAAAGCCCTAGCTTGTGATCCAATTTCCGCATTTGGTGGCATTGTTGCTTTTAACTGCGAGGTTGATAAAGAATTTGCAGAATCTCTAGGCAAGATGTTCTTAGAAGTAATAATTGCTCCAAGCTATACTCAAGAAGCACTTGATATCTTAGCTGCTAAAAAGAACCTTAGAGTACTAGAGACTGGCAAAGTTTTTGATACAAAATCATCGCGTATGATTAGCAAAAATATTCATGGTGGTATTTTATCTCAATCTTATGACAACGGTGGTGTTGAAATAAACGACTGTAAAGTTGTAACTGACAGAGCTCCAACTGACAGAGAATGGGCTGATATGATGTTTGCTTGGAAAGCTGTTAAATATGTCAAATCTAATGCTATTGTCTATGCTAGAAATACTCAAACAGTCGGTATTGGTGCTGGGCAAATGTCACGAGTTGATTCTGCTCGAATTGGAGCAGAAAAAGCACAAGCTCATGAGGGTGCTAAAGGTTCTGCTGTAGCTTCAGATGCCTTTTTCCCATTCGCTGATGGCTTAGAAGAGTGTATCAAAGCTGGTGCAACTGCTGTAATCCAACCAGGTGGCTCAAAGAATGACCAAGAAGTTATTGACGCTGCTAACAAAGCTGGTATAACTATGGTCTTCACAGGTATGAGACATTTTAGACATTAACCTTTTAAAAACATATATCTTATTTAAATCTATCGATTTACATCTTCTAACTATATAGTCACTATTTTTAAGATAATGCCGATGTCAACAGTGGTGATATCACTAATATTATTCCAACAAAAATAATAAAATAAATACTTTTTGTTCGATATTTCTCAAGACTAGGTATCTTAAAAACAATATACGCAGGCACTAAGCAGCCCAATATACCAAAGACAGGTCCAGATAAAGGTACTAATTTATACACAGGAGCATCAAAAACTATTGAAAGCCATGTCATTAAAAAAATTATTCCTATCACAAGCGTATTTAAACTAAAAACACCCTTCGAGTCCTCTTTAAGCCCTAATTTGATAGCACTATTTCGCAGCAAGCCTTTTAGGGATTCCTCCATACCTGCTAATACACTCAAAAAAGATGTCAAAATAGCACATAAGCTAATAACAATTCCGCATCCATATATTAGCATATTTGATATGTGCTGTTTCTCTAAAAGTATAAATGCTGATTGATTATTTTGTGTTGCTTCTAATGCATCGGCTCTAGGGATAACTAACGAAAATGATAGAACATAAAAACCAATAATAACAACTAAGATCACAAATGCTAAAGTCATAGTTTTTAGAGTTTTAGATAAAACAAATTCCTTATCCTTATTGTGATAATACTTACGGTAACCAATAACCATCGGACTTAGGGACTGTATAAACAATATTGATGTCAAAGAAAATGGCAACATAATGATACTCTTAGCAACAAACTCACTACTACTTGCAGGTATTTCCACAACATTCTTAAATGACCATAGCGGAATTAAAGATATAGATACTAATACAATCGCTATGATTAATATAAACACTAAAAAAGTTGATACTCTTACAAATAGCCTTTGGCTTTTCATACCAGTAAATATTAAAATAATCATCAATATAGCACTGTATAACGCATTTTGTTCTAAATGTGGATTTGAGCTGAGATGAAACATATATAGATATGCTGCTAATGATTTTGCAACAACCTCAGCATATATAATAGTCCATGTTAGCATCATCAATAAATATACCGCCCCTAAAAAAACAGCCCATTTATTGCCCAATAATTCGGCTACAGTCTCTTTATATGGCTTGGGTTGTTTTGCAGCAAATAAAGTTTCTATATATAACTTTTGAAACAGATAAATACCAGGATAAGCTATCAGTATTGACACTACAAAAACTGCAAAACCAACAACCCCTACACTCACAGGCACCAATACAATCCCTGCACCAACAGCCATGCCAATACTAACGACTAACCAACCAAAATCAAATCTATTGAAATCTGCCAATCCTTTCATCTTTTAAAAAGCTCTAATAAGAATAGACATATTTTAGCCTTTTTCTGTTAGATTAAAAATGAGGGAATAGAAGCTTTATGAAGATTATTTTGTTTTGAGAGCAATTATTGCTTAACCCACACTAGATTATTAGTATCAAAACCTAGTGATTTAGCTTTTTTGATAAAATCATCTTTGACACTTTGAGGTACAGTTTTGGTTCTAGATAGTAGCCATAAGTAATTTTCATTTACTCCTGCGACATACGCGTACTTATAATTATCATCAAGTTTAAATACTACATAAGCTCCATAAAATGGTCTAAAGAATGACACTTTAAGATAGCCTTGATCATCTCCATCTACAAATTTAGCAATACCTGTTGCATAGCTTCTCTTACCAGTTTCTGGAGTAATACCACTATTTACAACTTTTATCGAACCATCAGGATTTAGGCTATACTCAGCATACACTTCTGTCATGCCTTTCTCAAAACTATTATCAAATCTAGCTATCTCATACCATTTACCTAGATATTTTTGTGCTTGAAAATTCTCAACCGGCTTAATATTATCCGGTTTTGTTACACAGCCTGTTAATAACACTGCAAGCAAAACCAGAGTTATTGATAATATTTTTTTCATATTGTACGCTTTTAGTTTTTTATCCATTAATCAGTATAGTAAACTAACTATGATATCTAACTATAATTAAACTTTTTTAATATTATGCAACTAAGTTATTTTGATCTGCTCAAAAAAAATGATTTAACAGAATATAAGCTTTTTATGATTACAGGTGATGAGCCTTTACAGAAACATAATATTATAGAAAAAATAACAGATCAATTTAAAGCAAAAAGCTATGAGATTTCATACCATGATTTAAATGAGCAGAACTTAGATGTGTTGTATGGTGAAGTTGATAGCTTAAGCCTATTTTCTATGGATAAACTTATCCAGTTCAACTTCGATAAGCCTCCTCAGAAAAAACTACAGCAAGCATTAGCTGATAAATTAATAAGTGAAGATGATAATGTTTACTTGCTAGTTTTCAGTGGTATGAAAAAACAAAACACCTCAGCTAAATGGTTCCAAAGCTTGGAGCATCGAGCTATACATATAAGCATATTTAACCCCAATATAGATAACGCTATAAATATAATAGATTATGAAGCAAAACAATTAGGATTAAGTCTCACGCAACCTGCCGTTCAATTACTAGTTCAAAAAACAGAAGGTAACCTGATTGCTTCTAAACAAATTATCAAGCTACTATCACGCCAAAGTACTCAGACCTATGATGAAAACACAATTCGTCCATTTATACACGAACATGCGAACTTTGATGTATTTGATCTTTCTGAAGCCCTTCTCTCTCAACAAAAAACTAAAGCACTAAAAATTCTCAATAGTATTCTAACTGAAAATGACAAACCGCCTCTAGTGCTATGGGCTATCAAAAGAGAATTAAGAATAATCTCACAACTTAAAAATACACAACCAACATATCACCAAAAGATATTCAAAGACAATAATATCTGGCCTTCAAAACAGAAATTCTATATTAGCTTAGCAAATAAGACTAGTACTGAAAAAATATCTATAGGTTTTGAAAAATGTCTACAAACTGATTTGTATATTAAAGGTGCTAAAAAAGGCAATATTAAACTCAAACTTAATGAAATAATTTTTGAAGTTTTCTAGCTATGGTTTTGAGTTTTTTTGTTACGAGGCTATAAGTATTATTTACTTTTTTTAGACAATTGATATCATTAATCAGGATTAATCAATCAATGTTAAGGAATATAATAAAGATATGAAAGTAGTGACCGCTGAATATATATGGATTGATGGTTCAGATCCTGTACCTAGCCTTAGATCTAAGGGAAGAGTTTTACCATTTAAAGATTTTGAGACTGCTGATGACTTTCCTGAATGGAGCTTTGATGGTTCTTCTACGAATCAGGCTACAGGTGATAATTCAGACTGCATTCTAAAGCCTGTTAATTTTGTAATCGATCCTTTGAGAGAGTGTGGATATCTTGTTATGTGTGAAGTTTATAATCCAGATGGAGAAACTCCGCATGCCACAAATAATAGAGCTAAACTAAGAGCTCTATTAGCTAGTGCTGACTGCCAAGATATGTGGGCAGGATTTGAACAAGAGTATACAATGTTCAAAGATGGTAGACCACTTGGATGGCCTACTACAGGGTTCCCAGGTCCACAAGGTCCTTATTATTGTAGTGCTGGAAATAGCAAAGCCTACGGTCGTGATTTAGTAGAAGCTCATATGCAAGCTTGTTTAGATGCTGGAATACTGTTTTATGGTATAAATGCAGAAGTTATGCCTGGACAATGGGAATTCCAAATCGGCTACAGAGGAGTTGAAGGTGAAGATGCTGGGATACTAAACATATCTGATCATACACACTTAGCAAGATGGCTTCTAGAAAGACTAGGTGAAGAGTACGGTATAGACATATCGTTTGATAACAAACCTATCAAAGGTGATTGGAATGGTGCTGGCCTTCATACTAACTTCTCTACAAGCAAAACAAGAAATCCTGAAACAGGAAGAGAAGCTATAAAGAAAATATGTGATTCATTAGAAAAAAATCATAAAAAAGATATCTTAAACTATGGTTATAATCTTCATGAAAGATTAACAGGAAAACTAGAGACTTCTGACATGAACACTTTCAGTGTAGGAGATGCAGATAGAGGATGTTCTATTAGAATCCCTAGACCTGTTGCACTTAAAGGTTATGGTTACCTTGAAGATAGAAGACCTGGCGCAAATGCAGATCCTTATGTAATCGCTATGGCTCTAGCAAATGCCGCTATCAACTAATATTATCTATATATCAAATCTTTCTTTTTTTCGGTAAAATACCATCTACGTAACTCAAGATTAAATCATCTAAATGAAAAACAAACTAATTAGAACTAGGTCTTCTGGAGATGAGTATTATAAAAACATTTTCAATGCCATCTGCAACAATGATGGTTTTTTGACCAAATTTGATATAGCAACTATCCTAGATGATGCGGGTATAGCTAATGATGATCCGCGCACCAAGAAATTAAGAGCAGAACTAGATAGACTAACAGTCATAGACAAAATTGACTTTAAAAAATTCAAAGAAATAACTTCTGATAGTAGCGGTATAATTGAGAAATCTGTCAGCAAAGGATTTACAATTCCAAATTTCAAAGATTTCCGTAAAGAGATTGAACAAATATTTGAAGAAACTAAAAAAAATAATTCTGGTAAAAATGCTGCATATATTCCTCAATTAGCAAGAGTTGATTCCGAACTTTTTGCTGTTGCCTTTTGTAGTGTAGATGGTCAGATGATTACACTTGGCGACTTTGAACATCCATATTGTGTTCAATCAACAGCTAAACCTATCACATATTGTATCGCAACAGAAGAAAACGGAGAAGATAAGGTTCATAAGCATGTTGGAAGAGAGCCTAGTGGTATTACATTCAATGCAATAGCACTAAACAAATATGACCGCCCTCACAACCCGATGATAAACTCTGGTGCGATAATGATGTGCTCATTGATTAAACCAGAGTGGAACCTTGCTGATAGATTTGAATATATAACTAATGTTTGGGAGAATCTAGCTGGTGGTGAAACTATAGGTTTTGATAACGCTGTGTATCATTCTGAAAAAGAAACAGCTAACAGAAACTATGCTCTCGCATACTTTATGAAAGAAGTTGGAGCATTCCCACAAAATACAAATATTGACACTTCTTTAGACTTTTATTTCCAAACATGTTCTATACAAGTAAATGCTAAAAAAATGTCCAAGATTATGAGCTCTATTGCTAATGGAGGTATATGTCCTTTCACACACAAAAAAATATTCTCTCCAACAACAATTCGTAACTGCTTATCAATGATGTATTCTTGTGGAATGTATGATTTTTCTGGAGAATATGCATTCTCAGTTGGGTTACCGGCTAAATCAGGTGTATCAGGAGCACTAGCTATAGCTATACCTAATGTTGGCGGATTCGCAATTTTTTCTCCACGTTTAGACAATAATCACAACTCTGTTAGAGGGGTTGAATTTAGTAAAAGATTGGTAGAAAAATTTAGTTTTCATAACTATGATCATATTGCTCATTGCGATAAAATCAATCCTGTTGAAGGTAGAGGAACTATAGATTCAAACCTAACTCTTGAACTAATTTGGGCAGCGAGTAATGGCGACTTATCAGAAATCAAAAGAGCTGTAGCGTTGGGAGTAGATATTAGCAAAGGAGACTACGACAAAAGAACTGCTCTACACCTAGCTTCAGCTGAGGGTCATGAAGAAGTAGTCAAATATCTTATACGCAAAGGTGCAAATCCTGATGCAAAAGATAGATGGGGTAGAACTCCTCTTGAAGATGCTAAAGCCAACAACCATTTTCATATAGTTAGATTATTAGAAAAAGTCTCTTCGTAAAGAGATACTTAATTTTTCATATAATATTTACTTATATCACTTATAATATTATTTGATAGTTGCTAGTTGCTTTTAAGTTTTGTCTAATATATCTTTACTTACGGAATAGTTAATTTAAAACCGCTAAATAAGGATTCAGTTCATGAGTAGATTCATTAATAAAATACTATCAGTAATAGAAATGTTTATATTTGGGATTCGTTGGCTTCAAGCCCCAATCTATTTGCTTTTATCACTAGTTTTATTTGGGTTTATCTATGAGATATATCATGAACTTCACCATTTATTCACTGCTTATAGCAGCATTGATGAAGATCAACTTATTATATTAGCTCTGACACTATGTGATGTTGTACTAGTAGCAAACCTTGTAGTCATTGTAGTCATAAGTGGTTATGAGAACTTCGTAAGTAAAATGAACCTTGATAAAAAAGGTGGGGGTCAACCTGTTTGGATTAAAAAGTTATCTCCAAATGCAGTTAAATTAAAGATTGCTGGTTCTATCATAGGTATATCTTCTATTTCTCTTTTGAAGAAGTTTCTAGAAGTATCTCATTCATCTGATAGAGACTTAGCATGGTCAGCAGCTATCCACTTAGTATTTGTGGTATCAGCATTACTAATCGCATTTACTTCATATATAGAAGGTAAATCTCATAAAGCTAGCTACGATGATGATCACTAGTAACTTTACTATCCTAAATATTATTTTCTACGCCCTAGATCTTCATCCTCAGGCTTGCCTTGGATAATTCTAGTACGCTCATCACAAGAAACTAACATATCTTTATCAAATTTAAAGAAAGCATGAACTTCAGCTATTAATTTACGATTATCCAGCTTCATATTGGCATATACCCTATGTAAAGAGGCTACCATATCACCCTCCTCTACTAGATGAATAAACTCAAATCTAACACTCTCAACAACCTCACGTTGTTTTTTGATGTGCTCAATAAAGCCATCGTAATCAATCTTATGACCATCAACAACTTGTTTATAGTCTAAGCGTACAAATTTTTGAATAAACTTTTCGGGATCAATATTTGGATTATAGATATTTTCAAATAAAGATTTTAATAAGCTTTTTTTCGACACTTCTTACTCAGGCTTCATGTGTGGAAACAATATTACATCTCTGATAGACTGCGAATTTGTCAGATACATTACTAATCTATCAATACCGATACCTTGACCTGCTGTAGGAGGCATACCATACTCTAATGCTCGGATATAGTCTTTGTCATAAGGCATAGCTTCATCATCACCAGATGCTGCTGCTTCAACCTGCTTTCTGAAACGTTCTGCCTGATCTTCAGCATCATTTAGCTCAGAGAAACCATTAGCAATCTCACGTGCACCAACAAAGAATTCAAATCTATCAGTAAACTCAGGATTACCATCTTGTCTACGCGCTAAAGGTGAAACTACAGCTGGATAATCTGTGATAAATGTTGGTTGAATTAGTTGATGCTCAACAGTTTCTTCAAATATTTCATTTATTAGGTGACCAAGCTCGTGATAAGCTTCTACTTTTATCTTCAGCTTCTCAGCAAGTGCTTTTGCAGATTCAAATGTTGCTAAATCTTCTTTGGTAATATCATCATTATATTTGACGATTGAATCAACCATTGAAATACGCTCATACTTACCACCAAAGTTAATCTTATATTCACCATACTCAAGTATTTCACTACCTATAACCTCTTGTACAAGCTTAGATAGCATATCCTCTGTTAGATCCATAAGATCATTATAGTCAGCATACGCCATATAGAACTCTAGCATTGTAAATTCTGGATTATGACGTGAAGATACACCCTCATTTCTGAAGTTACGGTTTATCTCATATACTCTCTCAAAGCCACCAACAACTAGTCTTTTTAGATAAAGTTCTGGAGCTATACGCAAGTATAATGGCATATCCAAAGCGTTATGATGTGTTTTAAATGGCTTAGCCGCTGCCCCACCTTGTAAAACATGCATCATAGGAGTCTCTACTTCCATAAAATCCAATTTATCAAAATAGTTACGGATAAAGCTCACAACTTTTGAACGAACTTTAAAAACTTCACGAGCTTTTTCATTTGTAATTAGATCAACATATCTTTGACGATATCTCATCTCTTGATCTGCTAAACCGTGGAACTTATCTGGTAAAGGTCTGATAGCTTTTGTCAAAATTTCAAAGTGACTAGACTCTACAGAAAGCTCACCTGTATTAGTCTTAAACATAGTCCCAGTAATACCAACTATATCACCTAAATCACATAGATTTTTAAAAGTTTCATATTGCCCTTCTGGTAAATCACTCTTTTTTAGATAAACCTGTATTCTACCTGAATAATCCTGTAACGTAATAAAAGAAGCCTTACCCATCACTCGACGAAGAACCACCCTACCTGTGATATTGTATTGCTTTTTATCCTCAAGCTCCTCAAGTTCTTGTTTTGAATATTGTGCATATTGGTTTTGTAAAGCATGAGCAACAACATTTCTTCTAAAGCTATTTGGATGGCTAATACCATTATTTTGTTCAGCTAGTGCCTGTAGTTTTTCTTTTCTTAATGTTATTTGTGAGTTTTCTTGCATATCCGTTATATGCTTTTTAACAAGAGTTTTTATTTGCTCTACAACATCATCATTTATTTCACTCACTTGATCAAGAGACTCGCTAATCTGTTCTCTAATCTTACCTCTAACAGCATCTTTTACTGTTATCTCATTTGCATCTAAATATTCTTTAATCGAATTTTTTATTAAATCTTTTAATTTACTACTCATCTTTTCACCCTATATTTTTTACACTTTTATGGTTAGCTTTTGCTAATGATAATGCAAATAAGCAGTAGCAAGTGCTAGGTAGTTGTGCATACTTTTCTGCCATAAAAAAACATATCGCTAAAACTTACGCAGTTAAGTAGCGAATTTTATTTACAATAACTAAATATTATAACCCACTTTTTAAGCTAGCCTCAATAAACTTATCTAAATCACCATCTAAAACTGCTTGAGTATTTGTATTCTCAACACCCGTTCTTAAATCTTTGATTCGAGACTGATCTAACACATAAGAGCGAATCTGACTACCCCAGCCAATATCTGCTTTTGAGTCTTCAAGAGCACTCTTTTCAGCATTACGTTTTTGTAGCTCCATCTCATACAGTTTTGACTTAAGCTGTTTCATTGCACTATCACGGTTTTTATGCTGTGATCTATCGCTTTGACTTTGTACAACTATATTTGTAGGAATGTGAGTTATTCTGACTGCAGAATCAGTTTTATTGACATGCTGTCCACCAGCTCCTGATGCTCTATATGTGTCAACACGCAGATCTGCTGGGTTGATTTCTATATCAATATCATCATCAACTTCAGGCGATATAAACACTGATGCAAAAGATGTATGACGTTTGCTATTTGAGTCAAATGGTGATTTTCTTACTAGTCGATGAATCCCTGTCTCAGTTCTCAGCCAGCCATAAGCATATTCGCCTTCTATTTTTAGAGTACAGCCCTTAATACCTGCAACATCACCATCTGATACATCATCAACGGTTACCTTGAAGCCGTGACCATCTGCCCAACGCATATACATACGCATTAGCATCTCTGCCCAATCCTGTGCTTCTGTACCACCTGAACCTGATTGAATATCCAAAAAGGCATTATTAGGATCCATCTGACCAGAAAACATTCTACGAAACTCTAGTTTCTCTATTTCAGCTGTGACCTCTTGAGTATCCTTTGCAATTTCTTGCATCAAAGATTCATCTTCTTCAGCAAGCTCAAGTAGCTCTGTTAAGGTTTCTAGGGTTTCTGAAATATACTCACAATTATGTACAACATTCTCAAGCTCTACTTTTTGTCTGCCCAAGTTTTGTGCATACTCTGGATTATCCCAAATAGAGCCATCTTCTAGCTCCATTAAGACTTCTGTTAGCTTTTCTTTTTTGACATCATAGTCAAAGATAGTCCCGTAAAGATTCAATACGGGCCGTTAGATCTTTTAATACAATCTTGTAATTTATAGATTCCATTTTATTGATTTTTATTGATTAGAATTTGTGTATAGATTTTATATTTTTGTGCTGAATTTTACAAACAAAGAGTATTGAAAGTTATTTAAATACTCTCTTATTCTTTTGGCTTAAGTTTGTTATCATTTATTATAAGATTTCTAATAAAAAATTTACAGATGTCATATCAAGCATTAGCTCGTAAATATAGACCACAATCATTCTCAGAAGTTGCAGGACAACAGCATGCGCTTAATAGTCTAGTACATGCTCTAGAAACACAAAAAGTCCATCATGCCTACTTATTTACAGGCACTCGTGGTGTAGGTAAAACAACACTTGGTAGATTACTAGCAAAATGTCTAAACTGTAAAACTGGTGTTACAGCAGAGCCATGTAATAAGTGTGAAAACTGCCTGGCGATTAATAATAATAGTTTTATAGATTTGATTGAGATTGATGCTGCATCACGTACAGGAGTCGAAGAGACAAAAGAGATTTTAGATAATATCCAATATATGCCGTCTCAAGGTCGCTACAAAGTCTATCTAATAGATGAAGTTCACATGTTATCCAAACAGAGCTTTAACGCTCTACTAAAAACATTAGAAGAGCCACCTGAATATGTCAAATTCATATTGGCAACCACAGATTATCATAAAATACCCGTCACAATACTTTCACGTTGTATTCAACTACACCTAAAGCATATCTCACAATCCGATATCAAGGATCAACTAAAAGTAGTTCTTAATAAAGAAAATATAAGCTCAGATGAACAATCACTAGACTATATTGCTTATCATGCAAAAGGTAGTCTAAGAGATGCTCTAAGTTTACTTGATCAAGCTATAAGCTTTTGTAGTGGTGAGCTTAAGCAAGCACAAATTAAACAAATGCTTGGAATTATAGATAGTGAAGAGGTCTATAACATTATCGAAGCTATTATCGAAAATAACCCAAGCGCGGTATTACCTGCTGTAAAAAATTTAACTCTTACAGAAAGCAATGCTGATGCAGTGCTAGATAGAATCGCTGAGATATGGTTTGCTTGTTGTATTTATAGTTTTACACAGTCTCTAGATGCGATTATTGATATTGATATAGATATTATCAATAAGGTTCTTGATAAAATTTCTATTGAACAAGCACACTTTTTATATCAACTTACAATTACTGCTAAAAAAGATATATCCCTAGCTCCTAGCTTTGAAACTGGTGTAACAATGGCTGTACTTAGACTGATAGCCTTCCAAAAAAAAAACTTAACTAGTAATCATTCATTAAACACTACCCCGAAGATCTCTTCAGAGACAAAAAATGACATTAAAGCCCTAAAGAATGCTTTACAGCCACAGCCACAGCCACAGCCACAGCCACAGCCACAGCCACAGCCACAGCCACAAAGGCAGTTTAGCGAATCTAACAGACAAAACAATACTTCAGAAGAATCTTTGGATAAAAAATGGTTCAATCTGCTAAATGCAATTAAACTAAAGGGTTTTACAAAGACCTTAGCATTTAACAGCCACCTAATAAATGAAACTAATGACACATTTGAAATTCAACTTAATGAAGATGCTAAGAAAATTCTTGAGCTTGAACCTCAAAGTATAGCAAAGCTGCAATCAGCTATTAGTCAGCATTTAGATAGCCCAGGCTTTAGACTAGATATTAAAAATCTACCAACTTCCAATAGCTCTAATCACAAATCTCCCGCTGAAATTAAGCGTGAAAATGCAGTTAAGAAAATTCATAATGATCAAAATGTGAAGCTAATAAAAGAATCTTTAGCTATACAAATCAACGATGAAGATATAGTTCTAACAGACTAAATATACTCCCATGCATCTTTATCTGCAAAAACAGCATGTAAAAGTTTATTATTAAGAGTATGACCAGATTTAAAGCAATTGAAATGTCCCAATATATAACCACCAACATAAAAGTCACCAATTGCGTCTAATAGTTTATGTCTTACAAATTCATCTTCGTAACGTAAGCCACCTTCGTTAAGAACACCATCATTAGTAATACCTACAGCATTATCTAAAGAAGCTCCCTTTGCCAAATTATTTTGATGCAAATATGCAAGCTGTTCATAAAAACCAAATGTTCTCGCTTTTGAAACCATTTTGATATATTCATCAAGGCTATACTCAAATACGATATGATCGTTTGTTGCAGCGATTACTGGATGATCCCACTCAATCTTAAATTCATACTTAAGAGTATCACTAGGTAAAACTTCTGCGAATTTACCTTCATGTTCAACTTTTACAGACTTTAGAATTTTGATCCCTTTACGGTCAGCTTCTTGCTCAACTACACCAACATCTTTTAATAATTGTGTGAACTCATAAGAGCTACCATCCATTACAGGTAACTCTGGAGCATTAACTTCGATTAGAACATTATCAACTTCAAACATTGCAAATGCAGACATTAGATGCTCAATAGTTGATACTGACAAACTTTGATCACCATCTTTTGTTAATAATGTACACATTATAGCTTCTTTGATATTAGATGGTGTAACTTTGATATCTACTATAGGACTAAGGTCAGCTCGACGAAATACTATACCAATATTAGTACTAGCTGGCTTAACAGTCATAGAAACATCTACACCAGAATGTAGGCCAATACCCGTAACCGAAAATTCTTTTGAAATAGTTTTTTGCTTCATTCTTAACCTCTCTAAATATATACAATCAAGTTATCATAGAAAGCACAGTCGGAAATACTCAATATATTTCGACATGACAGTCCACAAACAAAACGTATATGCAAAACATCAATATCTAAATTATATATGTCAAAGAACTATATTGATATAGAATCAATAAGATTTTAGAGCTATAGCAATATATTTAAATTATTTTGACAATAAGAAAAATCTATAAGAAATTATCTTCTTCTAAGGAAACTTGGAATATCTGATTTATTAACATCTTCAGATTCTGTTTTCGGAGCACTAGCAGAGCTAGAAACATCCTCACTTCTTGAAAAAGATGGTGAAGGCTTGCTTGAGTAACCTTGTGACGGATTAGATGTTGTCTTCTCTACACCAAATCCTCTTTTCATAGCTACTTTTTCTATACCAGTAACTACAACAGTTACTTTCATAGAGTCAGTCATATCAGGATCAATAACTGTACCTGCAATTACGATAGCTTCATCAGAAATAAATGATCTAATCACTTCACCAACTTCTTCAAACTCACCAATAGACATATCCATACCAGCTGTAATATTTACGATTACACCTTTAGCACCATCAAGATTTATATCTTCAAGTAATGGACTAGAAATCGCAGCTTCAGCAGCTTCTCTTGCTCTATTTTCACCAGTAGCTTCACCCATACCCATCATAGCTAGACCCATATCAGTCATTACAGCTCTAACGTCAGCGAAGTCAACGTTGATAAGACCTGGCTTAGTGATAAGCTCAGAAACACCTTTAACAGCATTACCTAATACATCATTAGCAGCATTGAAAGCATCTATTAGCGATGCTCCTTTGCCAAGTACACTTAGTAACTTCTCATTTGGTACAGTAATTATAGAGTCAACATGTTGAGTTAGCTCATCAATACCATACTCAGCAGCTTTCATTCTTCTTGGTCCTTCAAATGGGAAAGGCTTAGTGACCACAGCTACAGTTAGTATACCCATTTCTTTTGCTACTTCAGCAACTACAGGCGCACCACCAGTACCTGTTCCACCACCCATACCAGCTGTGATGAAAACCATATCTGCACCTTCAAGAAGTTGCTCGATCTTTGCTCTATCTTCAGTTGCTGCTCTTTTACCGATCTCAGGATTTGCACCAGCACCTAGACCTTTTGTAAGATTAGTACCTATTTGCAATATATTTTGTACTTTTGACTTAGATAATGCTTGACCATCAGTGTTCAGTGCAAAAAACTCAACATCTGTAACATCTTCACACATATGTTGTACAGCATTACCGCCACCACCACCAACACCAACAACTTTAATTATGGCATTTGAAACCATTGAATCATTAAAATCAAACATATAATTACTCCTTTACTTTTAGATTCACTTACTACTTAACTTAAAAATTATTTGAAAACCAACCTTTAACAGATGATATTATCTTTTTCTTAGACTTAGTTGTACTTTCATCTATCTCCATAACATCATCATCAATTTTTTGATCATTAGTTGCATCACTATTTTCTGCAGCATACTTCAACAATCCCACAACTGTTGAATATGATGGATTGTGTACAACCTCACTTGCACCAGAAACCTCGATAGGGCCACCTACTCTTACAGGAAGTTTAAACATATCTTCGGCAAGCCTTGCTAATCCTTTTAACTTAGCACCACCACCAGTGAAAACAATACCAGAAGAAATTACTTCCAACAAACGGTTTTGATCTAATTCGCGATATAAAGATTCAAATATCTCTTCAACTCTAGCCTCTATAACCAAAGACAAGTCCTGCAATGATATTCTTTTTTTAGCATTACCTAATGAATTTGGTATATCTATTTTCTCATCTGGATTTTTAAGATACTTACTCGCTGAATAGCCAAATTGTAGTTTCAAACTTTCAGCTGCTTCAATAGGAAGCCTAAATACTTTAGATATATCTGAAGAAATACTCGCTCCACCAGTCTTAATACTCGAAGTATAACAAATACCTCCATCTGCGAACACAGAAAAACTCGTTGAATCAGCGCCAATATTTACAAGACAAACGCCCATTTCTCTTTCATTATCAGTCAGAGTCGCACTACTCGCAGCCAAATGTTCTACAACCAAGTTTTCTATGGCATAGCCACAACTTGAAACACATTTGCGGACGTTTTGCAACATTCTAGAAGATGCCACGATAATGTGGACATTAGACTCAAGCCTAACCGCAAACATACCGATTGGCTCAGTAACTCCAGACTGACCATCTACTATGTAATCTCTTTGAAGAACATGAAGCATTTCAGTATCAGCAGACATTGGTACAGCTTTTGCTGTCTTAATAGCCATCGCCAAATCTTCTAAACTTACTTCTCCATTCTCGACAGCTGCTAAACCATAAGAGTTAAAACCACTGATACTAGGAGCACTTACTCCAAGAGTAACTTCTTTAATATCTACTCCTGCGATGCTCTTTGCTTCATCTAAAGCTGCATTTAGTGTTTCCATAGCCATCTCAAGGTTAATTACAGAACCTTGTTTTATACCTTTTGATTGTTTTTGGCTAACTCCTAATATTTTTATACTGTTATTTTCAGCAAGTTGTCCAATTGCAACGGTGATTTTATGAGAGCCCAAATCTACCGCACAAAAATTACTATTCCCAAAACCCATTATATAAAGCCCCAATCTAAGACAGATATTTTTACTTTCATACACTTATATTACATTATAAGCTTATTATCATAGAAAACCAATAAAATAAATCTTTTTCTAGTTATACTTTACTGCAAAACCGTCACTATATCTCATATCAAAATATTTCGCGGATTTATAGTTTTTGACATCCTTATATGACTTAAAAAATAGCTCTAATCTTTTTTTTAGTTTTACCGAACCTAAGACCACTTCAATATCATCAGAAAGTAAAACACTAAATTGATTGCCTCTGTATGATATTTTGACTATTTGCATTTTGTTATTTTTAGCAAGCTTATTTAACTCTAGCAAAGTTTCATAAATATAGTCTTTACTTGTGTCATCATTACTATCTATATATGGTAAATTTTTATCGTAATCAAAAACAACAGGAGTAATAATATCCATATTATCAAGCAAAATTTGGTTATTATTCCAATACGCCACAGGCTTATGATCATAAATATAAACAACCAAAGTTGATGGCCATACCTTCTTTACTAAAGTATAATCAACCCCCTGCATATTATAGAAATACTTCTCAACAGTATCGATATCTAGATCAAACCATTGTTTGTTGTTTAAGCTTATTATTTTGTCGATCAAATCTTGTTTTGAAATATAGACTAGACCATCATTAGAAACCACATCTACTCTTGAAATTTTCTTATCGGTTTTGCTAACAATAAAAACTGTAGCGCCTAAGACTATTACAAAAATAAAACCTAGTATAAAAAATTTCTTAAAAATCTTTAGCATTGTGCCTGTTCTAGTATTGATTTAACAAAGCTGTCAAAGTCAATACCCTCAGCCGCCGCAGACTTAGGAGATAGACTATTCTCTGTCATTCCTGGAGATGAATTAATCTCCATAATGTAGAAATCTCCCTTATCATCATATATAAAATCTACTCGAGCATGACCTTTGCAGCCTAATAGATCATACGCTTTCTTAGCTAACTGTCGAACCTCTAGCTCTTTTTGCTCACATAATCCACTTGGTGCGTGATATATAGACTTGCCACTATATTTTGACTCATAGTCATAAAACTCATTTAATGGCTCTATCCAAACAGATGAATAAACATCATTATTAACAATAGCCACTGTTATCTCTTTCCCAGTAACCCACTGTTCAATCATCACTTCACCATGCTTTGATGCTTGTTGATAAGCATTTTCAAGCTCTTCAAAACTTTTTACTTTAAAAGTAGCTATACTAGATCCACCACTACTTGGTTTAACAGCAACTGGGAAACTGATCTCGTCAGCCTCAACCAATCTATCTGTAAGAAATTTTGCCATTGGTGTGGGCATACGATGATGCATTAGGATTTCCTTGGAAATCATCTTATCCATTGTTACAACACATGATTTCATAGTTGAACCTGTATGCTTAATCCCCAGCAATTCAAGCAGCGCTGCAACTCTACCATTCTCTCCATCTTCACCATGTAGCGCAATAAAACATTTGTCAGGATTTAACTCGAAAAGTTTAACAACCAAATCTTTTGAGCTTGCATCTAAACCAACAGCATCATAACCTTGGTTTAGTAAAGAATCTAAAACTGCTTTACCAGATTTTAGAGACACCTCACGCTCTGGAGAGTCCCCACCATATAAAACGACAATTTTTTCTTTTTGCATAAATACCTAACTTCTTCTTAATTTAAAAAAATCTCTCAAGAGCTTACTACACTCCTCAGTCATCACGCCAGATGTTACTTTAAGATTATGATTAATATTCTTACTTTGATGCAACTTCTCCCGAGAGAAAATTCCAACACGAGTATCATCACAAGCATAAATCAACTCAGACACTCTAGCCTGAATTAAACCACCCAAACACATTATACATGGCTCCAAAGTAACATACAATTTTGTATTAACTAATCTATAGTTTTCAAGCTCCTTGGCCGCTTGTCGTAAAACTAAAATTTCCGCATGAGCTGTTGGGTCGTTAAGCATTATAGTTTTATTAAAATCTTGGGCTACTATTTGATTATCTTTGACGAGAACAGCGCCTATCGGAACTTCTCCAGCCTTATAAGCCAAGAACGCTTGCTCATAAGCTTTCTGCATAAAAAAAATATCATGTTGTGGATAATTAGACATAAGTTTTAGTAATTTTATCTTGAAGAATTTGAGTCTCTTAGATAAGATAATACATTACATAATTGTTTGCTAGTACTTTTTATATTGAACCAGTGGGTACTTGTCAAACTATGTATAACCAACCACACTGGAAATGGAAATCAAAAAAATGTCAGAAAATTTCAAAGAACTATTTGAGCAATCTCTAAAACAAACAGAGATGAGAATAGGTAAAATCATCGAAGCAACTGTAGTAAGCATAGACAAAGAATTTGCAATGATTGATGCTGGTCTTAAGTCAGAATCTTTCATTCCTGTTTCTTCTCTAAAAAACAGTAATGGCGAACTAGAAGTAGCTGCTGGTGATAAAATCAACGTTGTTTTAGAAGCTCTAGACAACAGCTGCGGTGAAACTAGATTATCAAGAGATAAGGCTAAGAAAATCGAGCTTTGGGATAGAATCGAAAAAGCATTCGAAAACAATGAAACTGTTCTTGGTAAAATCACTAATCATGTTCGTGGTGGTTACACTATGGATGTTGAAGGCTTAAGAGCATTCTTACCTGGTTCACTAGTTGATACAAGACCTATCAAAGATGTAGCTCATTTAGAAGACAAAGATATCGAATTAAAAGTTGTTAAAATCGATACTAAGAGAAACAATATCGTTGTTTCTAGAAAAGCAGTTATCGAAGAAAACAATTCTGGCGATAGAGATGCTATGTTAGAGAAAATCTCTGAAGGTAGTGTTCTTCAAGG
Organism: Francisella philomiragia; assembly: GCF_018135955.1. Classification (NCBI taxonomy): domain Bacteria; kingdom Pseudomonadati; phylum Pseudomonadota; class Gammaproteobacteria; order Thiotrichales; family Francisellaceae; genus Francisella; species Francisella philomiragia. Next base: position 93,121 of record NZ_CP063138.1, on the reverse strand, counting down.
TATCGTTAAAAACATCACTGATTTCGGTGCGTTTATTGATCTTGGTGGAGTTGATGGTTTATTACACATCACAGATATCTCTTGGAGCAGAATCAGCCACCCTACAGATGTACTATCTATCGGCCAAGAAATCGATGTTAAAGTAATCAAGTTCGACAAAGAGAAACAAAGAATATCTCTAGGTATCAAACAACTTGGTGAAGATCCATGGTTAAATATTGCTAACGAGCTTCCTGTAGGTGCTAAGCTTATGGGTACAGTAACTAACATTACTGACTATGGTTGTTTTGTTAAGTTAAAAGAAGGTATCGAAGGTCTTGTTCATACATCTGAAATGGATTGGACTAATAAGAACGTTAACCCTCATAAAGCTGTATCAATCGGTCAAGAAGTTGAAGTTATCGTACTTGAGTTAGATGCTGATAATCACAGAATCTCTCTAGGTATCAAGCAATGTAGAGCTAACCCTTGGAATGAATTTGAGAAAAACTACAAGCCTGGCGATAAAGTAACTGGTAAGATTAGATCAATCACTGAGTTTGGTGTATTCATCGGTTTAGAAGGTGGTATTGATGGTCTTGTACATATTTCAGATGTTGCATGGGATAACCCAGCTAAAGCAATCAAAGAGCTTAAGAAAGGTGATGATGTAGAAGCTGTATTAGTTTCTGTAAACACTGATCTTGAGAGAATCGCTCTTAGCATGAAGCAACTTTCTGAAGACCCATTCAAGAACTTCATAAACATTCACCCTAAAGGTTCTTTAGTAAAAGGTAACGTTACTAAAGTACAAGACAACGGTGCTGTAGTTATGCTTGACGCTGATAACAACATTGACGGTTTCATCAGAATTTCTGAAATTTCTGCTGAGCACACAAAAGATGTTCGTGATGAGCTAAGTGAAGGACAAGAAGTTGAAGCTAGAATCATCAATATTGATGCTAAGAAGAGAAGCATAGCTCTTTCTATCAAAGCTGTTGATGAAGATAATACTGCTGCAGGTAAGTCTAACTACAAAGTAGAACAAATGACTCCTACAACTCTTGGTGACCTAATCAAAGAGCAATTAAATAAGAAGTAATTCAACTTCGATCTTTAAGAATCTAAATTTACAAAACCTATAATCTATTTATAGCTTATAGGTTTTTTTATTTATAAAATGTAATAAAATATGTCTAGTTTATAAGCCAATAATATCTAACATATGCTTACAAAAGATTTGAATAAGATCATATCTGAGATTACAAATGATCAAGTTGTTAGTCTTCCAACCGATACAGTGTACGGTTTAAGTTGCAACATATCTGAAAATGCTGTCGAAAAAATTATTAATCTAAAAAAAAGAGACTCAAGCAAAGGGTTTATAATAATCTCCCATAACTACAAGCATTTACTAAAGTACGTAGATACTACGAAGTTATCAGAAGAGCAAATCAAAAAAATATGTACAGTACAGGAACAGCCTACAACATGGATTGTGCCAGGTAAAGTATCTATACAATGGTTAACCGGAGGTAAGCCAACTATTGCTGTACGCTTAGTTACCACTGAGATAATAACCGATATCTGTTCTAAAATTGATGATGCAATTATCTCAACTAGCGCAAATATATCAGGACGTGATTTTATCAATGACCCTCATTCAATTAATGAAATATTTAATAGTATCTACATACTAGAAACAGAAGTTAAGTCTTCACAACCATCTAGAATTATTGATATAATCACTGGAGACAGATATAGATGATTATAAAGTATTAAAAGTTTGATAATCGTCTTAAAATATAATAGGATTAAGGTTGTAAAATTCTTTCGAACTAATAGATAAAAAAGGAACAAAATGGAAAAAATTAATCATAAAGATATACAAGATAAATTATGGAGCAATGATGACGAAAGTAATTTATCTAACGAGCAGTATAATCAACTGCTGATCGAGCAATATAGAATATATGTTGAATTAACAGATAGAACTAGCTACAGAAGAATCGTAATTAACTTATTCTTTTTGGTTTTCAACCTTGTTCTTGTAGGTACAGTTGCTCTAGCAATTAGTAATAATATCAATGTTGAAAATCCACCATCTGGTATTCTTGTTACTATACCTTATTTCGCAGGACTAGTATTCTGTTATGCATGGTGGAAAATTATTAGGTTCTTCAGACATCATATACAGATAAAAAATAGTATCGTACCATCTCTTGAGAAGCGTCTTCCTTCAAAAGTATGGTTAACAGAAGAACATATCGCTGAACAAAAAGGATCTTTCAAGCCTATTAGAATTCTTGAGATTTATATGCCTTTTATCTTTATGGGTATTTATTCAGCTTTGTTCTTATTTGTTGAGCTTAACTGGCTTCCGCATACATTAAACTAATTTTTATTTCTAAGAGTTTCTTTTCATAACCATATTTCAAAATAAACTATTTTACTAGATTGCCTATCGCTTAGTTTAATGGGCTAACTATATTTTATAGCCGAAATATCATAGGTAACAAAACAGCTTAGAACTAGTGCTGAATATATGTTACTAAAATAAATTGAGCGTGATATTTTACCCCTGTGGTTGTATATAATTTAGTAGAAAAGGTTGTTGATAATTAGTGAGTGATTTTCTTTGCCTCTTTAGAAATATACTCATCATTAGTTTGCCAAAGCTTATTCAACCAAACTTGAAAATATTCCTTATCTGTTTCACTAGTAAAATAATCACCCATAGGCACTTCTGATATTGGAATAAGATCTACTTTAACTTTGATTTTTTTTGTCTTTCTAATCATATAATCCCACAAAGTTTGCTTTGGGTTATCATAAACTATAGTGGTATTTAAAACTCCTACCATTCTATCAGAGAGACTTTTTAAAATAACTGCTATGCCACCTGCTTTAGGATTAAGCAAGTTTTTGTAAGCACTTTTAAGAGCTTTGTGAGAAGTATATCTAGTACCCTCAACAAAATTAACGATAGTTGTTGGTCTAGAAGATAATTTTTTACAATACTCAACTGTTTTCTTAAGATCTTCACCTTTTTTCTCAGGATGCTTTTTAAGATATTCTTTCTTATAGCGCTTCATCGCAGGAAACTCTAAAGCCCAAGCAATCAAACCTAATACAGGTATGAAAAAAACCTGAAACTTCATAAAGAATTTAGGAAAGGCTATTTTTTTGTGAAAAATCATCATCAACACAAAAGTGTCAAGCCAACTTTTATGATTACATATAATAAGATATGAACCATTTTTATCTAACTCTTTATTTTGTTCAACCTCAATTTTAGTAGGTGAAAAAAACTTAGCAATTAGAATAACAAAACTTACCCATAAGCTCACAGAGTATTGAACAGCCGATGTACAGAAATACCTTATACTCTTTATAGGTATCAAAAGCTTAACTAACGAAAAAATAAATACTGGTATAAAAGCAATTATAGCTGTAGACATCAAACATACCAGCGAAAATAATCCATAGTAAGCGTACTTAATAACATTTATCATTGAGGACCGTTTAAATTATTGACTGTTGACTTAAATCTTACCATTAATAAAAACTTTTTTGAAAGACTATAAAAAATATTAATCACTTTTAGCTAATATTTTTTAAACAAAGATCTTATTTTTAAGGTACCATCATTATCGACAGTAATAGTTATAGCTCCATTAGCATATGTATCAAATACACTTATGTTAATGTTTTTATAAGTCTGTGGATTCAATAGCTGATCTGAAGTGTATATAAGATACTCACTACTAGGTTTAAAAAACTTAGTATCAATCACTAAAGGGCTAATCACTATATTCGGATTAATAATTCTATTATACAAAGTGTAAATTTGCTGCTGATACTTAGCATTTGAATTATCTGTAATTAAAAACTCCTCGTTATTATATTTAATTGAGATAAAACAACTTGTACCATTTGAGAGGAGTTTCACTTTTGTATTTTGACTTAAGTTGAAGCTATTCTTATAACTACACTTTTGAAATGGCTTCTCCGTCTTTAAATTTGTAATAATAGTTTCAATAGGAACTATCTGTCTAATAAAATCAGTGTTAAAGCCCTCATCATCAGCATCAACCACAATCATATAGTTAATCCGTTTAACTCCTACTAACCTCAAATAACTACCTAAAGCATTTGATAAAACATAATTATTAGCTAGATTCTTTGCCGAGATGTATAAAATATTTTGACCATTTTCCTCAATTAGCACTATTTGATTTTTAGTATCAAAAATATGGATTTGAAAATATTGATTCTTTTGCGAAGTATTTTCTGAAGATTGCAAAAATACTAAGCATAAAGCTAACCCAAGTACTCTAATTGAATTACTAAATGGGAAAATCACTAAAATAATCCCAAAAATAATAATTATAAGATTAAAAAATGAAAAATAACTCCAATATTCAATAAAACCAGCATAGCTTGTCAAAAAGCTTAAATAAGCAATTAATAGTTTAATAACTAAGCTAGGAACTATCCAGAAGCTTAGTCCAACATAAGAGAGCAGTAAACACACTAACAGTAATGGCACTATAACAAAACTAACTAATGGAATTGCAACGATATTTGCTAAAATCGAAATAACTGAGAACCCACCAAAATAATAAACTGAAATTGGCACTAAAAAGATTGCTAGATATATTTGTGCAAGTAATGTTTTTGCCAATTTTGACTTATATTGTTGTAGTACTATAGAGATAATAACCAAGAGCATAACAGCTGAAAAACTCAACCATAAGCTCACACTATATATTGATTCAAAATCAATCAATATTATAATACCTAAAGCTATACTCAGTGACTTAACTATCGAAATACGCTTACCCAACAACCATAAGAAAGCTACTACTAAAAGCATTATCAATGCTCGTTGAGTTGGTAAGCTAAAACCTGCTAATAAACTATATATAAAAGCCACTATCACAGAGGCGATAACACCAGCATATTGTGCTGGCAACTTACGACATAAGCGTGGAGATAATGACCATAAACCTCTAAAAAGAGCAAAAGCAATAAATGCCAAAAGCCCAATGTGTAATCCTGAAATTACCATAAGATGCGATGTACCAGAACTTATCAACAAATTTTGCTGAGATTGACTAAACTCTTTATCACCGATAAGTAATGCTAGAATATAAGGTTTAAATTCATTTCCTTGCAAATCTTTTTCTAGTTTATTAAATAAATAATACCTTATCCTTTCTGGCAAGTATAAGCTTGCTGTGCCTTTGTAGATAATATCCGTATTATCCACCATCCGCCCTATGGCAACAATATCATTATGATCTAAATATTCAGAATAGTTAAAAGCCTCTACATTATCATACTCTTGAGGTTTATGTACTTTTGCTTCTAACTCTAGCTTATTTGCTGGTATCAAATAATGTCGATATGACTTATTAGCCTTTAATAAGATATCTCCATATTTATAACTATGAAAAATAAACTGATAATAGTTATCTTCTAACTTAGGAATACTACCAACTACTCCTGTTAATAAGATATTCTGATTATATTTAAAATCTTCAATTTCATCGTATGAATAACAAGAATAAACACTCATAAACAAAAGCATTATAAGCAAACATTTTTTGTATAACATATGACAAATAACGACTCTTCCCTTATTTTTATATTAGCTTAATTCAACGATAACTAATAGCTTAAAAAATACTAAGTTTAATCATAATAAAAATTCTTGCATTTTATAAAAAAAAGCAGATAATACGCTCGCATTAATCTCAACATAAGGTTATATGAAACCCTTAAAAATACTTATTGATAATCAAGACACATGGTCACCATACTATCCATATTCAAACTTAGAAACTACACATCAATATTTACAGAACATTAGTAACAAGCCTAACTATATCATTAACTTATCTGAGCAAATGAATTATCTTGAGCAAGGCTATTACGCTTGTCTTTTAGCACACTCAAATAAAGATACTATTATACCTACTGTTGAAACACTCAATAGCATTAGCCACTTTGAAGAAACTCAATTATCTAATTTAATTAATAGTAGAGAGCATAAATCGTTAAACGCTTTAAATACAAACCTATTAGCTATCAAGATTTTCTTTGGAATAGCTAACCTAAAAGGTATAGAAAAAATTGCTAAAAAAATATTTGAAAAATATCCAGCACCAATATTAGAAGTAACTTTAGAAAAGCAAAATTCATTATGGAAAATAAAAACTATTAAAATTGGGCATATCTCTTCTCTAAATGATAATGAGCAGACTATATTTGCAAATGCTCTTAATAATTTTAGTAGCAAAGTTTGGCGTAAGCGAAAAATCAAAAAAAACTACTCCTATGATTTAGCCATACTACATGATCCTAATGAAATATTACCTCCAAGTGATGCTAAAGCTCTTAAAAATTTCCAAAAAGCAGCTCACGATTTAGGTATTTATACTGATCTCATTACCAAAGATGATTATATGAGTCTGCTTGAATATGATGGACTTTTCATCAGAACAACAACATCTATTAATCACTACAGTTACAGTTTTGCTAAAAAAGCTGAGGACAATAACCTAGTGGTTATAGATGATACAAAATCCATAACTTGCTGTACCAACAAGGTTTATTTACACAACCTAATGATTAAAAATAAAATACCGACCCCAGAAGGTAAACTTATTTTTAAAAATGATAACTTTGCAGCTGAAGAATTAATCAGTGAGTTAGGTCTTCCTATAGTTTTGAAAATCCCAGATGGTTCATTTTCAAAAGGTGTTAAAAAAGCTAATTCGGCAGAGGAGCTCAAGCAAATTCTAGATACCATGTTCGAACAATCTTCGATCATAATAGCTCAGAAATATTACTATACTGATTTTGACTGGCGTATTGGTATATTGAACAATAAGCCAATATATGCGTGTAAATACTTTATGGCGAAAGGACATTGGCAAATTACCAATCATAATAAGAAAACTACTCAGCATGGAAACTCTGAAGCATTTGCGATCCATCAGGTTGATAAATCTGTGCTAAGAATAGCCCTTAAAGCCGCAAAAACTATCGGCAATGGACTATACGGTATTGATATAAAAGTTGTAGACAATAAACCTATTATAATAGAAATTAATGATAACCCATCCTTAGATTCGGATATTGAAGATGCTTATATTGGCGACCAACTTTATACGACTATAATGCTAGAATTTCTAAATAGAATGAACTACAAGAAGTTACCTTATGCAAATATCTAAGCCTCAATTAACTGATCTTCAAACACTTGTAGAACTTGAGAACTCTACTTTTTTGTCTGATAAAATTTCAAAAAAGCAATTTGTCTGTAATATTAATAAGCAAAAATACTTTTTTGTAGCTAAAATCAACAATGAACTTGCTGGATATATTTTATGCTTTGAGTATAAAAAAACTATTAGAGTATACTCTATTGCTGTTAGTAAAAATTATCAAGGTCAAGGTATTGGTAAAAAACTATTAGAATACATTTTAAACAACTCTGACAAAAATATTGCACTAGAAGTAAATACAAACAATCTAATAGCTATCTCTTTATATCAGAAGCTAGGATTTGTTATAAATAAGCAGATTAATAGCTATTATGAGAATGGCGATTCTGCTTATAAAATGATTCTTATAAGAAAAAACTCAAGTTAATCGACTCTTTCTAAGGTAATTACTATAAAATCTGCTAAAACATATTGCAAAACATGATTTATAGCGCTAGAATCTCCGCAAAATAAGCGCTACTGTAGTAGCAACCTCTCACAAGGAGGCATCAAATGTTTATAACTCACACACTACAACCTCCGAGTTGTTAGTCACAACTAACTTCATATAACTAATTTTGTGTAATCAGTTTAAGGGCTATTTTTAACCAAATATATCCTTAGGTTGCCTGTATAGGGATAGTTGTATCTAAAGCTAAATTACTTACAAATAGTCTATTTATTTAATTCAAGTTAATGAATTAGAAATAGACTTGTAATACTTTTATAGCCATTAAGATATATAAGCCCTATAAGTTCATATAATCACAAAATTAGTAACTCTAAGATAACTTGATTCGATTACTAAGGAGAATAATAATGTTCGCAAGTTATACAATAACAAAAAAGAGATTTCTACCAAATAAAGCTGATGTGATTATAGTAGCTTTAATATTAGTTGTTAGCGCACTAGCTTATTATGCTTGGAATGATATGCATCAATCATTTATTGATGCTTCATCAGTTTCAGCAATATCACTTGATCCAAGCCACTTACCATACTATATGTTGCGTACTACTATGCGATTGATTATAGGTATGATATTTTCATTTGCTTTTGCATTGATAGCTGGATATGCATGCGCTAAGAATAAACACTTCGCTAGAGTATGTTTGCCAATCATAAATTTCCTAGAATCTGCACCTTTATTAGGATTTTTGACATTTACCACCGCGTTTTTTCTTTTTCTATTTCCACACTCAATTATGGGTTTAGAAGCTGCAGCAATCTTTGGGATATTTACATCTCAAGCTTGGAATATGGCACTAATCTTATACCAAACTATACGAATAGTGCCTGCAGAGCTAACAGAAGCTGCAACTGCTTTCAAACTCAATGCATGGCAAAGATTTTGGAAGATTGAACTACCTTATTCGGTACCTGGTTTACTTTGGAATATTATGGTTTCTCAATCAGCTGCTTGGTTCGCTATCACAGCTAGTGAAGCTATCCCGACTATCACAGGCGATGTTAGCTTACCTGGTATAGGCTCGTATATAGCACTGGCATTAACTGACTCAAATATAACAGCTATCTTATATGCTCTTGTGACCATTATCATTAATATAGCTCTATTTGATCAGCTACTTTTTAGACCTTTAGTCAAATGGTCAGAGAAATTCAAATACGAATCTATCAACAATAAAACTACAGACAGCCCTTGGCTTTATCGCTCATATAAAAAATCTCAATTTGTAAATGCTATAAAGCCTATTTTCAGCACTATTGTATTTTGGTTAATTAATGGCGCTAGCTTTTTAAATAAAAAAATTAATCTCAAATCACCGATTAGAGATATCAAGATATTGAAAAAGCTTAGCTATATTGCTTGGTATATAGTAATTATCTCAGCATGTGTATGGGCAGGTAATGCTCTGTGGCACTTCTTCCCAGATGGTGATATGAGTTATTTGATACCACTAATGATAGAGACAACTGTTCGTGTGACTATCGCCATGATGATAAGTGTCTCTATATGCACACCATTAGGCATATGGATAGGTATGTCGAGCAAACGCACAAAAGCTATTCAGCCAATAATACAAATAGGCGCAGCAATACCACAACCGATATTTTTCCCGATTGTTGCTGTACTTATATTAGGTGGTGGTGGATCACTAAATGTTTGGTGTATTCCATTAATAATGACAGGAACCTCTTGGTATGTACTATTTAATGTAATTGCTGGTGTGTCTAGCTTGCCTACAGAAATAATAGAAATGACAAAATCTTTCCATCTAAAAGGTTGGAAATGGTGGTTTAAGTTTGCAATACCTGCTGTATTTCCATATATAGTCTGCGGAATTATTAGTGCTGCAGGTGGCGCTTGGAACTCGGCAATTGCAGCTGAATTGGTAATATGGGGCTCAAATACTATTAAGGTAGATGGAATTGGCGCACTGGTATCTACCACAACAGGCAATAACCAACTTCATGAAGCAGCTCTAGCGGTAGTTGCATTGTGCTCATTAGTGGCTTTGTGTGTGATATTTATCTGGAAGCCATTATATAAACTTGCTGAAACAAAATACAAATGTAACTAATCCCTAAATATCTAAAAGGAGAATGAACATGACTGAATTTAAAAATAACACGTTAATAAATTGCTACGATATTTGCCTAGATTATAAGCAAGATAAAAAGAATATAAAAAGAGTAATCGAAAATCTAACTTTAAAAGTAAGAGAAAATGAGATAATCGCTATAGTTGGCAAATCAGGAGCAGGAAAATCTAGTCTTGTAAGAATACTAAGCGGACTATTAAAACCAACTTCTGGAAAACTTTTTTATAAGGGTTCGGCTATTGATGGTCCTTTAGAAAACATCGGTATGGTTTTTCAAAACTTTGCCCTTCTACCATGGCTAAATGTTTTAGAAAATGTTCTTTTTGGTGCAGACTCTCTTGGCATACCTAGATCACAAAGCAAACCTAAAGCTCTTGAGATTATCAAAAAGATTGGCTTAAATGGTTTTGAGGATGCCTATGTAAGTGAACTATCTGGTGGCATGAAACAACGCGTAGGATTTGCTAGAGCACTAATGATTGAGCCAGAGATTCTATTTCTTGATGAGCCTTTCTCATCACTTGATATAGTCACTGCTAAAACTCTAAGAGATGACATTATGCGTCTATGGCATACTGGTCAAGCTAAGACAAAAGCAATTGTTCTTGTTACACACAATATTGAAGAAGCTGTAAATATGGCAGATAGAGTAATAATTCTTGATAGTAATCCAGGACGTATAGCATCAGAAAAAACTATAGAACTTAACTATCCTCGTGATCTCGAATGTGATTCAACTAGAATAGTTATTAAAGATATTAGCTCGACTCTACATGCTATTAATCAGTAATGAAAAAACTGTGCAATAATGCTTTGTATGAATATCTGAATACAAAATAGACCAATTAATACAATAATTGGAGAAAAATCAAATCCTGAATTAGTTGGTTTGATTATATTTCTAGCTCTTGATAATAATGGCTCCGTAACTTGATATATAACCATAATAATTGGATTATAGCCTCCTTGAACAAACCAACTAGATATTGCTCTTATTATTATCAAATATACATACATATTAATAACTGCAAAAACTATATCAATCAGCGGTTTAAAGAAAATAAACATCAAACTAAGACCTATCCCATTTAATAAGCCTACAAGTAAGTCCTGCACCACAAAAACAATATACACAGCTACTATACATGACCAATCTAGATTCAAAAATCCTGGTATAAATTTTCTGAGAGGTAATATAGCAGCATTTGTCGCTCGCATAATCATCTGACAAATTGGATTATAAAAATCTGCTTTTACCCACTGTAAGAAAAATCTAAACAGTAGTATAAAAGCATAAATGCCAAAGACAATATCTATCAAAAAAGTCGCTACATTAATCAAACCATTTAACATTTATATTTTCCTTTTATTTTTGCTGGCTAATAAAGTTCAAACCTGCAACTATCGCCTCTACTTGAGCAAGTATACATTCTTGAGGATTTGTTCTTGGACTATCTGGATAAACCTCCGTCGTAGTTGTATACTCAGCATTTGATAAAGACATGCATAATTTTTCTTTGTCTGAATCACATGCCATAATTCCATCTCTGATAATATCATCACCTAATATATTTATGCTAGGATCAGTAGGAGCAATATGAGTAACTTTTGCTACTGCATCAATTATATATTTCTGGAAGTCATAGTGTGGATTTCTATTGTTAGCAACTAAATAAAATCCATCTGGAATACCCCATTTATCTATAGTTATACCCTCACGAGCTGCTAATGCTGGTCTAAATTCACTGTCATCAGTATCTGTTGTCTCATGCAAATCTATATGCATCAGAAGTTCAATATTCAACGAGTTAATATATTTCATTGCAAAAACCGACTCATCACAACCACTCTCTAGATAGAACGATCTATTAGGATCCATAGCATTAGGATTCCAGCGGTTAATTGTTTCATATCCCCAAGGACTTAAGCAAGGCAGGATCAAGATATTATAATCACTTGCAAACTCTTTTGCTCTAGTTGCAGCAAAACTAATAGCTCCTTGTACACCACTTGTTTCATAGCCATGTACTCCGCCTGTAACTAAAACATAGGGCTTACTAGCATCCCAGTTTTTAGTTTTAAGTGCATACAACTTATAACTGCCTACTGGATAATCAAGCTCTCCATAGACATCGATATCAAAATCATTTGATAGTGCCAAAATTTTTTTTTCAGCTTCTTCTTTGTACGATCTTTTTTTGCTTTGCTCTGATAACCATTGGACTTTTTCTTCAGAGCCCCACTTTTTACCAGGTGTTCCAATATGATATTGTGTAGACATATTAATTCCGTATAATAAAATTCATTTATGCAAATAGTATAACGATTAATAGCCTGTCTCTGCAAAATTTTATTTATTATTTATCAAAAACTTATAAGTTCTGACTTAATTTAGAAAATTAAAGAAAAAAACTTTATTATCTTTAAAAATTTTAAGCTTTTGCAATTATTTTTATGAGGAATTTTTATGGCTGGGCTACCAGGATTCGAACCTGGGAATGACGGGATCAAAACCCGTTGCCTTACCGCTTGGCGATAGCCCAACATAGACACTAACGAAAGTTAGTACGCATAGTTTAATGTTTTGACTACCCATTTGTCAAGAGATTTATCAACTTTTCTTGCAAGTTGTTGTAGTTTATTAAGATCTTTAGAAAGTAGATAAAAGCATGAGCCTGTACCAGTCATTCTAAAATCCTGATCAATCTCATCTAGCTGGCTTTTAAACTCAGGATATTTTGCAAAAAAAACATTTTCAAAGTCATTATGCATAACACTAGTATCAAAACTTAAATCTCTCGGTAGCATATTCTTTGTCTTTACTAAACTTTCACTCTCAAAAAACTCTTTAGTACTAATATGAATATTAGGTTTAACTAGCAATACATATTGTTGCTCAAAATCCTTAGAGTACAAAACATCTCCAATTCCTTCAGCCCATGCTGACCTACCATATACAAATATAGGCACATCTGCACCAAGCTTCGTAGCTAATGGTATCATCTGCTCGTTTGATAGTTCTGGCAAGTAATAATCACGTAGTGCTATTAAGGTCGTTGCAGCATTTGAGCTTCCTCCTCCAAGACCGGCACCCATTGGTATATTTTTGATAATATCAATATCAACACCTACACTCTCTATTTTATAGACTTTCTGAAACTCTTTGACAGCTTTATAAATTAGATTATCTTCTTTTGAAGCTATTTGTATATTACTTGTAATTTCAATTTTATTAGAGTTATTAAATCTAAAGCTAATATGATCTTTTAGATCCAAAAAAGTAAACCAAGTTTGTAAATTATGATAGCCATCATCTCGCTTATTCAATATATGCAAAAACAAATTAATTTTTGCATAACTTTGATAATTCTTAAGTTTTATATTTGCCATGATTTTATAATGATCTTTAATATTAGATTCTCTCTAGTCATTCTAATTTTAGCCGGCAACGGATACTTAGAATCAACTAACTCATAGTTTTGATAAGAAATATCCCAACCATTTTGAGATAATTTACTTAGCAACCCTTTTGAATTTAGCTCTGTATTATGTTTAATATTTGGTATAGCTATAGCTTTGATCCAGTACTTAAGTCCATCAACAGGAACATACCAGCCTAATTGCTCCAGCATTAAAGTTTTAGCATCTTTAGCCGTTATCTTCTGACCTTTGCTATTTTCAAGCGATACCTCATTAGCATCTCCATTTATTTCAATACTTCCTATACCCAAAGGACCATACAGGCTAATACTGAAATTATCACCATCTTGAGCATATACATAATTAGCAGACTCTGCCTGATTATTATAAATAATCCCAATAACTCCTTTTGCCTGCCACTTATTTAATTGCAAAAGCTCTTCAGATGTCAATTTTTGATCAAATGTAACATTATCCGCTATTGGAGTAACATTAGATTGCATACTAGCGCATGATACTAATAAAGATACGAATATCAAAACTAATACTAATCTAATCTTGAGCTTTATATCTATTTTTGACTTTAACATAATGCTCTGCATTTTCTTTGATAATTTGTCTCTCATGATCACTAATCGGTCTAATTTTTTTGACTGGCGAACCTAAATACATATAACCTGACTCTAGAATCTTACCCGGAGGAACCAAGCTTCCTGCTCCCAAAAAAACCCAAGACTCAACAACAGCTCCGTCAAGAATTATAGATCCCATGCCTATTAGACAATTATTTTTGATCTCACAACCATGCAATATCACACCATGACCTACTGTTACATCATCTCCAATGGTTAGTGGATATCCTTGACCTGAATCTTTTGGATATTCTGTAGTGTGTAGTGTACTACAGTCTTGAATATTAGTACCCTTTCCAATAGTTATTGTCAAAAGATCTCCTCTAACACTAACTTGTGGCCATACTGATGCATTCTCTTTTAAAATAACATCACCAATTACAGCTGCTGATTCATCAACATAAGCAGACTCATCAACCTTAGGTACTTTACCATTAAAACTTCTTATACATCTAGACATAACTGATCTCTAGTCTTATTAACATCATCCCTTAATGATACCAAACTATAGCTATCAAATCTTAGTCTTTTATCTTTATCAAATGGTTGAGCGTAACCATTATCATCAATAATAAAGAGTGCTATAGCATTAGGATTATCTTTAAAAAACTTCTCTAGTGGATAGTTAGGAGTAATATTCGTACTTCTAATCGAAGCTCCTTGATTTAGCCTATCTATCAAGGTATTAAAATCGACTCCTTCATCAAATAGCAGATTTGCTAGATTGGTTTCTATCGATCCTATACCTTTGTAGCTTTCTTTCTGAGATGCTCTTAATACAAAAACATTATTTGATCCGAACTCATATTTATACTTCATTGCGGACACAGCATTCACATACTCGCTTGTAGATAATCCTAGCATCGCCCCGATACCTACCAAATTAATACTCCAATCAGCATGAGCTGATACAGGACTACCATAATAAGTATTTAAACCCAGCTGACGACACTTCTGGACATTTGCCCATGATGAATCAGTAATTACAACCTCAATATCATTCCTGACCAACACCTCTGCTAATTCACGTGCAAACCTATTTCCACCTATTATCAAAAATCCTTTACCTTCAGGCTCTGTAACCTTAAGTAATTTTGAAATATATGGAGTAAATATACTCTGAAAAACTACAGTAAAAACAATTATCATAAAGACAAAAAATACTAAAGTATTTGCTTCACTATATAACTCAGGATGAGATTTAGTAATTCTTACAGCAACTAATGCCGCTACCGATGCCGCTACAATACCTCGAGGATATATAATTCCCATGACAATTCTTTCTGCGAAAGTTGTTTTAGATTTAATAGAGCATAATAGAACTACAATTGGGCGCAAAATAAACTGCAAAAATAAGAAAACCTCTATTAAGTCTAACCAATAATCCTTGAATAAACTAAAGTCTATCTCTGCTCCTAATACAATGAAAAGAACCGAGATAATAACAATACTTAGATTTTCTTTAAATGACAAAATATCAGACATTTTTATATCTTTCATATTAGCCATCACAAGACCAGCAACTGTTACCATCAACAATCCCGCACCGTGCATCATAGCATCAGTTATTATAAAACCTACCACTATTACCGCTAATACAAAAAAGCTTTTTAGATACTCAGGAATATAATGTCTTCTAAAGCTCAAGCCTATAAGATAACCAAAAACAAAACCTGAAGTTATACCTAAAATACATACAAAAATTATATATGCTATAAATATACTTGTTCCATTAGGCTGATTCGCATAGTTACCACCAATAACAAACCATGCCAACATGAAAACAACTACTAATGCACCTATCGGATCTACAAGTATAGATTCCCATTTTAGAATACTTGCAATATGTCTTTTGGGTCTAACAGTTCTCATTAGTGGTGGTACAACAGTTGGCCCACTTACGCATGTAATACCGCCTATAAGCATAGACAATTCTAAATTTAAACCAATGACATAATAACAGAACATTGCCGTAAGTATTACAGTAATTCCCAACCCTACAGTAGTCAAAAGTATCACAACACTACTAACACTCTTAATTTTACTAAAGTTAAGAGATAAACTACCTTCAAATAGAATAATAGCCACACAAATTGATACAAATGGAGACAATGCTTCACCAAAAATAATAGTACCATCTACGAGCTTAAATCCCTCTTGAAATATTACCTCAGATAAAGGTCCTAGAATAATCCCGCTAAGAATCAAAAATAATATCGATGGAAGCTTCAGCCTCCATGATAAAAACTGTGATACAATCGCGAAAAATAATATTAGACCTGATGCTAATAGAATATAGTTAGATGAGTGCTGAAATAGTTGCAAACTATTATCCAAAGTAGTAGCCCTTAATCAATTATTAATAATAGGATTTTAAACATTATAGCCTTATTAGCTTTTTTATCAATGACATAACATAGTATAGCGAGCTTTAAGTCATATCGATTCAACATTTTTATCGTATTTCTTCAACAAAAAATATACAATCTAAGTTGTTTTAACATCAATAGAAATATTATGGAAAATATCGCATTTAATAACCTAGAGTCAAAACAATTTATAAAATACATAGCTCCCGCAGCTCTTTTTATTACGTTAAAAATATTATGTGATCCGTTATTTCTTAACACTATAAGCATAGATTTTTGGGGTTTTCATTTAGTAATAACACAATCTTCTTTAGTTTATGCAGGAATTTTTGTGGTATTAGATGTTTGCTCAATAATTTATGGACTAAAAAATACCTACAAACTCATAATACTAGCAATGGTAATGGATGGTATATACTCTTTTGGGGTTTACTCATCATCATTTTTTCATTTAGCTGATGTATCAATAATTGGCGATAATAATCACTTACGATCAAGTGCTATACACCAAATCGCTGAGCCGACGATACTGCTATTTTTATCAGGAATGTTAAGCACCTTTGTGACAAATCTAGCAGAAGTCTCAATTTTTAGTTGGATTTATAAGAAACTCTTAAAAAATAATATCTTCTTCTCAACTATAATAAGTGTTGCGATAGTTATATTGATAAACAATATTGTAATGCTTCCTATTATGATAAAAGATAAAAGTGTGTTGTGGACTATGTATTGGTCAAACTTCACGATTAATATGATATTTATAACAGCCTATACAAGCATATATCTGATATTCTTCAAAAATATCTACACATCAGCAAAAGTCTCTACAAAAGGTTAAATCCATACAGTTTATTAGCTGTATTAAAAAATATATCTTGCTGTGATTTAGCATCTGTAAATGTGCTATAAACCATATCAAACCACTTATTATAATTATCTTTATTTGATACAGGGTAATTAGAACCATAACAAAGTTTAGATGTATCAACACTATCTCTTATCTCATCTAAAATCTCTTTAATATCGTCCTCGTCATTATTTAGATCTCCTCCTGACAGCTTTAGATATAGATTTTGATGATTATCAACATACCTAAGCAAATCTCTCCAATACAGAAGATTATCATTTCTTGTTTTTATAGGTAGCCCAAAATGCTCAACACAACAAGTCACATTTGATTTAAGAATATCTAATACAGCACTAACAAATTGTTGGGGATACATCTGACATTCAAATATCATATTATACCTTTTTAGGATGACTAATTTTTCAAACAAGTCTGATGGAATTTCTTTATCAAAAGGGCTATATTTGGCATCAAAGTCCTTAGACATTATTTGTCGAACACCTACTATATCTTTATAATATGACAGTTCAATTATTTTTTGCTCGAATGATTGTACACTCTGTGTAAAGTCTACAAATGCAATAACTTTTATATTTTTGTTGCTAAAATTAGCAACTAACCACTTATATTCACATAAATGGTCAACATCTTCAGTATGAGCTTCTATATGTACAAAGTCATCTATTTTAAAATCAGACGGTAATACTTTTGTAGGCAAGTCAGTATCCTTGACCCATCTATTGTAACCATTATCAATATCCCAAAAGTGAATATGTGAATCAATTATTCTTTGCATAATAGTTATCTCGCTGTATAGCCACCATCTACAGGAACTAAAGATCCAGTCATAAATGAACTTTTATCACTCAAAAGAAAAATCACAACATTAGCAACCTCTTCTGCAGTGGCTACTCTGTTAATAGGTATTTCTTTTGCCTCACTTTTCTCGATATCGGCTAAATCAATTCCACTTACTAAAGAGTATTTTTCTATTGCCTTTCTATACAGTGGAGTATCTGTAGTACTAGGACAAACAGTATTTACTCTTATATTTTTAGGTGCTAAATCTAGTGCTAATGATTTTGTAATCTGTGCTATAGCACCTTTAGTTAAACCATAAGCAAAATTATTGGTTTTTCCAACAAAGCATTGATCTGAACCATTAAAAACTATAGAAGCTCCTGATTTAATATTCTCAGCCAAAGATTTCAAAATGACCACACTAGATATTAGGTTGATTGATATACACTTATTTATTTCATCCAAAGACTGAGAAAATATCGACCCACTTTGATGAATTCCAGCATTAAAGAATACTCCATCAAAATCTATACCTTTTGGCAAAATAGCATCAATATCCATATATTTAGACAAATCAAACTTGATAAATATCTCTTTTTCAAGAACTTCTTCTGGAGTGACAATATCTATGTTATAAACAGTAAAACCTTCTGATACCAACTGATTCAAAACAGCTCTACCGATACCTGAACTTGCTCCTGTGATTAAATAATTCTTTGTACGCATGGAATAAATCTCTTTGGAAAATAAAAATAATGAAACATATATTAACAGTATTTTATCATAAACATGCTATGATATTGATAGGCTAAAACACTTTATAGTTTATAGGTTCTACTCTAGATATATACCGATAAATCCAACGTTAACGTATTCATATGCTCACCATTATATAACCTCTGATATGAGTATTCTGGACCAAATAAAACATTATTGTCAAAATATGCCCTTTGTGCCGATGCAATCATCTGATTTTTGATTCCTGAAGATGTAAGACCAAATGTTGGAGATGCGTTTGATGTTGGCATAGGTATATTCTCAGCATTATATGATTGACCATACGTAATGTTAAAGTTAGTATCTCTTCCACCTAAGGTAAGAGCATAAGCTACACCTAAATACCACGCACCAGTATTTACACTAGACCCATTTTTGTGAAAATCTTGTTTATTTGTTGTAGCTGACCACCCACCTTGCAGCTGCCAGATTCCTCCAAGCATTGAATATGCCATAGTACCATCAAAGTTTAACACGCCAATGTTCTTTTCACTCTCTCCAATATTATCTAAGAATTGAGAAATACTTCCATTACCAGCACCAGCAATATTAAAAACATATCCAGCATTAAAACCAACTGATAAATCTTCTGTCCAAGAATCTGTATAGAAAAATCCAGCTGAAAAATTAGCTCTTTTATCATCTGAGCCAAAAACTGTAATATTAGTGTTTATAATATCATTCTTATAGTTTAACGAAACGTTAGTAACTTTATCAGGAGATAAAAACTCATCGATAATACCACTAGTCCAAGGTCCACCACCACCATAAGATCCTACTGAAAGCTTATTCCTACCAGCAGTTACAAAAAATGGAGATGTATCTAAATTACCAAAGATGACAAAAGCATTCCCTAAACCGAATCCTCCTGTTTCATCTGTATCAAAATCAAATTGAGCTGTTACATAATGACCTAAATTAGATAAAAAATATAGTTTCGAATTAGTTAGGTAAATATTTTGACCATTAGCAGGAAAATTCGGAGCACCCCCTGCTCTACTTATTTGACTTCCAAACCATGTTTGGGCATCCGCTTCTATATAACCACCAAAAAATACTGAATAATCATCAAAAGTATCTCTTTGTCCTAATATTGTCGATGCAAAAAGATTACTTGAAATCATTCCTATAGGTATACTGTTGTTACCCGAATATGATCCTAAATAAGTTATTTGACCTTGAGTCGTAATTGCAGGTGTCCCACCAACATCAATTCTGCCATTTGATACAAAGACTCCTTGAGAGCCTGTACTATCTCCTAAGGATTGGCCATCACTAGCTATATTAGAAGCTATATCTTGGGGAGTTATCCCTCCTAACTCAAGCTGATTAAAGCTATCATTAGCTATTTTCTGACGATAAGTACTAAATTGTGACTTATTATTAGCTTCTACATTTTGAGACTGGACTTTACCAATTTCTTGTTTAAGTATAGAAATTTGTTGCTGAAGATCAGAAATTATTTGCATTTCCTGCTTTGACAAGCCTGATTTCTCACTAGGTTCACTAGCATATACTTTTATTGTGATTAAAAAAAATAATATAAGTATTGATTTAGAAAATAGTTTCACATAATCAAATCTTTGAATAAAAGTTGAAATAGATTACTTTATTTATGATAAACGCTAAATATTAATATTTGATGGCAGACATTAATTATTGATTGGAAAAAGAAGTTACATTTACATTTTTTTGATATATTCAGCAGCATTATCATCCAATGAGATAACACCTGTATTAGCATCATAGTAAACAAGCTCAGCATAACGAGCCCAGTCAATAAATGTATCAAAGACGCGCTCTGCAACTTCCATCGGATAATAATCATCAAGCTCAGCTAAGAATCTACTCTTAGGAGCTGATTGACTTTCTCTCTCACTTAAAACTTTAACAACATGACGAGCCAATGGAATATACTTTAAGAATAATCTCCCAAAAATAAACTTTCTTTCATCAATATTTGAATCAATAAACTTACGCCCCATAGCAGTCATTTTTATATCACCATCAGATACTTCTGCAAATCTTAAAATTGATAGAATCTCAATAATTGGGAATAAATCATCAATATCAAGATGTAGATCATCTGCTAACTGTGGTAGATCTACTGCCTCAACATCCTTGATCTCAGCCATCTCATCTAAAAGACCATTCATCTCTGAAATATCCACATCTGGTAAACGATAACCAATAGTTATGGCGGTCTTCTTATTCATACGCTCAGATAGCTCTTTAGTTTGAGCAGTAGTCATCATACGATAGACCTGATCTACCAGATCGGCTACGCTAGGATCTTGTGAGCTTCTTGGATGAGGAATATTTATCTTCAACTCACCGCGTATAAACCCCGGGTTACTCCCAAATATAATAATTCTATCTGCCGTCAAAACAGCTTCTTCAATA
Source organism: Francisella philomiragia (assembly GCF_018135955.1). NCBI lineage: Bacteria > Pseudomonadati > Pseudomonadota > Gammaproteobacteria > Thiotrichales > Francisellaceae > Francisella > Francisella philomiragia. The sequence continues at coordinate 72,051 of NZ_CP063138.1, read as the reverse complement.
CTATGAGTAACATACAAAATACCTTTCATTGCCTCATTATTTTCCCAAAGATCAAGTAAGTCTTCTCTAAGGTTCTCAGCTGTAAGAATATCAAGAGCAGAAAAAGGTTCATCCATCAACAAAACATCTGGCTCTAGTACAAGAGCTCTAGCAAAACCAACTCGCTGTTTCATACCTCCAGAAAGTTCTTTTGGATAAGCATTTTCGAAACCATCAAGACCTACCATATCGATTGCTTTCAATGCTCTTTTTCTACGCTCTTTTGCTGGAATATTACGTGCTTCAAGACCTAGTTCAACATTTTGTAGAACTGTAAGCCATGGCATAAGCGCAAAGCTTTGAAAGACCATTGAAATATCTGGAACAGGAGCCGAGACTTTCTTACCTCTATACATTACTTCACCTGAACTTGGGCTTAATAAACCAGCAATAATTCTAAGTAAAGTTGACTTACCAGAGCCAGATTTACCAAGCAACGCAACAATCTCACCTTCATGTAAAGTAAAGTCTATATTATCTAGTACTTTAAGTGTATGACCACCTTTGATGTTAAATTGCTTATTAACTTTTTCTACTGTAAAAATTTTTTTTGAACTCATTTTCTAAAAATCTCCTATGCTTACATATTCATACTAAAGCGATTTTCTGCATAGTTATATAATCTGCGCCAGAATAGTTTATTAGATGCTACTACCAATACACACATTACTATCACTCCCAACAAGACATTTGCCGTATGATCTCCCTGAAGGTTTGTATAATATGTAATATAATCTCCAAGACCTGATGCTTGAATTATTGACTGATCTCCTGTTCCCCAATTGATATATTCACACACAATACTAGCATTCCATGCACCACCTGCAGCAGTGATTGCTCCTGTGACATAATATGGCATAACTGCTGGGAACAAATACTTACGCCATTTCATAAAGCCTTTTAATTGCATATTCTTAGCCGCTAATTTCAGCTCGTCTGGAATTGCTGAAGCACCGGCAATCACATTAAATAAGATATACCACTGTGTTCCAAGGGCCATCAATAAAATACACCAAATATTAAAATTAAGACCCAACGTAATCACTAATGTTCCGAAAATGCCATATAAAACGTTAACAGGGAATGCCGCTGCCATCTGTGCGTAAGGCTGTACTTTTTGAGCTATTCTAGGTCGCATACCAACCCAAACACCTATTGGGACCCAAATTATCGAAGTTATAAAAATAAGTACAATAACTCTGAAGCCTGTTAATAAACCATATCCAAAAACTTTAAAAGTTTCTGATAAACCGATATCTGAACCATTTCCATACACCGCTTGATAAGCAAAATAAAATAAACCGATAATTATCATCAACGTAAATATAGTCCATAATATCTTCTGTAATAATGTTTCTTGCTTTTCTTGTTTTCTATGGCGTGGTTGATTATAAACTTTGTTTAAATTTTTCTTAAAGAATCTTATATTAATTAAAGCTGAGCTTATACTTCCAAAGATGCTAGAAAAGAGTTTAGTTATTGCTGATTTTTGTAATATCTTCAAAAACCAAGACTTACTATAAACCTCTGATTGATTTTCACCTAGCACAAACTTCTCTGACCATACCACTAGTGGTCTAAACAATAACTGATCATATAATATGATAGTAACTAACATCATTACTATCGCTGCACCAACTGCTCTAAAATCTTGGGCATTATTTGCTGCATCTATAAATGATCCTATACCTGGTAAGTTAATTGGTATCGACTGCGAAGCACTAAAGTTAACAATGATTGTTTCTGATGCAACTATCATAAACCAACAAGCAGACATCGACATCATAGTATTCCAAACAAGTCCAGGCATAGAAAATGGTACTTCTACTTTCCAGAATCTCTGCCATGCCGAAAGCTGATACATATCAGCCGCTTCAACTAGCTCTTTGGGCACAGTTTTTAAAGATTGATAAAAACTTAGTATCATATTCCATGCTTGAGCCGTTATAATCCCGAATATTACAGCTGATTGCGCACCCCATAAGGAGCTTGGGAACAGAACTAAAAATCCAGTGACAGTGATAGCAAAGAAACCTAAAATAGGAATAGACTGCAAAATATCAACTGCTGGAATAATTATACTTTCGGCTCTTTTACTTTTGGCTGCTAATGCTCCAAATGTAAACGTAATTAGTAGTGAAATACCTAAGCCAATAAACATTCGCATTACTGTTTCTGCAGTATAATACGGCAAAAGCCAAAGATCTAAAGAAACTTCAGAATACTGCTGAACACTTGATTGACTAGTATAATCTATACTTCCGCCTAAGTCAGAAGTTGACCATACAAATACACTTAATATTAAAAGTATAATTGATAAAGCTAAAATATCCCACTTGGTACGAGAAACCTTCGCTGACATATTTGAATTGTATAACCTTTTCATATGTCAAAACCCTTTGGTTTTTTCAACAACGCCTTTAGTATATGCTATTTAGCTTTGTTTTTGTATTATAAATTTGATAATATTTTGCTAGAATCAAGGTAACTATAATCATTGTTAAATTGCCAAAATGAAAAAAGAACAAAAAGTTATAAAAGTAAATCCTGGTGAAAGAGTCTCTTGTCCTACTAAATACCATGAAAATTGGAATCTACATCCAAGAGTGTATATAGATCTTAAAGATAAGAAAACTAATACTTGCCCATACTGTGGCACAGTTTTTAAAGTAGAAAAATAATTAATCTTTTTCTATCTTTGCATCTTCATTGTTATCTTGACCTAACTGCTTTATAAAGTATGTCTTTACATCCTTATACTCACTTTGATAAATATCTACTTTGTCTCCTGAAGCATATTCAACATCTGTAAACTGCTCAAATGTTATCGGTGAAGATTTACCATCCTCTAAAACCTCAAACTGATATTTACCTTTTATTTTATCTACATCTTTAGTAGATGCGTAAATATAGCTACCGCCCGCACCTACCAATCCTCCTGTTCCTGCTCCAATAACGGCACCAGATCCAGCTCCTACAGCTGCTCCTACTGCGATACCTCCACCAACAGTTGCAGCAAAACATGGTGCCGCACCCAGACCAAGAGTAACAATAGTACACAAACCACCACCAATTATACCAAGCATTCCCCCTAACATTGCTCCACCCATAGCTCCAACGCCGGCTCCAACAACGGCCCCAGACCCGGCGCCAACACCTGTACCTGTAAGAACATCATCCTTAGTGTCTTGTTTTTTTATTTGCTCTTTAGTCAATAGCAGCTTCTCAGAAACGATTACTCCAGGCCCTACTTCTGTAATTTTTGGATTACTTGAACATCCTATTAACAATATTGACAAAACTATTACCGAATACTTCTTCATGATGCTCCTTATTTATTACGATCAATAACAACTCTAATTTAGCGCTATATCTTGACTAGCTACCACTACGTCATAAATGTCGACTACTATAATGGGATATACAGTATACTTAACGTTATAACACTCCAGATTAGTCCTAAAATAGCTCCTACGATACTACCTACTAAGACTCCATTTTTAGTATTTGAGTTATTATTTATAGTTACATAAAATGTGATAGTTACTATCAATACTAATACAAATAGTCTTTTTATAAATTTCATAACTTATCACTCCATATTTATCAACTTGGCAAAAGCCCTGAGATAACCATAAATTTTGACATATTAAAAACTAAACTTCAGCTTACTTCAAATTGATATTTTTTATTTCGCATATAAGTTTTTCTGATATATGGGGTATGATTAAATCCTTTCTATAAAAAAGATTTTAAGAAGTAGATATTATTAAATGATAGTTTTTAATTATTAGATTGTTGTAAATTATTCAATACTAAATCTTGGATATAGTAGATAGCTTGCATATTTTGTTTAGCCTGACCCTGTTCGCCGATACTGACTTCTAAGTATACTCTACCATTTCTTTGAGTTGCCTCAAATATAACAGGCTCTTTATATTTATCACAATAGGTCCATACTGTAGATTTTTGATCACTATAATCATCTCCTTTTATTTCAAATTGATCAGGATGTTGTTTTATAGCCTCTTTAATTGCTTGATAAACCTGTTTAACTGTAGTGCCCTGTTGCATTTCTATTCCATGCCTGCCCCTATCAGTTTCAAATCTATCATCTTGTACTACCATATCACCACCAAGAAATGGTATACAACTTGAAATAAACAAAGATACTAAAATCAATACAATCAGTTTCTTTTTCATCTGTAAATTCCCATAATAAAATAAAAGCCCAAGATTACAGCTATCAAGGATACAATCACACTCACTAGTATATAACTGATAGCCAATAATGCTTCGCCACGCTGTAACAAATTGAGGATATCTAAACTAAAGCTAGAAAAAGTAGTAAATCCTCCAAGAAAACCAGTAACAAAAAGAGATCGAACGTATGTCGAAATATCTTCATTAAAGAGCTTAGTTTGTATCAAAAAGGCTGCCATCATACCTATGATCAATGAACCGATAATATTACATAATAGTATTCCTATAGGAATTTGCTTAGAAATACTTGCCGTCGCCTGAGTCAATGCAAATCTTGACATGGCACCAAGCCCGCCACCAATACCAACTAATATTAATAAAAGTCCCATTTATTTCTCCAATATTTTATATGCTCCTAGCTCGATCATTTCTTGAGCTAGTAATTTACCGAGCCTCATAGGATCATCTCCTGTAAGTTTTCTTTTTAAGATGTTTTTACCATCACTACTTGCAACCATTGCTGTAAGAGTTATCTGATTATCATGTAACTCTGCATATGCACCAATTGCAACATGACAGCCACCTTTTAGCTCTTGATTGAATGCTCTTTCAGCAGTCGCAACACAAAAGCTATCACTGCAGTTTAGCTTTTGTAACTTTTGTAAAATTTCACTACTTTTATCCAAAGCTTCTATAACTACTATACCCTGACCCACAGCTGGTAAAGATATTTCTACAGGAATGAACTGTGTTATCCTCTCATTAAGCTCTAAACGAATAAGACCCGCACTTGCTAGGATAATCGCATCATAGTCGCCATTGTCAAGCTTTGATAATCTTGTTTGAACATTTCCTCTTAAATCTCTAATCTCAAGATCATCCCTATAATGCAAAAGTTGAGCTTTACGACGTAAACTTGATGTACCAACTATTGCACCTCTTGGCAAATCATCTATGCTACTATATTTATTTGACACAAAGGCATCTCTAGGGTCTTCCCTAGGCATAAAGCTTGCTAAACAAAAACCTTGAGGCAGTTGATAAGGTACATCTTTAAGAGAGTGTACAGCAATATCGGCTTTGTTATTAAGCATCGCTATTTCTAGCTCTTTCATGAACAATGCCTTACCACCAATTTTATTAAGAGGCTTATCAAGAATAATATCTCCTTGTGTTTTCATAGTACTTATCTGACAAGGAATGTTTAGCTCTTGTTGAATTCGGTCTTTGACGTAATTTGTCTGCCACAATGCTAGTTTGCTTTCGCGACTAGCTATAACGATTTGTTTCATATTTTAAATGTCTTTGCGATAAAGTTTGATATATCTTTTATTTCTTCCATACATACAGAGTGTTGCATACCCACATAGTGTTTATACTCATTAGCAAAACCACTAGATTTTAGCTTTTCTGATAAATCATGACCAAGAACTTCAGGCAATACTTGATCATCGGTACCATGGCAAACTAGTATAGGTAATCCTTTATTTATAGGTGTAATTTTATCTTTAAAATCATCCCATGCTGGCAAGTATGTAGATAAAGCCATAATGCCACCAAGCCTCCTTTGAGATGTAATAGCCGCATAAGTTGCGATTACACCGCCTTGAGAAAAGCCTGCTAAGATAATATTTTCACTATCAATACCTTGATTAATTTGACTATCTATTAACTTGTTAACTTTTGCTATTGAACTATTTATACCTTCAACATCAACCACCCTATTTAGACTATTTGCATCAAGTGACTTGATATCATACCAAGCACGCATCTGCATCCCCATGTTTATAGTTACAGGCATAACATCAGCATGAGGAAAAACAAATTTAATTTCATCTAATGAAACATCAAAATAATTGATAATATCAACAAAATCATGTCCATCTGCACCCAGACCATGTAACCAAATAACGCAAAATTTAGACTGCTTTGGTGACTCAATAAGTTCGTAATTCATAAAAATTCTAATTCTTCTAATATTAGTTAGAATGATACATTAATTTGAAAAATTTATTAATATCTAAAAAGTTAAACCATCCTCAAAGCATTGCACGTTAAGTAATTCAAGCTGTGAAAGAATAATATCAACACCAATTGTGGATAAGTTTGTTTATATCTATATGAAATTTTTGTTAAAAGTATTGATTTACCAATTTAGTAGAGATTAGAAAGAAGCCCAAAACCATTGCTATACAATGGTTTAACGATCAAGAAAATACTTACTTATTTATTTGCTGCTATTTTTTATACCTTGTGGATAAAACTGTTAATTTATTGTTAGAACTCGGTTAATTCTCTTCAATAACCTTAAAGAAAGCCTCTTGTGTAACAAGGTTTACAGAGGTGTTTTGTAATTTTATTTGATCATTTAAGTCGTACTTACCACTAACAGCAAGTTTTTTAGTCATCGCTAAATCTGCGATAGAAACCATTAAACGACCTTTATCTAATTTTTCAATGACTGCAGCTTGGAACTCTAAATTAGGATTCTGCATTAGATAGACTAATTTCCAATGAGAATTAGAAAAACGCTCCGTTTGTCTATTTGACTTAATAGGAATATCTACTTGAGCAATTATATTATCAACATCCGCAATACCAATCATCTGCTTATTTTCTAAGAAATTACGTAATTGATAATGAACAAGTAAATCTAAATATCTTCTTAGAGGGCTTGTCACTTGTACATAAGAGTCTAAACCCATACCTGCGTGAACATCAGGTTCTGTAGAGTATTTACCCCTTTGGAGCTTTTTACGTGTTGCAAACATATCGGCTATCGAGTCAATACTCTCTAAATCATCTTGCTCAAGATCATGCTCTGGCTGTGTCGAAAAAGGTACACAAATATTATTTTCTTTACAAAACTGTCCAATCGCAACTCCAGCCATCAGCATAGTATCACGTACCAATGTTCTTGAGTTTAAACGTGGTAAGTCAGTTAGCTTGACATTCTTATCATTATCTAATGATATTTTTATCTCAGGAAAATCAAGTTCTACCGCTCCCTTTGCCAAACGCTTATCAGTGAAATATTTAGCATAAACCTCTATGTCTCCAAGTTCTAGAGCAGAGATATTTTCTTCAACGAACTCATAAGAATATCTAGTAACTTTTATATTACTAAAACATATCTCAATATCATGAATATCACCTGACTCATCAAGTCTAAATCCTACTGACAAAGCTGGAGATACTTCTTGTAGGCCTAAACCTAACTTTTGTGTTGCTTGAGGTGGCAACATCGTAATTATATGCTCTGGCACATATAAGTTAGAACCTCGCGCTCTAGCCTCAAGATCTACTTCATCGCCAAAACTAATACTAGAAGATGGATCAGCTATATGAACCCACATTTTATTTTGTTGAGCATCCCAACTTATCGCATCATCAGGGTCATTACTACCCTCATCATCTATAGCATAAGCAGTTAGATGCGTTAGATCGACACGCTGACTATCTGACCCAGAATTATATTTAAATTCCGCAGGATTACTTTCTAACTCGGCACCATATCGATATAAATGAGGATTAAAGAATTCATCCCAATAACCAATATCCAAGAGTAGCTTATACGCACTATTCTCAGACTCTTCCATATTTAAGTATTTAAAGAAACGACATTTAGTACTTTTAAGTGTTGCTAAAGCCTCTATCTCTTTAAGGAACTTTGTGTCTTCAACATTAAAAGTCTTATTATTAAGACGCTCTATGAAATCATTTAGTTCTTGTTCTTTTCTGAGCTTCTCTTGTTTATCGCTAACTATTTCATTTTTTTGCTCTTGTGAATGAATATTGATAGTAAAGTCATCATTAAAGCTAAAATACTCTCCCTCTGAAACCAAAAGCCATACAGTATAAGCTTGATTAGCTCCTACGGATTCAAAAAGAAGCTCACTTAACTCATCAATTGATGTTTGTTGTTGCTCTTGTAATAACTCCCATGTTAACTCCAACTCAGGAATTTCTAATTTCTCAAGTTTATCCAAATCAAAATCATTTTCTATAACTCTGAGTATTTGGACATTTTTTGCAGGTAATTTTATATTCTTACTATCTAAAGTTTCTATTTCTATTTTTTTATCTAATATCTCTACAACCTTTGCAGGTTTTGATTTAAAAATTACTAAGGCATTTTTGATGCTCTGATTTTCAAGTAACATAAAAAAAGTTCGGATGTTATAATGATGAGATTATAACATTCAATAGTTTATATTTTTATGCTAAATGTCGATATTATACGCAGTAGATTTATCAGAATTATAGGAAATATAGTCAAGCTAGTATCCAAGCTTTTTCATAAGATATTCCCAAAAAAAAGATTCACTCTTCCAAACTATAGCAAACCACTTATAAAAACAAACAATCAATCAAATGTCCCTAGAATTATTTGGCAAACAAACTTTACTAATAAAGTAACTCTGCCATTATATGTAAATTATTTGTTTAATCGTTTTATGGCTCCACGCTATGAGTATAGATTCATGGATAATGATGCTGTAGATAAATATATTGCCGAAAATCATCCAGAAGCTCTAAGCGCGTATAAAAAGCTAACCGTAGGAGCAGCTAAAGCAGATTTATGGAGACTATTGGCTATATACAAAAATGGTGGTCTATATATAGATATGGATGGCTGTCTTGTAGCTAGACCTGAGAACTTCTTAAAAGATAAAAATGAAATGTTTATAAAAGCTAAACATAGAAAAGAAACAGATGAGTCTAAAAAGTACTACGCAACTAACTACTTTTTTGCTGCTGCTCCTAATAATTCAAAAATTAAAGAATACATTGATATTATACTTAAGAATATCAAAGCCAACAGATCTGATTTAGGAGTTTGGTATTTAACAGGCCCTGGTGTGATGGAAGCAATCATGAATAATGAAAACACTACTTTTAGACATAGTAGAGAGACTTGTATACAAGGAGCTTTCACTAGTGATTATTTTCAATATATTGATAGACCAAATGCTCACTGGACAAAAACAGCTAACAAAGATATTCTAGAATCTTAACTTACTAAAATTTATCTTAGATAACTAGCAAAAATCAATAATGCTAATTTTGAGAAAAATTGAATTAACTTAGAGATTACTTATCTTCTTTCTTAACAGCTATACCAAGCTCATTTAATTGCTCAAGAGAAACATTAGATGGCGCTTCTGTCATCAAACAGCTAGCTGTCTGAGTTTTAGGAAATGCTATCACATCACGGATATTTGTAGTATTTGTAAGTAACATGATTAATCTATCCACACCAAATGCAATACCACCATGAATTGGCGTACCATAAGATAACGCATCTAGCATAAATCCAAACTTCTCACGGGCTTCTTCATCAGAAATACCTAATAAGTTAAATACTTTAGCCTGCATATCTTGTCTATGAATACGAATAGAACCACCACCAACTTCATAACCATTGATAACCATATCATAAGCTCTTGAAAGTAGATTTTCTGGGTCTTTAGTAAGCTCTTCAACAGTCTCAACCTTAGGAGCTGTAAATGGATGATGAACAGCATATAAACGATTATCATCTTTCTCAAACATAGGAAAATCAACAACCCATAATGGTGCCCAATCCTTAGTGAATATTTCAAAATCTTCACCAATTTTAGCTCTCAATGCTCCCATAGAATCATTAACAATCTTAGCTTTAGCTGCACCAAAGAATAATACATCACCGACTTGAGCACCTGTTTTTTCAATCACCTTGAATAGTGTCTCTTCAGAGATATTTTTCACAATCGGAGACTGTAACCCTTCTTTACCCTCAGATAGTGAGTTAATCTTGATATATGCTAAGCCTCTTGCACCATAGATACCAACAAACTTAGTATATTCATCAATTTTCTTACGGCTAAGCTTATCATTACCACCTGGTACACGCATAGCTACCACACGAGCTTCTGGATCATTTGCCGGTCCTGAAAATACTTTAAACTCTTCGTTTTTCATATCTTCTTTGATATTTACAAACTCAAGTGGGATTCTAAGATCTGGCTTATCTGAACCATACTTATCCATAGCTTCTGCATAAGTCATTACTTGGAACGGAGTATCGAATTTCACGCCGATAGTTGCATCAAAAAGACCAGCAATCATTTTTTCCATAGTAGACATAATGAACGCTTCATCTATAAATGAAGCCTCGATATCTATCTGTGTAAATTCTGGCTGTCTATCAGCTCTCAAATCTTCATCACGAAAACATTTAACAACCTGATAATATCTATCAAAACCTGAAACCATCAAAAGCTGTTTGAATAGCTGAGGCGATTGAGGAAGGGCATAGAACTTCCCATTAAAATTACGACTTGGTACAAGATAGTCTCTAGCACCCTCTGGAGTTGCTTTTGTCAAAAATGGCGTTTCGATATCTAAGAAGCCATTATTATCTAAGAAATTACGCACATATCTAATAGCTTTAGAACGTGTAATTAATTTGTTTTGCATTTCCGGACGACGTAAATCAATATAACGATACTTAAGCTTGACATCTTCACCAGTTGATTGGAAATCATCTAACTGAAACGGGATAGTTTTAGACTTATTTACAATCTCTAAATCTTCACCAATAATTTCTACTTTACCGCTAGCAAGATTTTTGTTCTCTTGACCTTCAGGGCGTAGATTCACAGTACCTGTAGCTTTGATTACATACTCACCTCTTAAGCTATCTGCTACTTTAAAAGCCTTACTCTCTGGATTAAAAACTAACTGAACTAAACCAGTTCTATCTCTAATATCTAAGAAAATAACACCACCATGATCACGGCGTCTATGCACCCAACCACAAATTGTTACTTTTTGATTTTGTAACTTCTCATTAACATCTGAACTATAATGTGTTCTCATTTAAATCAACCCTTCAAAAGTTTTTAAAAAATAAATAGACAAAATTTAATCACGATATTATAGCAAGAAATAATAGAGAAGACTAAGTTGATACAAATAAAAATTTAGATAATTATGAAAATTTAATACGCTTACAATACTAAATTAAATTTGGTCAAGGCATTTACAAACTAAAGTTTATAGTAATATACTTTGTATTAACTATCTTTTTAAACTCAAACAACTAAAAAATGGTAAATGTAGAAAATATCAAACTTGATTACTTAAGCCCAGATGACTATCAAGAACTCAAAGAAGCTATGATAGAAGTCTACAATATTAGAAACCCTTACTGGGAAGATCACCAAATAGATACTCTAATAAAGAAATTCCCGGAAGGACAAGTCGTTATAAAAGTTAATGATCAGTTAGCTGGATGTGCATTATCAATTATTGTTGACTACAAAAAATTTGGTCATAAACATACTTATAAAGAAATCACTGGAAATGATACGTTCAATACCCACGATGATGAAGGTGATGTACTATATGGTATAGATCTATTTGTTAAGCCTGAATTTAGAAGTATGCGTCTAGGTCGTAGACTTTATGATTACAGAAAAGATTTATGCGAAAGATTAAACTTAAAAAGCATTATTATCGGTGGCAGAATACCTGGATATCATGAATATGCTGATAAAATGACTCCTCAAGAGTATATCAACAAACTTAAAAGACAAGAGCTACACGATCCTGTTTTACGCTTTCAGATGAGTAATGACTTTCAGCCAATTAGAGTTGTCAAATCATATTTAGAAGGTGATACCGAATCTAATGACTTTGCAGTATTACTAAAATGGACAAATATTTATTATGAAGAAGAAGCAAAAGAAGCTGCTCCTATCAAAAAAGATGTACGTCTTGGATTAATTCAATGGCAAATGCGCCCATATAAAGGCTTAGATGAGCTAATGCAACATGCGGAGTACTTCGTAAATGCTGTGTCAAACTATAGATCTGATTTTGCATTATTCCCAGAGTTTTTCAATGCTCCATTAATGGCTGAGAATAATCATTTATCAGAACCTGAAGCAATTAGAGAACTTGCAAAACATACTCAAACAATTACTGATAAATTCTCAGAATTCGCTATAACTTATAACATCAATATCATTACAGGAAGTATGCCTGAAATGAAAGATGGAAAGCTATATAATGTTGGCTATCTATGCCGTAGAGATGGTACTGTAGAGAAGTATGAAAAACTTCATGTAACTCCTGATGAAGCTATGGTTTGGGGACTTCAAGGTGGTGACAAGCTTGAAGTATTTGATACTGATTGCGGTAAAATTGGTATATTGATTTGCTATGATTCAGAGTTCCCTGAATTAAGTAGAATACTTGCTGAAGATGGCATGGATATTCTTTTTGTACCATTTTTGACAGATACTCAAAACGGCTTCTCAAGAGTTAGAAACTGCGCTCAAGCTAGAGCTATAGAAAACGAGTGCTATGTTGCTATAGCAGGTAGTGTGGGTAACTTACCGAATGTACACAACATGGATATCCAGTATGCTCAATCTATGGTATTCACACCTTGTGACTTTGCCTTCCCTCCTACAGGTATAAAAGCTGAAGCCACCCCAAATACTGAGATGATACTAATAGTAGATGTTGATATTAATCTACTTCGTGAATTAAATCAGTTTGGTAGTGTCAAAAATCTAAGAGATAGACGTAAAGATTTATATACTCTTAGACGAAGAAACTGATAGGATATTTACTAGAAACTAGACTCTATGACCATATTCTCGCATATGCTTAGCAGTTCGATGATTTGTGCCATTTTTTTATCTTAATTATATTTCATAATCACTAAAATTTTCTGCATAAGCCTTAGTTTTAATCTTCTTATCTAATCTATAAAAAGCAATGCATGAGTAGACACCAATTAAAGAGACTATAGCCATATACACAAAATATAGCTGATACCCTAATACACCGGGATAGGTTTCTAATAAGTATCCATTTAGTATAGGTAATAATATATCTGGTGAAAAAGATAACATTGCTGCCACACCTATAGCTAAACCTAATATCTCTTTTGGAAAATCGCACATCTCTATAGTAGACCAATAAGTTCCTCTTGCTGCATAAGTTACTATTCCAAACAACATTATAATAGCAATAATTATCGAGGTATTGTTAAAAAACATAGGTATAGCTATAGCTGAAATACTCAATAAAAACAAAGAAATCATGATTAATAGCAGAGTTTTTAATATACAAAACTTATCAGCAAAAATTCCAGCACACATTGCACCAAAAGGCTTTGTCCAAAGTTTCAAAGCAATAATGCCTCCAACCATATAGGTCGTTAATCCAAATCCTGATTCATTTAAATAACCTGAGAAACTAAATGTTGACCAAAATACTTGATATGCACAAAAAATTATAAGTACAACATATTTAAATCTTCTATTTCTAAATATAATCTTTAAATTCTCTAATAAATTACCTTTAACTATTCTCTCAATTTTCTTTATATCTGGACTTTGCTTGAAGCAGAACCAAAAAATTATACCGACAAAAATACAAATAGCAGAATACATTAATATGACATTTATTAAAGCTTGAGGATCTTTATCGGAAGTTTTCTTCGCGGTTATAAAATAAATATATACTGCAGCTGTTGCTAATATAGCTTCAACAAGACCTCTACCTCCCTCAAAGGCTCCAAAAAACTTACCTTGAGCATTTTTACCAGCAATGATATTTATCAGTTTCAAAGAGGCTGCAGAAAAGGATAAGCCTGTAGTTATACCCCATCCTAAATATACAAAGCATAAAGAGTAAAAAGATGGAACAGTTGAAAAATAAAAACCAATACAGCCTGTACCAATTAGAGAGAATGTAATTAGCTTTTTCATCGAAATCTTATCTGCTAACCAACCACCAGGAACATATCCCAAGAAAAATGATAAGCCCAATATTGAATACAAATTACCCAATTGAAAAATACTTATATTAAAGGTTGCAAGCATTTGATCCTGAAAGTTTTGCCTAAGATAAACTATTGGATATATAACTCCTCCTGCTAATATTAATAACAGAAGTTCTAATGTTTTTTGTCTGCCCATTTTAATACCCTCGAAATAGAGACTATAAAAAGAGATATAGATTTAAGCCTTATCTCCATACGCTTGTATATGCTTAGCTATTCGCTGATGTGTTCCATACATGCTATGGTTTTGCATTTTTTCTCTATACTTACTTGCTGGTACTGTTAATCCCACAGCTTCGGCAACCTCTCTAATCAAAGCAGGACTTGCCCCACAACAGACTCCTAAATAATTAACCCCAAAATCATAAGCCTCTTTAGCAAACTCTCTAATCTCGTAACGATTACAAAACAGCGGATCTAATGCTGTAGGGAATGGTCTACCATGTGGTGATGGGCAACTACAACCATTATTATCTGGTAGATTAAAAAATGTTGGATGATCATCTGTTGTCCTATATGGAACAGGTAACGCTGCAACATGGCATTTAACGGCTTTACGAATATCTTTGAGATATGGAAGCATTGTCTGAGGACCTCTAAAACAATTTAAGCCTACGACATCTGCTCCTAATTGCTCTAGCTCTTTACACGTATCAACAATTGACCAGCCATCTAACATTACGTTTTGACCCATTGGAGCTATTGTTAAAACTGCTGGTAAGCCAGATTTTTTGATTACTTCAACAGCCTTAAATGCTTCTTCAGCATAGGAAAATGTTTCTCCTATTATCATATCAGCACCTTCTTCAACCGCCCAAGTCACCATCTCATCAAACATTCTCTCAACTTCTAGCTGAGCCTTTCTATCCCTTTGCTTCCAAATATTTGAGTTGCAAATATTACCCGCCATCAAATTTGGCTGAACTCCCTTAGGAGCAGAATCAGCAACTTTTTTAGCGATTCTAAGAGCTTGTCTATTCAAATCCTCTATAATATGCTCCTGCCCTGCTACTTTAAGCTTTTCTCTATGCGCATAATAGGTTAAAGCCTCTACTACATCAGAACCTGCATGCTGAAACTCTCTATGTAATCCTTCTACAATCTCCGGATGATCTAAAACTACTGTTGGCACAAATTCACCTGATGCCAAGAATCCGCGTCTTTCTAATTCAAAAATAAAACCTTCTGCACAGATAACTGGACCTTTATTTAAACGTTCTATCAAACCTTCTTTTTCTTTAATACTCATTTTTATACTCCTCTTAGTCTTTAAACCACATATAAAAAATGATAAATATGTAGCATTTATTTAAAAATTAAGGCTTTTTTGGAAAGGTTTTAGAAAAACTATTTCAAAAAAACCATCTGCAAAAGCGGATGGTCTATAAATGAATATCAAAGACAACAAACTACGCTTTAGCAGAATTTATAAAGCGCTCGCAAGTTGATACATTAAATCAGCGCTATAAGACCAAGTTACACGATTCTAAAAATAAGAACAACCTTTTACAGTAAAAAAATAATAGGAAATAAGTAACAAACGATAAACATACTTATATAAAACTTTGTAAACTATATTTAGCTTCCAAAAACTCATAAATACCATCATCAGACCCTTCTCTACCAAGACCTGATTGCTTAACCCCACCGAATGGCGCTTTTTCATTTGAGATAACTCCTGAATTTATACCTACCATTCCATAAGCTAAAGCATTTCTTACTCTTCTAATCTGATTCATATCACTACTGAAGAAATAGCTTGCTAAACCATACTTAGTGTTATTGGCTCTTTGGATAACTTCATCTTCAGATTCAAAACTAAAAATAGCTATAACTGGTCCAAAAGTCTCTTCGCAACTGATAACCATACTATCTTGCATATTATCTAAGATAGTAGGCTCATAAAAGTTGCTGCCCAGCTCTGGATTTACCCTACCACCACAAACTAGCTTTGCTCCATTAGTCAGCGCATTATCAACATGAGACTGTACTTTATCGACAGCTGCGGCATTAATCAAAGGTCCTACTTTAACACCTTCATCTAAACCATTACCTTGCTTAAGATCAAGGATAGCTGACTTCAATCTGGCAATAAAATCTTCTTTTATAGACTGATGAACAAAAACACGATTTGGAGCTACACATACTTGACCAGCATTTCTTATTTTCGATGCTAGCAAACCTTCGATAGCCTTTTCGATATTAGCGCTTTTGAAGACTATAAATGGTGCATTACCTCCCAGCTCTAGAGAAACTTTCTTAACAGTATCAGCTGCTTGCTGCATTAAGAGTTTGCCAACTCTTGTTGATCCTGTGAAAGTGATTTTTCTAACTAAATTACTCTTCTGAAATTCATGACCTATGACCTTTGAATCACCACATACTATCTGCAGAAGATTCTCATCAGCTCCAGCCTCGATAAAAAGTTCGCGCGCAGCAAAAGCTGTCAAAGGCGTTAACTCAGAAGGTTTAACAATGACACTACATCCAGCAGCTATTGCAGGGGCTGCCTTACGAGTAATCATCGCAAGAGGAAAATTCCAAGGTGTAATTGCAGCAACCACACCAACAGGATAATAATCCACCCTTCCCTCAGAATTACTAATATTTGGATCAAAAACACGTGAATCTATTCTTTTTGCCTTTTCTGCATACCATTTGATAAAGCTAGCTCCATATCGAACTTCTATTTTTGCTTCAGCGAGAGGCTTACCGCTCTCTAGTGTGATAATCTCTGCTAAATCATCAGAATTTTCTATTATCAAATCAAACCATTTTTCTAATAACTTCGATTTTTCACTTGAAGGAGTATTTTTAAAAAAATTTTGCGCATGTTTAGCTACTAGAATACTATCCTCAACATACTCTGAGGATTTCTCTTCTAAACGACAAATTGACTTATTTGTAGCAGGATTAACTACATCAAAACTTTTTGCACCAGAAAAAGAGTATTTATCTATTACTCTTTTTAAAAGTCTATTAGACATATTTGCCTCCTAGTTTTATATTGCTTGAATAGCTGTTATCGCAATTGTATAAGTTATATCATCTACAGTTGCACCTCTAGATAAATCATTAACAGGTTTATTTATACCTTGCAATACAGGACCAATACTTAATACATTTGCACTTCGTTGAACTGCTTTATAGACAGTGTTACCTGTGTTCAAATCAGGGAATATTAGTACAGTAGCTTTACCTGCAACTGGACTATTTGGAGCTTTTTTCTTCGCTACACTCTCGATCATAGCAGCATCATACTGAAGTGGTCCATCTACCAATAAATCAGGTGCACTTTGTTTAAGCAGCTCTGTTGCTTTACGCACCTTTTCAACTTGAACCCCAGAACCTGATGAACCTGTACTATAACTAATCATCGCAACACGAGGCTCAATGCCAAACTTCTTAGCTGATTCAGCACTTTGTATCGCAATATCAACTAACTGCTCTGCTGTAGGATCTTGATTAACAGCGCAATCTCCGAATACTATCACCTCATCAGGCATACACATAAAAAACACTGATGATACTAGTGATGAATTTGGCTTAGTTTTGACTAATTGTAATGCTGGTCTAAGAACATCTGCCGTAGTATGCTCAGCACCAGACACTAATCCATCAACTTCACCCAAATAAAGCATAAGTGTTGCTACAACTATTGGATCTTTTAGAGCATCTCTAGCCATACTTTCAGACAAACCTTTATGCTTTCTAAGCTCCATCAATGTTTTTAGGTATTTTGCCTCAGCTTCATCGACAACAGTTACAACTTCGATACTCTCAGGTAAGCTAAAACCATTCATCTCAGCCACTTTAAAGATTTTCTCTCTATCACCGATAAGTACACACTCAGCTAAGCCTTGTTCATGACAGTTTTTAGCTGCCTGTAAAGTTCTTGGCTCATAACTCTCTGGTAAAATAATTCTCTTTTTGGCTTTTCGAGCCATCTTCAAAAGATGATATCTAAATGCTGGAGGCGACATAACTTGATGCTCAGAGATATCCGACGTAATAGATCTAACTATTGTGTCTCTGTCTAATGATGAAGATATTACTTCTTTGACTTTTTGAATACGCTCTTTATCATCAATTGGTATTCCCATTAGATCAATACTTGCAAGTTTTAAAATTGTATTTACACTTTTATTTTTTGTTGTCAGAATTGCCAATCCTGCTTTCTTAGCAGTTTCTACACATAGCTCTCTAACCTTATTATCTAGATATTCTTCAGCTGTTAAAATAATACCTGCTATTTTCATACCATTTTTTGCAGCTAAACAGGTAGTCACTAAGATATCAGATCGATCAGCAGCAGTTATAATCAAAGAATTTGGAGTCAAATCACTTATAAAATTATCAACCCCTCTTGAACACATCATTACTCTATCAACACGAGCATCTAAACCAACTTCCGATATATGATTTAGCTTAAGAATATTTTTGATATCTAATATCCTTGGTGAGGTTCTTTCCTTATCCCACTCTACAACACCTAAAAGTACCAATCCCTTATGTTTAAATACTGATAACTCTTTAAGCTCATCTATACCCACATGTTGCTGCTTATCATAAGTAATATCCTCTTCAGTCAAACTAAAACTAACTCTCCCATCATCGTCATAAGGCGCATTTAACTTTGTAATTACAGCACCCATAATATTAATCTGCTTTGGTAAGCTACGCATAGCGTAATCAAGTTCATCATTAATATCATTTATAGGTTTATTACCATGGTATGAGACTATTATTACTTCCGAGCCAAGAGCTTTTATAATCTCTATATTCAATTCATCAACAATCGCATTTAATGGATATAACCTATGGTAGTTATTACCTTGTCTAAACAATCCAGATATTACAGCAAAATCGGAATCTAGACATTTTTCATAAAATTTACTTAGAACTATCTCAACATAGTCTTTTACACGATTATTAAGCAAATATGATTCTATTTGCTCGATACTCATATCCATATCGTAAATAGGATGAAATGAGTCAACTTTCAACCCTTTTTGCTGTAACGCATATACCACACTACTTGCCAAAATTCTAAGACCAGTATGTTTTGATGTCGGAAGGATAAGTATTGATTTTTTCATAGCAAGCTCTTATATCAAATTTTGTGTTTCTTGAGCTATCATTAGCTCTTCATTAGTTGCAATAACCATTATATTATGACTATTCCCTGCATTTATAAATGTTTCTGATTTCATATTTTTAGCATCATCTATTTCAAAGCCTATATTCGCTAAATTAGAAGCTACACTTTTGCGAATATTAGTGGCATTCTCACCAATGCCTCCTGTGAAAACCAAACCATCAAACTCTTTAAAATAAATCATATAACTACCAACAAACTTGGCAATCCTATGACAAAATACTTCAATAGCTAGCTTAGCTAGTTTATCGCCATTATCAGCAAGCTCAGAAACCTCTCGCATATCACTATGACCACAGATTCCTAATAGGCCACTTTTTTTGTTTAGCATATTTGTGATATCTGCAATACTCCAGCCAAGATTATCTGAAATATATGCAAAAACACTAGGATCTATACCGCCAGAACGAGTTCCCATGACAAGTCCATCTAATGGAGTAAGCCCCATACTTGTATCAATACTTTTACCATTAACAACAGCTGTGATACTGCAACCATTGCCTAAGTGAGCAACTATCACATTAGCAACATCTTTATTTAATATTTTCGCTGCTTGTTGAGAAACATATTTATGTGAAGTTCCATGGGCGCCATATTTACGTATGTTATGCTCACATGTCAGCTCTCTAGGTATCGCATATTCTGCGACGTACTCAGGCATAGTTTGGTGAAATGCTGTATCAAATACTGCTACTTGAGGTAAGTTAGGGAATATTTGCTGACAAAACAGTATCCCTTCAATATGTGCTGGATTATGTAAAGGCGCTAGAGGTATACAATCTTTTATCTTCTGTAATGAATCTTTGTCTATAATTACAGATTTTGAAAAATACTGACCTCCATGAACCACCCTATGACCAATCGCAGAAATTTTTTCTAAATAATTATTCTCTACTAAAAAATCTTTTAAAAGCTCAAATACATCTTTGTACTCACCATTTTCTATATGCTTCTGAACTTTTTGTTGAGTTTTAAAAGTTATCTTACAGTTGCTAGCTCCAATATTCTCGGCAAGACCTGTAACAAGTGATTTTGAGTTTTGGGGATTCATCAGTGCAAATTTGACTGATGAACTTCCACAGTTTAAGACTAATATGTATGACATAAAGCAAATGAAGAATAAAATAAGAAGTGACTATATTATATAATAATATAACAAGTAGTGACAGTTAGTGTACTATATTTTAATATGGTTCTGTATATGGCTAGAATGGTATATCATCATCAAAATTTGATGAATTAATCTCAGCGAAATCTGGCATTTTATCCTGTTTTGGAGCAGGCTGTTGATTATTCTGAGGATAGTTATTATTTGGCTGCTGATTAAAATTCGGATTGGGATTATTTTGATAGTTTGAACCGCCCTGAGAATTACCTCCAGCAACGAATTGGAAATTACTAGCAACAACTTCTGTAGTATATTGCATATTACCATTTTTGTCTTGCCATTTGTTCGTACGAAGTCTACCTTCTATGAAGAGCTGTGTACCTTTATTTGCATATCTTTGAATTGCCTCTGCAGACTTACCAAAAACAACTACTCTATGCCATTCTGTAGTTATATTTTCACCCATACCATCATTAGTAGCGATACTTAATGTTGCTACAGTAGTACCATTTTGTGTAGTTCTAACTTCTGGGTCATTACCTAATCGACCCAACAAAATAACCTTATTAACTGTTCCTTTGGCCATTTCTAACTCCTATATTTTTTTCAATCTTACTAGTACTAAATCTTACAGTAAAAAAGTTTGAGAATAAAACTTATCTACTTAAATTTCTCCACTAATTGCAAAATTTATCTCATCAAAATTAAAGCCATTATACAACAGATAATTAACTGCTTTTTGCTTTAGCTTCAAATCTGATTGTACCTTATCTAAATCTTTATATTTTTTCTGTAAACACTTTTGACAGAGCTCAAACCAATCGATCTCCGCCTCATGCAAAAAACACTCCACTAATTCTTGTGATAAGCCTTTTTGGTAAACAGCTGTATTTATAATTCTTCGCTTGCCTCGATACTTAGCAATTTCACTCATTATAAAAACTCGTGCGAACCTCTCATCAGACAGCCACTTATGTTTCTCAAACTCATCCAAAAGCGTAACTATTTCATCACTTGAAATATTCTCACGAACTGTAAGTTTATCAAAAAGCTGTTTACGTGAATAATCTTGCTTAGCAAGTAGATATAAAAGATAGTTTTTTTCTTTAGATAAGCTCATCTTGAGTAGCTTGTTCTGAAGCTTGCTTAGATTTAGACTGCTTTGATTTAGGTTCTGGTTGTACTTGCTCTTGTACAGCATACTTCTGAGGTAATAAAAGTTGTAATAACGCTTTTTCTATCTCATCACGCTCAAGAGTGTTTTCTTTTAGATACTCTTTGGACTTTTCTTTACCTTGACCAATTTTTTTACCTTTGTAGCTATACCAGGCACCTGATTTTTCTATAATCTCATACTTAGCACCAAGATCTATAAGCTCAGCTTCAAGAGATATACCCTCACCATAAATCAGCTCAAACTCAGCTTGTTTAAATGGAGGTGCTACTTTATTTTTAACAATTTTAACTTTTATCTCATTACCACTGACATCAACACCATCTTTTATGCTCCCACCTTTTCTAACCTCAAGTCTTACAGAAGCATAGAATTTAAGAGCATTACCACCAGTAGTAGTTTCAGGATTACCAAACATTACCCCAATTTTCATACGTATTTGGTTAATGAACATTACCAAAGTATTTGAGCGTTTAATATTTGCTGTTAATTTTCTAAGGGCTTGTGACATCAGTCTTGCTTGAAGACCCATATGAGAATCTCCCATATCACCTTCTATTTCAGCTTTAGGTGTAAGTGCTGCAACCGAGTCTATCACAACAATATCAATACCTCCTGAACGGACTAGCATATCTGCGATCTCTAAAGCTTGTTCGCCAGTATCTGGCTGAGAAACTATTAGATTATCAACATCCACTCCCAAAAGCTTAGCGTACTTAGGATCCAGTGCATGCTCTGCATCAATAAATGCAGCTACTCCTCCTTGCTTTTGGCACTGAGCTATTGCCAGAAGGGTAAGAGTCGTTTTACCTGATGACTCATGCCCATATATTTCAATGATGCGTCCTTTAGGATATCCGCCTATCCCTAATGCGACATCAAGAGCGATAATCCCTGAAGGGATAACATCTATATCATGAGCAGTCTCTTGATCGCCTAATCTCATGATAGAACCTTTACCAAACTGCTTCTCAATTTGAGAGAGTGCAGACTCTAGAGCTTTTTCTTTACTCATAACTAACTAAAACTCCTATAAATCTTAGTGTTGCTTACTATCAGCAGGCTTTTCTAAAGAATCTTGGTACATAGCATCAAAATTCACAGCAGACAAACATAGCTGAGGGAAGCCTCCACTGCTGACTAAATCAGAAATAGCTTCACGTGCGTAATGATACAGAATATTAGGACAAAATGCTTTTTTTGCATGCTCAATCTGAGCCTCTTGCATATTTGATACTGTGAAAATTCCTGCTTGCTTTACTTCTGCTTCAAAAGCAACTATACCTTCATTTTCAACCTTGACTTCAAGAGTCAGAATACTTTCATAAGTGTTTTCTTCTGGAAGATTGATCGCTTCTATTTTTAAATCAGTGTGTAGCTCTGGCTTCCATGCTGTAGTCCATATTTTATCGGAGTTAGGAATAGAGAAAGACATATCTTTTACATAAACTTTCTGAATTTGAAACTGAGGTTGTGCTTGCTGATCCATTCTATGATCCTTAATAATTTTTATAATTTTTCTTATTTTGACAATGATTTAACAGGGTAGCTTGCTTGTAGCCATGCTGCTAAACCACCTTTAAGTACAAAAACTTGTTCAAAACCTTCTTTACGCAACCCTTGCATCGCTTTTTCTGGATTATCGCCGTATATAACTATAGGTTTAGACTTATACTTAGCTAGCTTATTCTGCTTTTGAGCTATCTCTTCTAGCTTAATATTATGCGCTCCAATAATATGTGCTTTAGCAAAACTTTCTTGGTCTCTTGTGTCTAAGTATACTCCCTTACCTCTATTAACAGTGATCACAGCATCTGCTACTGATAACGTATACTGAGCTTTCTTAGTTTGTGTAAGCTCAAACACAATATAGATAGCTAATAATAATATAAACGACAAACAAAACAGTAAGTTCTGTGATACAAAATAGCCCAAATTTTCCATGATTTAAATTTTCTTTTTTCAATTAATTACTTATATCTAAACTAAGATTATACATAGCTTTATAGTTAAAAAAAAGTGACTTTTAGATGTTAGTAAGTTTAAAAGAGTTTTAGAAAAAAGATATTGAATTATTTGTAGAATCGAATTTATTGCATTTTAGCAATAACGTCTTTAGTAACATCGATACTATCAACGTTATATAAACTCATTTCAGCAGGTAAGATAGCATCTAATTGCTTATCTTTAGCTACTTGAGCAGAAGCTTTAGTTAAAGCATCTTTAAATGCATCTGCATCATCAGAAGCCATCTTTTGAACCTGATTCATCAAGTTCTGATATTCTCTCATTGCTTTTTCAAGATCAGCTTGAGCTTGTTGCTTATCCTGAGTTTCTGCTTTTTCAGCTGTCTGAGCATCTTTAGCATCGCCCTTAGCATCATCTGCTTGAACATCATCTTTCTCTTCAGTATAAGAGTTTACTTTTTGCTGTAAAGCTGTGATGTTTTGCTTAAGTTGATCCATCTGCGGCTTAAGCTTCTTCTCATCAGCAGTAACTTTTGCCTTACCTAAAGGTGAAGTCTCAAATATATCTTGAACGTTAGCGAAACCCACACCACCAGCCATAGCAGTAGTTGCAGATACCATTAGACCACCAGCAATCATCGCACCTAATATAGTCTTTTTCATAATTTCCTTTCCTTAGTTATGTTTAGTTTAGAAAACTTAGTATAATATCGATTATAATCATGGTTATTAGATGTTTCAACACCTAATGTATTTATTTTAGACTAAAGCTTGTTTCTGAAAGTGCCCTATAATAAATACTATTACCAAGCTTATTTGACACTGCTGTCAAAAAATCTAATGGCTGCGTGTAATCAACGATATCTAAATTATTAAACTTATCGCGCTTAAGCTGATTAACCGAAGCGAAACCATCAATCAGTCCCATCCTTTGTGCTTGAATACCACTAAAAGGCTCTCCTGAGAATGTTGTATCCACAGCTTTATCTTTCAATCGGTCGCCTCTTGATTGCTCAACAGCTGTTATAAACACTTGATGCGTTTCATCTAAGAGCTTATTAAATTGTGCTGTTTGCTCAGGCCTTTCTGGAGAGAAAGGATCTAAAAAGTCCTTATTAGAGCCTGATGTATATGTCCTACGCTCTATACCTAGCTTGTCCATAAGCCCAGTAAAGCCAAAACCACTGCCTATAACCCCTATAGAACCTACTATAGTCATTTTATTAGCATAGATATCTTTTGCACCAGCGGCAATATAGTATCCTCCGCTAGCACAAACATCTGTACATACAGCATACATAGGGATATTTGGATATTTCTTCTGCAGATATCTCATATGAGAATATATCTCATCAGATTGTACAGGTGAGCCTCCAGGACTATTTATCTCAACAATCACTCCTTTAACTGCCTTGCTAGCATAAGCATCATCTAGACTTTTATTAATTCTTTCTGCATTCGCATCAGCATCTTCGGCTATTACACCTTCAACTTTAACTAATCCTATATGAGATGTAAGCTCCTTTGATGAGCTAAATAAGCCAGGAATAATTATAACTAAGACAACCAAGATAATTATAGATCTAGTAAAAAATTTCCAACGCCTCTTGCTTTTAATATCCTTTAGATAAGCTTGAGCTAACTTTTCTAGTGTTTCTTTGGAAATGTTATTTTCCATTTTATCTCCATATTTGTTAATATTTTCTCAACAATTTTAAATCTATTTATAATAAAATTACACTGTTTAAATTTAAGGGTAACTAAAATGTCAGCATCACTTGAAACCAAAGCAAAAAAATTAGGCCTAGATAATATTGAAAAACACATATTCCTATGTTGTGATCAAGAGAGACAAAAATGTTGCGCAGGGGATGTTTCATTGAAGTCATGGGAGTACCTAAAAAAGAGACTCCAAGAGCTAAAACTATCACAAAATGGCCATATCTATAGATCAAAAACATACTGCCTAAGAGTTTGCCAAAATGGTCCAATAGCAGTAGTACAACCAGATAATGTTTGGTATCACTCTTGCACTCCAGAAGTTTTAGAAAAAATCATTCAAAAGCATCTAATTGGTGGCAAAATAGTTAAAAAATACGCTTTTGCAAAAAGAGAATATTAAAATACCAAGTCAACACCTTGCACAAAAATCACTCTAAAATCACATCTTAATTCAAGTTACCGTTTTTTTAAAAAATATAGTTATCAAATGATTGCCTTATCTATGAACAAAGGATATGCTGAAAGTGATTTTAAAATTTATTTAAACTAAAAGAGGGATTTATGAGTAAGAATATTAATGGTAAAAAAGTTTTCGATACTGCTAAAGATGCTACTAATGTAGCTGAATATGTAGTATCAAGATTAGTAGATTTAGGAATAGATCATTCATTTTCAGTGCCTGGAGATTTTGCATTTGCACTAGATCACGCACTTATCAACAATCCAAAACTTAATAATATCGTAAATGCTAATGAGCTTAATGCTAGCTATGCTGCAGATGGTTTTGCCAGAGTCAATGGAGCTGCTATCTTATGTACTACTTATGCTGTTGGTGAGTTGAGTGCTCTAAATGGTGTCATGGGCTCAAAAGCAGAGAACTTAGTTGTTTTTCACTTAGTTGGTAGTCCAAATGATGCAGCGGTCGGAAAGAAAAAGCAAGTTCATCATACATTAGGTGATGGTGTTTTTGGAAACTTTTTTGATTTGTCAGCTTCAGCAGCATGTGTCTCAGCTATTATTACTCCTGAAAATGCTCGTAGAGAAATGAATAGAGTCATAGCAGAAGCGTTCAAATATCGCAAACCTGCTTATATAAGCGTATCCCTAGATGGTGGAAATCGTCCTGTAACAGATATAACACCAGACGACATAGATTGTAGTTATCTAAAAACCAACCCTCATCAGCTTGAATTAGCTGTGAACCTAGTCTTAGAACACCTAAGTAAAGCTAAAAAAGTTGTTGCTATCCCTGCTATCAAATTAAATAGATTTGGTGTAACTGAGAAAGCTATCAAACTCATAGAAAAGTTAAACATCCCTTTTGCTATTATGCCACATGATAAAAGCGTAATATCTGAATCACATCCTAACTATATAGGATTCTATGCTGGTTTATTATCAGATACAAATACAGCCAAGATAGTTGAAGATGCTGATCTTGTGATTAATTTAGGCGACGCACTATGGTCTGACTTTAACACTGCTGGATTTACTAATAATTTAGACTTAGATAAGGTTCTGAATTTAGGACCTCTATTTGTCGAAGACAAGAAAACTTATCTAGCTGATATTTATTTATCTGAGCTACTTGATGCTTTATTAGAAAAAGCTGATAGCATAAACTATCGCCCTGAATACTCTAGAATGACAATACAGGATGCTCCAATAACACAAGAAAACTTAACGCTTAGCGTGCTATACACACAAGTTTTAAAATTCTTAAAGAACACAGATAATCTTGTGGTAGAGACAGGCTCATCCTCTCTTAATATGCCAAAACTACCTTTACCTGAAGGTGTAAAATATCATAATCAAACGTTATGGGGCTCTATTGGTTGGGCGACACCTGCAACTCTTGGTGTAGCACTAGCTAATCCTGATTCTAGAACAATATTAATCACAGGTGAGGGATCTCATCAATTAACACTTAATGAACTAGGAGTAATGGGAAGATATAAAACAAATCCTATTATATTATGTATAAATAACGATGGTTTTATGGTCGAAAGAGCGTTAGAGTTAGACCCTGATCCAAGTTATGATGATCTCGCTCAATTAAACTATAAAGATTTACCAAAAGCTTTTGGTTGTAATGATTGGTTAACAATCAAAGTAAAAACAGGAGAAGAGTTAGCACAAGCACTGAAAAATGCCAGAGAGTATAAGAACGGTGTATATATAGAAGTCATTACAGGCAAATATGATTACTCAGATTCTTTAGAATTTTATAATAAACACCTTAAAGAAATGTATGGCTAAATCGACTACGATTATCTATTTCTTAGAATAAGCTTTCTCTAAAACTTTCCTGAAAGAAATTCCCTGTATAAATATTGATAACAATACTGCCACATAAATAATTGATGAGGTATGACTGTATCTATGCTCAAGAGGTATACTTAAAACCAATGCGATCGACACACCTCCTCTTAAACCAGCCCACGTCATCACAAGATTATTTCGCCAAAAATTATCTTGAGTTGTCTTATATACCATCAACATCGAAACAAAAATACTCAAATATCTAGCTACAAGTACAATAACGAACAAGATACAACCCGCGATCATAACCTCATTTGAGAAAGTCATCTTTAAAGCTTCTATACCTATCAAAACAAACAAAAATGTATTTAGAAGCTCATCAATAACTGCCCAGAAACTTGATAATACTTTTTTTGACTCCTCAGAAACTATACCTCTAGGTTTAGAGTTGCCAATAACTATGCCACAAACTACCATTGCCAAAGGCTCAGATACCTCAACTCTAGTTGCAATCCAAGATCCTACACTAACTATTGCTATTGATATAATTATAAGTGTATGTGGATCATCAGAGTTAGACATAAATTTAACTCCAATATAACCTAGCACCAGTCCCAAGCCGACACCTCCGACACCCTCTTGTAATAGCATTATCACAAAATTACTCAAGCTAATATCCTGATTACCACGAATTATTGATCATAGTAAAATCAAAAATAAAACTATCGAAAATACGTCATTGAATATAGCTTCTCCCGAAAGGATAGCTTTAACCTTCTCTGGAACATTTTTTGTAGTTTTAAATACAGCAAACACAGTCACCGGGTCTGTTGGCGATAAAATTGCTCCTACCATTAAACAATGAATATAACTGAGATTTACACCTATAATAACAGGAGCTAACAACCAGATTAAGGTACCGATAATAAAAGTTGAAATTACAACTCCTAAACTTGACAAAATACCTATATCAAGGGAGAAACCCCTAATCTTAGAAAAATCCAAATGCATTGCTGATGCAAAAAGAAGGTAACCTAAAAGTATCTTTAATACCAAAGTCTCAAAATTAACACTATCTAGCATCTCATATACGGGTGAAAAGAAATTTGGCTCTAATTTTATTAGCACTAATAATGATAATGATATAAAAGCACTAAGGGCTGTAAGACCTATAGCTTTAGGTAAACCTAAAAACCTTAAATTGAAATAACTTGAATACGCGGCTATAACACAAAGTAAAACAAACAATGAATATAGGCTCAAAACCGAAGATCTCCAAAATTACATAACCAATAATATATGTAGCTTATTATACTTGTTAATTGGCTTTATATGTATCTTAATTCTGAGATATAAAATTTAGGTAACAAGTATTTAAGCATTAAGATTTTGATGAAATCACCTTATTACTATAGACCCTATCAAGAAGTCTTTTGAAAGTTATTCCTTGTATAAATATTGATAGAAAAACTGCTATATAAACGATTGAAAATGAGTTTGTTTGTCTATGGGCTAAAGGTATCGACAAGGCTAATGCAATCGACACACCTCCTCTTAGACCAGCCCACGTGATAATAAGATTATTTTTCCAAAAATCGCCTCTTATATTTCTCTCTGTAAGAAATAAAGAGATAACCACACTACTATATCTAGCAAGAACAGAGATAATAAAAACAACAACGCCTGCAGCGATATAATACCAAGAAGGATTCATCTCAAGTATCTCAATACCAACCAATACAAACAAGAAAGCATTCAGAAGCTCATCTATAACCATCCAAAAGTTAGTAAGAATAGTTTTTGATTCTACTGAGACTTTTCCCTGTGGACGTGAGTTTCCTATAACAATTCCTGTAATCGCCATGGTAATAGCTTCAGATACATGTAAATGTGTCGCAAACCAAGAGCCAAAACTCACTAATGCCAAAGATATTATAACAAGGGTATATCCATCATCTAATTTACTCATCAGAGACTTACCCAGATAACCAAGTATAATACCAAGTAAAGCTCCACCAATCCCATCTTGCATAAATAGTAGTACGAGCTTGATCGAGCTTGTGTCTTGCTTGCCATCTATAACAATAGATAAGAAGAATAGGAATAATACGATTGAGAACACATCATTGAATAATGCCTCTCCCGATAAAATGGTTTTCACTTTCTTTGGTACATTTGTATTTTTCTTGAATACGTCAAATACTGTAACAGGATCCGTTGGTGAGAAGATAGCACCAATCATAAGACAACGTACATAGTCAACATGAATTCCTAGTATATATGGTGCAGCAACCCAACATAATGTACCTATTGTAAAAGTGGATATTACGACTCCTAAACTAGAAAGTACAAATATACCATACGAGTTTCTTTTTATTTCTATAAAGTTTAGGTGCATCGCTGACGCAAAAACAAGATAGCCAAGAAGTACTTCTAAAACTACTTCTTTGAAATTAACATTGTACAATAATGTGTAGATGGGAAAGAGAGATTTATGATCAATCTTCAATAGCAATGCTATCAAAAGTGCTATCAAAGCACTTAAAACAGTTAACCCTATAGCTTTTGGCAACCTAAGATACCTATAGTTAATATAACTAGAGAAACCTGCGATAACGCATAATATTACAAATATATAATACTGATTCACTTAAGTTCCACACAAACGTTGATTTATATAATTATAATATTGATTATTAATTTTGCATATTTTATTTAAAAACTTTCTTACTATATAAAGTTTAGAAATGTTATAATTTGAAAATAATCTTCAGGGCAGGGCGAAATTCCCTACCGGCGGTAACTGTCTAATCACAGAAGCCCGCGAGCGCTTTTTAGATATTAAAAAGGTCTAGCAGATTTGGTGCAACTCCAAAGCCGACAGTATAGTCTGGATGAAAGAAGATTGAAGAAATTCAAAAGTAGAACCTGATAATAGCAACGGCTTTAGTGGCTGTTTGTGTGTTATTTTGTTTTGCTATCCCTGCCCTAAATGTAACTAAAGATTTTAGATGGGCAAATGAAAAATATTGAAAACTACTATATGCAACAAGCACTCACTCTAGCAAATAGAGGTAGGTTATCAGTATCTCCAAACCCTATGGTTGGATGCATAATAGTAAAAAATGGAGCCATTATTTCAGAAGGTTGGCACGAAGCTGTAGGAGAAGCTCATGCAGAGATCTATGCACTGAAAAAAGCTGGAGACAAAGCAAAAGGTGCTACTGCATACGTAACCTTAGAGCCATGTTGCCATCACGGAAGGACTCCTCCCTGCACAGATGCATTAATTAGAGCAGGCATACAAAAAGTAGTGGTAGCTACACTTGATCCTAATCCTTTAGTTGCCGGCAAAGGCATACAAAAGCTCAAAGATGCTGGAATAGAAGTCAAAGTTGGCATCTTACAAAAACAGGCTCAAGAACAAAATAAAATATTTTTCCACTACCAAAAAACTCAAAAACCTTTTGTGTATGCAAAATGGGCAATGTCTCTTGATGGCAAAATAGCTGTAAATGGTAATGATTCAAAAAAAATCAGCTCTAAAGAAGCATTTGTAGATACTCATCAGCTACGTAATATTTGTGATGCGATATTAATTGGAAAGCAAACTCTAATTGATGATAATCCTGGCCTTGATGTAAGAATACAGCTAAGCAAAAAGAAACACCCTGTTAGATTTATTATTTCTAATAATCTCTCAGAAGTAGATAAGAGTTGGAAAGTTTTAGATCAAAATCATGCAAAAACTATTTTTGTTTGTTCAAAAATTTCCGCTCAAGTTGCTAACGAACTAGACAATATTGGTATCGAGTACTGGCTACTACCAACATTCAAAGGACAAGTGTGCTTAGATAGCCTTCTAAACAAAATGGGACAAACAGGGATAACAAGCCTTTTGGTTGAGGGTGGTAAAAAGACTCTAGAAAATTTTATAAATCAAAAACTAATTAATGAATTTGCAACATATTTATCACCTGTTGTAATAGCAGGATGCAATCCTAAAGAGAAACTCATATTTCAAGATGTATCTTTTTTAGGCGAAGATTTACTAATAAATTCATATTTTAAGGAAACTAACAATGTTTAGTGGCATTGTCCAAGAACTAGGGACAGTAGAAGATATAATAGATAAAGGTAACATAAGAACCTTTTGTATAAAGTTTGATAATAGTACAAATTGCAATATTGGTGACAGCGTTGCTATCAATGGTACTTGCCTTACAGTAACTAAGATCAATAAACAAAATTCAACAGCTAATTTTGATGCTGTTCCAGAAACTTTACAAAAAACTAATCTTAATATTCTAATAAAAAATCAGTTAGTGAATACTGAGCTTGCTATGCGCTATGGCGATCATGTCGGTGGACACATGGTACAAGGTCATATTGACGAAACTGGACAAATTATAAGCATAACAAATGTCGGTGGAGCGTGGCTAGTTGAGATTTCAGCATCTAAAGAATTACTAAAATATCTAGTAACAAAAGGATTTGTGACTATAGATGGTATGAGCATAACCGTAATCGATACTCTTGAAGACTCATTTACAGTAACTTTGATACCGCATACTATTGAGGTCACTATTGCAAAGAATTATACTAAGGGCTCTATTGTAAATCTTGAAGCTGATGCAACGGGTAAGTATATCTACAAATATATACAAGGATTTAAAGAAAATGTTTAAGCAAATAAAAGAAAATATTGAAAATGCAATACAAGCTCTCAAGCAAGGCAAGCCTGTGGTTGTACTTGATGATTACGATAGAGAAAATGAGGGAGACTTAATTCTCCCGGGTGAGAAAGCCACAGAAGCTAATATCGCTTTTATGCTTGAATATACAAGTGGTATTGTTTGCTTAGCAATGGACTCAAAAAAAGCAAAACAATTAAATCTAACACCAATGGTAGCAGCGGATCAAAACAATAGCACATTTACAACCCCCTTCACAGTGACTATAGAAGCCAAAGAAGGTGTAACTACGGGAGTATCTGCTAAAGATAGAGCACATACAATACAAGTAGCCTCAAAAACTAATGCAAAAGCTGATGAATTAGCTCGACCAGGACATATTTTCCCGCTTATAGCCAACGATAAAGGTGTACTTGGTAGAAATGGTCATACTGAAGCAACTGTGGATCTTATGAAACTCAGTGGCTTCAATAGCGCTGGTGTTCTATGTGAACTAATGAACAAAGATGGCACAATGATGAAAGCACCTGAATTAGAAGCATTTGCCAAAAAATATAACCTACCTATTCTAACTATTGCTGAACTTTATCAATACCGTTTAGCAACTGAAATTTTTGTCACAAAAATGGCAAGCTCTACGATACCATTTAAAAAGATTGGTGAATTAGAAATGAGCGTCTACAAAGATAATTTCAGTAATGATGAAGTTGTTGTTTTATCTAAACCTTACACTGGTAACAATCCTCTGGTTAGGATGCACTCATCTTGCATAACAGGGGATATTTTCGGATCACTACGTTGTGACTGCCAAGACCAACTACACAAAGGGATCGAAATGATTAGTGAGGAAGGAGGATTTTTCATATACCTTGATCAAGAAGGTAGAGGCATAGGACTAACTAATAAGCTCAAAGCATATAATCTACAGATGAATGAAAATATGGATACTATTGAGGCAAACTTAGCTCTTGGGTTACCTGCAGATGCTAGAAAATATGATTTAGCTATACAAGTTCTAAAATATAATCATGTAGATCAGTGTAGATTGATATCAAATAACCCTGAAAAGTTAGCGGCTCTTAGAAATGTCAACATACATGCCGAGCCTGTATATTGTGAAGCATTTGTAAACTCACATAACAGAAACTACTTAATAACCAAGAAAACTAAAGCAAAACATACAATTAAAGGAATATAGAGCATGAGAAAACTAGCTATTGTCGTAAGTGAATTTAACTCATTAATAACAGATAAAATGCTTGAAGGAGCCTTAGAAGAAGCTTATGCTCAAGGTCTAAAAGATAGTCAAATATATATCAAAAAAGTTCCTGGTGCAGTAGAGTTGCCTTATGCTGCTAAACTTTTAGCAGAGACTAACCAAGTTGATGCTGTTGTACTTCTTGGTTGCGTAATCAGAGGTGAGACAGACCACTATGATTATGTTTGTGATCAAGTAAGTTATGGCACACAAAGAGTTATGCATGAGTATAACCTTCCTGTAATCTTTGGTATATTAACTACACACAACAAAGAACAAGCATTAGAAAGAGTCGGTGGTAAAAAGGGGCACAAAGGTAAATACTGTGTCCAGGCAGCTCTAACTATGGCAAAAATGAAAAAAGATATATTAGAACAAGGAGTATAAAATATGTCTTTAGAGATTCTAAAATATCCTCATCCTATACTCAAAGAAATTGCACAAGAGGTCTCACTAGAAGAGATAGATGATGATTTTCGAGCAACAATAGCTGAAATGACTGAATTAATGATAGAAGCAAATGGTGTAGGATTAGCTGCAATACAAGTTGGTATAAAAAAGAGATTTTTTATAATGTATGATAACTTAGAGAGTGAGACTCCTAAGATAATTACTATCATCAATCCTAAGATAATCGACCAAAGTGGTAAGATAATTGATGAAGAAGGTTGCCTATCATTTCCTGGAGTTTCTGCTAAGGTAAATAGAGCAACTAGAGTTAAGATAAAAGCACTTAATGAGTTTGGTCAAGAGATTGAAGTTGAAAAAGATGATTTCTTAGCAAGATGTATCCAACATGAAATAGATCATCTAAATGGTGTTACTTTTTTTGATCATCTTGGTCCACTTAAGCGAAAAATGATTGAGAAAAAATATAAAAAATTGATGCAAGAAAATGCCAATGCTTAATTTTTAGTATTTTCCTATAATCAAGGCTTTACTTTTCAGCGTCACTAAGCAAGAATTATGTCTTGAAACTGTTTGTTAAATCATGGAATTTAAAATATGCGTAAAATATTCAGTAAAATATCACTATTACTATTAATTTTAGCTGTTGCCTCATGTGGAATGTTATCTAATGACCAATTCGTTTATCTAGGTCACGGCGATAATACTCCTGATTACCAGTTATATTATGATAAAACTAGAAAGCTTTTTGTACTAATAGATAAGAGAAATGGCTGTTTCCAAAAAGATGGTACAGGAACATGTCTTGCATTTGATCTAAAACAAACTAGAGATTTTAGAGAAAAAGTACTTGCTAAAATGATTGAAATTGATCTTAGATTGGCTAAAGATAACTATGGTGATCGTGCTATGGCAGAGCTTCAAAAAGCAGGGATCACAACTGTTAGTAAACCAATAAAGACTGAAAATGTATATGCAACTCCTGTTAGACAAATAGTACTAGATAGAAAACAACAATATCACTTAGTCAGAAAAGACTATAAGATAGATGCTGATCTTGTTGCAATGCTAATAACAGATAGTAATGGTAGAAAACGTATCAAAGTAGCATATACAGTCAACTTCCCTGAGCTAGAGAAGGAATATAACACTTCTCTTAGACCTTATATTATTGATCCTGAATACTTATATACACATATGACTATTGATACTGTACATGAAGCACAATTTATGCAGAGAGACGTTCTGAAGAGTCAAAAGGATGTTAAAAAAGAAGTTGGAGTTTATTTGAATGATGTAGTTGATACTACCACTAGCAAATCTAGCTATACGCGCCAAGAAATTTCAAGTGATGCTGCAACATTAGATCATGAATTAATTACAAAAGCAGATCAGGATAGCGCTGTCGATGATATTATCGCTAATAGTGGTAGTTCTTTAGAGACAGCTACAAGTGGTAGCTCTATCCCTAGCCCAACTCAAGAAAAACAAAGTGACGTCACAGACACTCAAAAAACAACTCTAGCAAGTGATAATAATTAATCTATAATCTGTAAATATTGATAGAAATCTAGATAATTATACCTCCTCCTAAACAAACATCATTGTCATAAAAGACTACAGATTGTCCTGGAGTGATTGCTCTTTGTGGTTCATCAAAAACTACATTAACTGAACCATCATTATTTACCTCTACGCTACAAGGTTGATCTTTTTGCCTATATCTAACTTTAGCACTACATCTAAAACTATCTGCTGGAGCAGATCCAGCTACCCAGCTAAGGTCTATAGCCTGTAATGTATCTTTGAATAACATTGGATGATCATGACCCTGAACAGCAATCAAAACATTGTTTTCTAAATCCTTTTGGGCTGCGAACCATGGTATCTCAGGACGATTTTTCACACCACCTATACCAAGACCCTGTCTTTGTCCAATCGTATAGTACATAAGCCCATCATGCATACCAATCTTGATACCATTTTCATCATGTATTTCACCCTTTTGAGCTGGCAAAAACTTTGATAGAAAATCTTTGAACTTACGCTCGCCTATGAAACATATCCCTGTACTATCTTTTTTATCAAATGTTACCAAATTATTCTCTTTGGCTATCTCACGTACTCTAGATTTTTCAATATCACCAATAGGAAACATCGTCTGTTTTAACTGCTCTTGACCAAGTGTATATAAGAAGTATGTTTGATCCTTACTATCATCAAGGCCTTTGACTAACTGTACCGAACCATCATCAACCACCTTAGTACGAGCATAATGCCCTGTAGCGATATAATCGCCCCCTAATAGATGTACATAGCTCAAAAAGGCTTTGAACTTAATCTCTTTATTACATAAGATATCTGGATTAGGCGTTCTACCAGCTTTATATTCTGTAAGGAAATGCTCGAAGACATTATCCCAGTATTCCGCAGCAAAGTTTATTTTCTTAAAAGGTATACCAATAGAATCACAGACTGCTTGAGCATCAGCAATATCTTGCTCTGCTGAGCAAAACTCATCAGTATCATCTTCTTCCCAGTTTTTCATAAATACACCGGTTACATCATAACCTTGCTGTTTTAAAAGCAACGCTGAAACAGACGAATCGACACCTCCTGAGATACCTACTATTATTTTTTTATTTTGCATATTTAAATATCTATACCTTTCTGTAGTGACAGCACAGTGTGCTGTCTTAAGATAGATTAATATAAGTTAACAGATCAATAATCTGTCACTACAAATAGTAATAATTATAAATATTACTTCTTCAAAACTGACAAGAAAGCCTCTTGAGGAATCTCGACAGAACCAATATTCTTCATTCTTTTTTTACCCTCTTTTTGCTTCTCTAACAGTTTTTTCTTACGCGAAACATCACCACCATAGCATTTTGCTAAAACGTTCTTACGCAATGCTTTAACTGTACTTCTTGCAACAATAGTTCCTCCGATAGCTGCTTGAATTGCGACTTCAAACATTTGTCTTGGAATTAGTTCTTTAAGGCGTTCGACTAGTTCTCTACCTTTGTACTTAGCTTGATCTTTATGCACAATACTTGCTAAAGCATCAACTTTATCGCCATTGATAAGTACATCTAAACGAACCATATCTGCTGCTTCATAACGAATTAACTCATAGTCCAAAGATCCATAACCCTTTGTAACAGATTTAAGAGTATCAAAGAAGTCTGATACCACTTCAATCATCGGTAAATCATAAGTTATAGAAACCTGACTACCAACATAGTTAAGGTCAACCTGAACACCTCTTTTCTCAACACATATCGTAATTACACTACCAACATAATCTTTTGGCACAAGAATATTCGCTCTCACAATTGGCTCATGTATCTCTGCTATTGCACCTGGCTCTGGCAATTTTGATGGGTTATCAACATCTATAGTTTCACCATCCTTTTTGACAGCCTTGTAGACAACTGTTGGAGCTGAAGTGATTAAATCAAGGTTGTACTCTCTCTCTAATCTTTCTTGAATAATCTCCATATGAAGCATACCCAAGAAACCACACCTAAAGCCAAAACCTAGAGCTTGTGAAACCTCTGGCTCGAAAAATAATGAAGCGTCATTTAAACTTAGCTTATCCAAAGCTTCTCTAAAATCAGGATAATCATCAGAACTTATAGTAAACATCCCAGCATAAACTTGTGGCTGGACTTTTTTAAATCCTGGAACAGGCTTATCAGTTGGATTATGCGTATGAGTTAGAGTATCACCTACAGGAGCTCCATGAATATCCTTAATACCCGCGACAATAAAACCAACCTCACCAGCTTTTAAATGATCTAGGTCTTTCATCTTTGGTGTAAATACCCCAACTCTATCAACCTGATATGAAACTCCAGTTGACATAACCTTAAACTTCTCTCCCTTCTTAAGGGTACCATTTTTGATTCTTACAAGGGAAACCACTCCAAGATAATTATCAAACCATGAATCTATAATTAAAGCTTGTAGTTTTGCATTAACATCGCCCTCTGGTGCTGGAACTTTAGCAACAATTGTTTCTAAAACATCTTCAACACCTATGCCCGTCTTAGCACTACATGTAGTTGCTCCAGTTGCATCGATACCAATAATTTCTTCAATCTCTTCTGCAACCCTATCAGGTTCTGCAGATGGTAAGTCAATTTTATTTAGAATTGGTATAACCTCTAAATTCTGCTCAATAGCAGTATAGCAATTAGCTACTGTCTGAGCTTCTACACCTTGAGCAGCATCTACAACTAACAAAGCACCCTCACAAGCCGCTAATGATCGCGATACTTCATAAGAGAAATCAACATGCCCAGGAGTATCAATAAAATTAAGCTGATATGTTTGACCATCTCTAGCTACATAGTCTAAAGTTACAGATTGTGCCTTGATAGTGATTCCACGCTCTCTTTCTATATCCATCGAGTCTAAGACTTGCTCTTTCATTTCACGCTCACTAAGACCATTGCATACCTGTATAAATCTATCTGACAAAGTCGACTTACCATGGTCAATATGTGCAATTATCGAAAAGTTTCTGATGTTTTTCATAATATTTAAGCTCTGTTGCTACTAAGAAGTAATTTTTTATTTAATAAATCTAGATACCTATTATGCTATAAAATGACTTTAAAATGTAGTGATTGCTATATTTAAATAACTAAATATTCTTTAATAAAATTACAAATTCAGTTGACAAAAATGTACAATATATGCAAAATACTTTAGCTATTAAATTTATATATTTGTGTTTCTCACGTATCCCCCTAGAGAAGCCTAAGGTTATAAAAAGTTAAAAAATTAAAACTGGAGAATTAAATTGGCTAACTCAAAACAAGCAAAAAAGAGAATTATTCAAGCTGAAAGAAATCGTCAACACAACGTTGCGCGTCGTTCTATGATGAGAACTTTCTTAAAGAAAGCTGCTTATGCGATCGAGAAAGGTGATGTTGAAGCTGCTAAAGAGAACTTCGCAAAAGTAGTTCCTATTTTAGATAAATACGCTTCTAAAGGTCTAATCCATAAGAACAAAGCTGCTAGACATAAGTCTCGTCTAAGTGCTAAGATCAAAGCTCTTTCTACAGCTGCTTAATTATTTCTTTTTATCAAGTTTCTTCTATAAACATATTCCTTTCATTTATGTTACTATTTTCTGCACTAACAGAAGATTGGTTATTTTATGCCTACAATTAAAATTCACTATACAGATAATATTAAAATCTCGAATAAATTATATGACTTTTGTAGAAACCTACACTCTACACTTGCTGAAGTGATTAGAACAGACATTCATACATGTAGAACTCTTATCTACCCATGCAAAACTTATGTAGTTGGCGACAGTTCGAGTAACTTTGATGGCTTTATTCAACTTGAGATTGACATTCTACCAGGTAGAAGTCCTGAACTAAGGAAATTATTAGGAAATATTTTATTGACTGACTTGAAATCCTTGTGTAATGACTCTGATGTCTCTATAGATTATCGTGTAATCGTAAATGAAACCGATACTGAGTTTTATTTTGGCTTAGAATAATAATTAAAATACAGGCTCATCGGTAGGCGGCGCATAGTTACCAGAAATACCTACTAGCCTGTCCTGGTTATTAAAAGTTAGTATTAGTTTTGACTCACTAAAATCAGTATCCGTCATATGTTTTTTATATGTATTTATATAAATGTACTGATTTGGATTAAAAGTATCGACAATATCTGGAGAGCCTAATATATAAACAACCTCTCCCTTAGTCATATTAGGTTTGATATCAAAAAGCTTTTTATTCTTGATTTCTTTACCTTGAGGCACGGGAGCTGTGTAAGGCTCAATAAAGACTCCACAAGCAGATAGACTCAGCAAAATTGAAACAATACACAAATTCTTTAATACAGATTTTAATATCATTATATTAATCTTCTAAGCCTACAAATAATTTCTGATCTATAATATCACATAAGCAATGAATTATAAGAAAGTGATTCTCTTGAATATTTGCGACATTATCGGTAGGAATTCTTAACTCAATATCATCAGGATTATACATGGTTTGTAGCCTACCACCATTTCCACCAGTCAAAGCTACAACTTTCATATCAAGATCATGTGCTTCTTCAACAGCATTTATGATATTTTGTGAATCTCCATTTGCTGAGATAACTAATAATATATCATCTTCATTGCCTAGTGCTGCTACCTGTTTGGAGAAAATCTGGGCAAAACCATAGTGATCCCCTATTGCTGTAATAGTTGCAACATCTGCTGTTAAAGCTATCGCAGGAAGAGGTGGTCTTTCCATATCAAAATGATTCAATAACTTAGATGTAAAATGCTGAGCTATAGCAGCTGAACCACCATTGCCACACACCAAGATCTTACCACCATTTTCTAGGCAAGACACCATAGCATTTGCTGCCTGTGCAATAGCTGGAGGCAGGACATTAGCAGTTTCAATTTTTGCTTGGATGCTACTTTCAAAATAACTATTAATCTTGTCTAAAGAAGTCATGACTTTCACTAAGGTTACCTATTAAAGAAAATTTTACTATATTAGATTTTTGATAGCTAGTCTAATAGATAGTATTTCAAATTAATCTAAAACCCCAATAAATACCTGCTATAAATATTAGCTATGTTCAATGGTTTCATATATAACATTAAAATAAATACAAAATAAGTTTTTCTTAGTAATGAATCTAAAATATATAGTCATTTCAACACTACTTATATCAACTACAGCTTTTTCTAACACTATAAATCTTTGTGAGCAAAATAATTGTTTTCTTATTGATCCAGCAACCTTGAAAGTTGACCTCAAACAAAACTCTTTAGAGTTTCCTATTTCTTCTGCACAAACAAAACAAGACTTTAAAATAACAGCTCAAAGTAAAAACGAGTTAGATTTTATACGTGATAATATTAATATCGAATTTAAACTAGATAACAGTGGATTAAATGTTAACTTCACAAATAATCAGAAATTAACTAGATTGAAAAATAAAACTATCACATTCCCTATTATTAGTAGATCAAAATCTTTTCTACTACCGATGTTAGAAGGATGGGATATTCCAGCGAATGATGAGAAATGGATAAAATATCTAACATCTACTACTAGTGAAAAAGCCCCTCTAGTTGGAACTGCCGGCTTATCAATGCAATTTTTGACAGCTGGATTTGGCAAGTCTGCGATTTACTACCAAATTAATAATATTTTTGATAATTCTTTCTGGTTTACAGGGAAGCAAAATTTATCGTTACATTTTAAACATACTTTTAATATCCTAAATGAAGATAAACCTTTTGGGTTTACAATTAAAATACTTGAGAATAATCCTGCAGTGATTGCAAATACCTATCGTCAACACAAAATAGATCAAGGTGAATTTGTAACACTTTCAGAAAAAGCCAAAATAGTTCCAGAAGTTACAAAGCTCTACGGTGCCCCGTTTATTTATTTATGGGGAGATGAACTAATTGGAGAAACAAATATAAACTGGGAAGAATTTCAGCAGTTTGTTAAACAACAGCTTGCAAGTAAAACAGATAATCCCACAAAATATTTTAATAAAATACTAAAAGAGCATTCCAATAAAGCTCTAGAAGAATTTGCCAACCAAAAATGGATTTATACATCTTTAAAAGCAGATGTTGACAATGCACTTAAATTATTAGCAAAAGATCCTAACTTATGGAATAAAAAAGAGTTCGAGTCTATTAGACTAAATTCTACAGCTACTAAATTACTAACCGAGCCAAGAACACCATCAAACACTGTCGAGCTTAATAAAAATCTAATCCAATCCGTTTATTCTAATTATATAAATCCTGTTGATCAATGGGGTAATGGAGTATCGATATGGATGATAAATCAACTCAAAGATATTAGTCTAAAAAATGCTTGGTTAGGCCTAAATGATGTAACTGATGGTATTTATCATACCAATGTTATTGAACAAGCCAAACAAGATGGATATCTTATTGCTCC
Organism: Francisella philomiragia; assembly: GCF_018135955.1. Taxonomy (NCBI): domain Bacteria; kingdom Pseudomonadati; phylum Pseudomonadota; class Gammaproteobacteria; order Thiotrichales; family Francisellaceae; genus Francisella; species Francisella philomiragia. The sequence goes on along the minus strand of NZ_CP063138.1, from coordinate 30,232 downwards.
TTATGATTCATATAATTCATTGATAGAAAAAAATCCAGATAGTATGCCAACGGCTTTTTTTGATACAAAAGAAAATCTATTTAAGGATGCTGCTATAATTAAACAAAATGGTGAATATTTACAAGGATTCTTGAGTGGTCAACATGAGTTAAATTCTTCATATGCAATGCCACAAGTCAAACGACGTTTAAATAAAGATATAAACATATATAATGCAAAATTTAACTCATGGTTCTTTGATAGCGATGGTGCCGGCGCTCTATATAATGATTTCTCTAGCAAACATCCAATGTCTCAAGCCCAAGATGCCCAAAATAAAATAGCTTATTTTAAGTGGGCAGCTGAACATTATAATTTAGTAGTTGGTACTGAAGATGGTAAAGATTATATTGCTCCTGTAGCTGCTTTTGGTCAAGGTCTAGTTTCTCAAGGGATTTGGGATAAAGATATGCGCCAAAATAAAAAATCTAAATACTATATGGGAAGCTACTGGTCTGCATCAAGCATTCCTCCTAGATACGGTAAACCAACACCTTTAAAACCTCTTCTGAGTTATATATATTATAACCCTATTTTTGAAGTCCCTCTTTATCAGATGGTTTATAACAATAGCATCATCACTTCTGATCACTGGGAATACGCAACATTTAAATTCCCGTCTCAGATAAAAGACAATATCTTAAAGACCTTCTTATATAACTACTCACCATTGCTACATTTGGATAGAAAAGCTTGGATACAACAGAAAAATCTTTTGAGTAAATATCTACCAGTCTGGTCAAAGTGGCATAAAATTTTAGTACAACAGAAAATGACAAACTTTAAATACTTAAGTAATGATAGATTGCTCCAATCTACAGAGTTCTCAAATGGTATTATAGTAATTGCTAATTTTGCTAATGTTACTAAGAATTATAATAAAATAAGCATACCAGCCAAGAGTGTTGTTATTTTAGAAAAAGATAAAATAGTTCAAAGCTTTACTGCCACTAGCTTTGAATAAATAAATACTAATCTTAGTCCCCTAAGAAGAAATTTAACCAAATATTTGCAAAAATTATTATTTTTAGAATTTATTACAGATTATTAACACAAAACAAATAATTGGTAATATTGTACACATCAACAAAAAGTTCCAAATGTATTCAAACGGTATATAACCCATTATAGAAACTGCTACAACAGCTGTTAGCATATTTATAAAGTTCATCGCTGCAGATGCGTTTGACTTACATTCAATTGCAGTTGAAGCAAGATATGATGCTGTAGGATATATAAAATTGCATACAAAATACATCAAAGTTATTAATACAAAAAATATTAACGGCGTCATTTGATTAGCAATTTTTAACCATGCCATAACTACAACTGACACCACAAAACAGATTAATGCAACAATAAGTATCTTGCGAGTATCATGTTTGTTTATTATTTTAGCAACTAATAATGACCCTAGCACTATACCTATGATAGTCATCGAAGTCCACAAGCTATACTGAGCACTATTTAGATTAAACATATTATGCGCTATAAAAGGTCCAGCTACAGAATAACAATAACTAAAAACAGTCATAACACCTAGCGTCAATGCAAATACTACTAATTTAAAACTACTAAAAGCATTTTTATAACCATCAATAATTGCTGATATATTTAAATTAAAATCAAAATCTTTTTTATTTTCATACAAGAAGGTGGTTGCAAACATTATTACAGCATGCAATAGCAACAAATAGAAACAATAATACCAATGACTATAAGCATTAATAAAACCTCCTATTAATGTAGCTAGCGTTATTGATATTGCGAATGATAAAGTTGCAAAAGATAAAGCTAATTTAGCTTTATCAGCAACAACTGAGTTATTCAATATAATAAAAGTACATACCAATCCTGCAGATGCTCCTATAGCTGTTACAAATCTTCCTACAAGCAACATTGCCATCGAAGAAGCCAATAGACAAATTAGTACACCAACAATATTTATTATCATCCCTACTCTTAGGGTTACAACATCACCATACTTCTTTGCAATCGGAGCATATATTATCTGACCTACAACATATCCTATAAGAAAAACACTTACCAACCATTCGACTGCACCAGTCGACAAACCAAAGTCTTTCGCAATATTAGGTAACGCTGGATTTATAATCACAGCAGAAGCACTTGCGATACTTATATAACTAAGCAGAAGTATGACTTTATAGTTTTTCATAACTAATCCTTTTTTATTAAAAATTTGACTATGGCTATAGTAAATCAAAAAATATATTTTACAATATTGCTATTAGTAAACTTATGTTTAGCAAAATTTGACAATCAAGAATAAGAAAAATATACCTATAAATCTTTTTGAAATTTTTTATAAGTTAGTAACTTATGGAAGTTTCACAAATACCGCAAATGCTCTTGGTATAACAAAAGCTGCTATAAGTCATAGTATTAAACAGTTAGAAAAAGAGCTCAAAGTTGATTTACTGATTAGAACAACACGTCGACTTTCATTGACGCATGAAGGTAAGCTTTTATTTGAGTATTGTAAAACACTACAAAATGAAATTGAAAATATTCGTGATTTAGCAGAATCTTTTCATAGCGAGCCATCTGGCACCCTAAAAATAAATACTTCCTCATTTTTTGCCAAGAGTGTTCTAATAGGTCTTATCAAAGAATACTCCAAGAGATTTAGTAAGGTGAAAATTGAAGTAAATATTGAAGAGAGAATGCCTAATTTTAAAACTCAAGAAACGGATATAATTCTTGGGGTTAATTGGACTCCTCCTGAGGAGATTATTGCTCGTAAAATAGCTACAACAAGATATATATTATGTGCAACCCCAGTATATTTGCAACATAATGGTATCCCCTCCAACCTATATGATCTAGCAAACCATAAGTATATTCCTCATAAGTCTAGAACTACAGCTCTTGTAAATATCAAAAAAAACAATTTAAATCCTCAAACACTACCTTTTGAACTATCCGCAAATAATATTGAATTTATAAAGGAATGTATCTTAAATGATCTAGGAATCGCTCAGTTTCATGAATATATTGTAAAAGATGAAATACAAAATGGTAAACTTGTAGAACTACTCAAAGATGAATTTTTAGATCAACAAGATATCTATATTTACTATCCTAAAAACAAGTTTGTTCAACCCAAAGTTAAAGAGTTTGTAAAGCTTGTTATGAATAGTCAAATTTTCACTTGATATAAGAAGATGTGTATTTATATCTTTTATTATATCAATTATCCTTATAATACTTTTCTAATGAGATAACAACAATGAAATCACAAGCAACATTAAAGCTAATAGTGCGTGAAAAAATAATTATAGAGTCTTTTTTATTAACTATATTATTAGGACTAGTCGGTCTCATAAGCTATCTTCTTCTACCTAAAGTTTTTGTTAATAGTCTAGTAGGTATTACAGCCTTATGTGCAGCTTCAATCCATGGAGTATATAGAAAAAGTTATCTATATATTGTTATCGCTATTATCTCTATAAGTGCCGCTATGATTATTGGAACTGTTGTATCACAATTACCTATAGTTGTACCTTTTTGTACACTCATAATGGGCAGCTTGACTTTTTATCTACCAACAAAGTTTAGAATAATGCCAGAGATACTTACGAAGTTTTGTTTTATTGGATATGTTTCAAGTGCTTTCGGATATAGCCATGTAAGTATAGATATAACTCTAACTTGTGTAATAGTAGTAATTGTATTACTTGTATTCTATTATGCTTTGATAAATATACTGCTATATAGAGATCAGCCATACTCTAACCGCGAGAGGATTCAAGATAAGTATCATCATGTGATGATTATTGCTCTTGCGTCACTTGCTATAGGATACTTGGTAACGAAATTTATGACTATATACCTACCAAATACTAATCCATGGTGGATTATGATGACTATAGTTTTGGTTCTTGGCTACTCTTATGAAAAAGTAAAGATAACTGCACTTAAAAGAGGTTTTGCCAATATACTAGGCCCTCTCATAATCGCGATAGTAATGATTCCATTAAAAAATCATTACTATTTACAAATAGCTCTACTTCTGGTTCTTTTTTTCTTAGTTAACTGTTCTATATCATATTATCTACTATTGGCTCTTTTTATTTCATGCATGATTATTAGTTGGGATATAATCACCTTATCGTCAGCGACCCCATACACAATAGCACTAGACAGAGCCTTTGAAACATTTGTAGCTGTATTTATAGTTTTAATAATTAATGAGATATATAAAAGACTACTTTCTAAATATATAAAGAAAATAATAGGCTAGGCTTCTCTAATACCAAAAAGGCTACTTCCTATCCTAACATCTGTACTGCCATACTGTATAGCTAATTTATAATCAGCGCTCATTCCCATTGACAGTCTCGATAATTTTAACTCATTAGCCAAACTAGCATTAATAGTGTCAAAAAATACCTTCATTTTTGCAAAACTCTTTTCTGGAGAGTTTGATTTTGCAGGTATACACATTAGTCCAACCACCTTTAGATTACTGAATTTTTTCGCTTTAACTATAGCTTCAATAACATCATCTAACTGAGTTGATTTAAAACCAGATTTACTGACATCATCATCTATATTTATTTGTAAGAAAACATCTATATACTTATTTTCATTAATAGCAGCTTTACTTATTTTCTCAAGATGCTCTATTTTCTCTACACTTTGAATTGAATTAGCATACTTAACAATATGCTTTATTTTACGAGATTGCAGTGAACCAATAAAGTGCCATTTTAGATTTGGTAATTGCTGAGCTTTCTGCTCTAATTCTTGAAAATAATTCTCACCAAAATCTAATTGCCCAAGACTTGCTAAATATTCTATTTTGTCGATAGACTGATACTTACTGACAGCTAATAGCCTAGCCTTTGAGTCTATATTTTTGATGATACTAGTATATGAGCTTTGAATAAATTCTTTATCAATCATTATTTTTTTCTCATTACAATAAGGTTTCTCTCAGCATTCAAGAAAGGAACTTTTATGCTATGCTTTTCAATATCCAACGGCAAAGATACTAAGTTCTGCTCCTCAAGATCTGGACCTTTCATTGCTAGCATTTGATTATCTTTAGTTAAGAAATGCTTACATAATTCATAAAATGTATCAACTGAGCTAAATGCACGCGAGATAATATTATCAAAGCTGCCATTTAAGTTTTCAATACGTATATTTAATGGATTAATGTTATCCAAGCCCAAGCTTTTTTTGACATTTTTGAGAAACATGATTTTTTTGCCAACACTATCAACCAGAGTAAACTGATGTTGCGGATATAGTATCGCCAAAACCACTCCTGGCAAACCTCCCCCAGTACCAACATCGACAGTTGAGCTACCTTTGATATACTTAGCTACAGCGAGACTATCAAATAAGTGCTTAACTAACATATCTTCAATCTTCTTAATAGCAGTCATATTATAAACTTTATTCCATTTCTCAAGAAGTTTTAGATACTCTAGCCATTGTTCAATCTGCTCCTCTGTCGCTTGAATATCAAGCTCAACTAAAGCTTGCCTAATTTTATCCTTCATACTATCCATTTTGTAGAAATAACAATCTTATCGGCTATAATAAATATATTATAAGCTTTAAATGGTAGAGTTGGGATTTAAAATTCCAGTTTTTTATACAATCTAATATGTTTTTATCAAGAAAATTTGGCGCAGCAATGATTATATCCGGCACATGTATTGGTGCTGGAATGTTAGCAATTCCTGCAACTGTAGCGAGCTGTGGCTTTTTTATAGGCTCTATTTTAATTATTTGTATCTGGGCTTTGATGACTTTTACAGCTCTAATATTGGCAGAAGTTAACCTAAAAATGGAAGATGGCGCTAATTTTGTAGAAATGACAAAACAGACCTTAGGTCCTGTTGGAGTTGGTGTAGTTTGGATTTGTTATATCTTATTACTGTATTCCCTAGTAGCTGCATATACTGTCGGTGGCGGATATTTAATTTCAACAACCCTAGGAAGTCTTGGTTTCAATATATCAGAGAAATTCACTGGTATTATCTTCATACTGATATTAGGAGTTTTTATATATATCAGCACAAGGTTAGTTGATCATGTAAACAAAATCATGTTTACAGGCAAGCTTTTAGCATTTTTACTACTAGTTGCGGTTCTTATCCCACACATTTCTGTTGATCATCTAAGTTATCAGATCAAAAATCCTAATTTTATTTGGGCAGCATTTCCAATACTTCTAACCTCATTTGGATTTCATCATATAATCCCTACGTTGAGAACCTATGTAGGATCAAATAGAAGATCTCTACGCCAAGCTATTATAATTGGTAGCACAATACCATTGATCGTTTATCTATTATGGATTTTTGCTACTCTTGGTTCACTTCCTGTTGCAACACCTAGTGGCATCTTAGGTAAGCAATCTGGTGAAATTACATCAGTTATTATTGATCACTTCAGTACTAGCTCAGGATATATCTCAACAATATCTTTCCTATTTGGCTTCTTTGCCTTAGCAACATCTTTTCTTGGAGTTGCATTAGGACTTTTTGATTTTAATAGAAATACTTATAAAATAGCTGAGAATCTACACAAACATAAAATCCTTGCCTTTGTGATAACATTCTTACCAGCTTATATTTATGCGATCGCCTATCCAGATGGCTTTAAAACAGCTCTTGGCTATGCAAGTATTTTTGTTGCTGTACTTCAAGTTGCTTTACCTGTTATGATGCTATGGGTTATCAACTATCGTAAGCAAAAAGCTCTAGCTAGTTCTTCTATAATAGCTATATTAGTAGTGCTTATTGCAATTGCAATTATTGCTCTACAGATTCTGAGCTCTTTTGATTTACTACCAACATTAAACTAAAGACTATGATTTTTAACCTTCATATTGTAGGTTAGTAGAATCACGATACCTACAAAAATTGGTAATATAACTGAAGGGAAAAGCATCAAAGTAAAATACTCTCCTGTAATCTCAACCCAAATCACACCTACAGCATTGCCAACTACAAACATTGTCATACATACAGCAAAAAATGGTATTTTCCATAAATTATCTGTTTTGCCTCGTAAAGCTCTACCAATTTCAATACCCAAGTCAGTAGTTGTACCTGTCATATGAGTTGTTCGAGCAAAACCTCCAAAAAACAGCGTAGTGAAACTATTCTGCATACCCATTGCCATAGCCAAAAATAAATCATCAATAACACGATGATTACTAAAGATATCTATCAATAAAGTACCTGTAAGCATTACTGCACTTTGTAGGACTAGTGTCTTAGTATGATCCTCTGATATAACATAAGCATCTGTTTTCATAATGACACCATTAATCGCAGCGCCAACTATAAAGCCAAAAACGAGTATCGCTACCTTGTACATAAATACCCAGTCAGATCCAGCAATACTATGTCCTAAAATCCTCAAGTTACCAGACATAACCGCCACACTGGCACCAAAAGAGTTGTAAAGAACTATACTGTCAATCCAGCCAGAATTAAAAATCAATATAACCGTAATAAAATAAGTGAAAGCCATTTTCTTCGTAAACACTTTCTTATCTCCTTTTCTAGTGTTTAGAAACTATTATATAGCTTTGATAGTAAAAATCATTTTTTAATTTTCTTTTCTTCAGCACTCTTTGTGGTAGCTTGAAAACCTTCAGGCTTCGTACTAAGAGTTTTAGCTAAAGAAACTTTTTTTGCAAATACTTGCGCTAATTTCATATTTACCCTCCTTTTTTATTAAAACTACTATTTCATCCAGACTCAAAAATAGAGAGTCAGATAATATACAAATAAGACTATTACTTGTCAAGTACTTATTACTTTATACTAGCTAGTAGGTTTGACTTTGTGTGGACACAAAAAATAAAGTATTATCAATACAGATATAAATATAAATTTGTAACGGGCAGAATTTATGCAAACATTACAAGCTATTAAAAATCGTAAGTGTGTCAGAGAGTTTCTTGATAAACCTATAAATAAAGAGACTCTAGAAAAGCTCTTTGATACCGTAAGATGGACACCGTCAAGTAAAAACACTCAACCATGGAAAATTGCTATAGTAAGTGGCAGAAAGAAGAAAGAATTAATGAATAAAATACTATCTGCCTGTGATAATCGAGAACCTCCAAGGATGGAGTATGATTATGATGGGAGTAATCCATTAGATGGAGAGCTCAAAGAGCGTGCTGTTAAATGTGGTCATGATTTATACAATGCACTAGGTATCGCTAGAGAAGATAAAGAAAGACGTATCGAACAATGGAAAAAAAACTATTTATCATTTGATTCACCTTCAGCTATATTTATATTTAAACATCCCAATACAGGGATTAGTGGCTATATGGACTGCGGAATGCTTATCCAATCAATATTATTAGCTGCTGTTGACCTAGGACTTGCCACATGTCCACAAGCATCTTTAGGACACTATCCAGATATAATCAAAAAAGAACTACAAGGATTTAATGATTATACTTTACTATGCGGTATAGCAATTGGTTATGAAGATATTAACGCAGCTGTAAATAACTATCGTACACAAAGAGAGTCCATTGATAACTTTGTTACATTCTTTTAGTACTTTTGTAATACCTCTCATAGTGTTATTATAAATAATACGATTGATAATTTTTTTAATGAAATGAGTGGTATTAACAAAGACATTATTGAGGCTACACGCTACTTTCTAAAGTTGGTAGAACTAGGGTCTTATAGCTCAGTTAAAAAGTGCTACTCTGTAGAACTAAACACTATAAAAAATAAAATAGATGCTCTAGAAAAATATCTTGATATAAAACTAATTAGAAATATACAGAATCGTATATCTCCAACTAGTGATGGTATGAAGTATTTTCATTCTTGTAACAAAATTGTTACAGATCTAGAGAATACTATTCATAATGTAAAGCAAAGTGGCTTTAAACAACGTCAATCTATTAAAGTTCTTGGTACGCCATTATTTATCAAGATAATAATCGATCTAGCATTACCACAGATACAGCAAATTAATAATGATGCATTTAACTTCTCTCTAGATAGCTATCTAGCCGATAATATTAATGGTAGTCAGTTCCAGTTTGATTCATACAATGTTATACAGATATTTAATAGGCATCTTGAGTTTATTGATTTAGATGACTGGATAGTTTGTACTTCAGTTGATGCTGTGAAATTACCTGCACATTTGTACGGCAAGAAAGAGTTTGTTAAAGATTTACATAATAATCCTGAGAAAGTTCTTGAAGCTCCTCTAGTATTCAATAGATATGATTTTTCACAAAGTATAAGTGAATTTAAATATGATAATAAAAGCTATAAATTTAATCTTGATAAAATTAAGTTTACAGTCGATAACGAGATCCAAAAAGCTAACTTATTGATGAGTGAAAATACTATAGGATTTATGCCAAAATTTTATTATGACGCTGTCCTTAAGGAATGTGAGGATATTGTCAAGATAGAGGGCTTTGAAATAGATTTTCCTTTAGAGTCTCATTTGATACTTGTATACAAGCACTCTAAATATAAGGATGAACTTCTTAGGATTATTAGAGAAGGTATCAAAAAGATACAAGTCCAATATCAGTAGATTTTAAGCTCTTCTACTACGAATGATATAATACTCTGTAATTGCTACTATTGCATGAATAAATATTACAGCTAACCCAATATATGCAAAAACTTCATGGATTTCTTTGAGTCTGACTACACTGTCTCTTGAGAGTACATCTGTAATTGCTGGTAAACCGAAAGGAATAACATAGGTTCCTTTTGCACTTATCAAGCACCAACCTAATATTGGCATAGTAATTAACCAAAAATATAAAAATGTGTGTACCAAATTAGCTACTATAGTCCTAAATTCATTATACTCAAGTCGTTGCCCTATAAATGGAAAACTTACAAACCTTCTTATAGCTAACCTTAGAATAGTGATAAACAGAATCAAAAAACCAATATATAAATGAGATGTTTTCATAACATCATGAAATAATGAATATTTACCAAACATACTTCTAAACTCTATTGATAAAAAAGCTAGTAATATCAAGATAACTGTAGTCCAGTGAAGATAAACCATAAACTTATTGATCTTTGTTTGCATTTAAGTAATTAGGTAGTAAGTTTAATTGCTTTGAATTATAGGCTTTTTATTTATTAAAAAAAGATATTTATAGTAATTAGCTCTTAGAAAGATCCAAAAATTTTAAAAAGAATCGTGTATATAGCACTAGTAACAACTATACAAGCAGGGATTGTCAAAACCCAAGCTGTTGCCATCTTTTTAACAACTTTCCAATTTACACCAGCATCGGCATATCCTGCACCCATAATAGAACCTGATGCGACTTGAGTAGTACTAACTGGCAAACCTATATGTGAAGCACCCAAAACCAATATACCCGAGCTTAGCTCTGCAGAAACAGCGTTAACAGGCTCTAGTTTTGATAGCTTTGCACTTAGAGTCTTAATTATCTTTTTACCTCCTGATAATGTCCCTAGTCCCATTGCAACACCACATAAAACGATAACCCAATTAGGAACCTGTGTAGTTTGCACAACTCCTGCACTTAGTAGCGCAAGTGTTATTATTGACATTGTTTTCTGAGCATCATTAGAACCATGAGAAAAAGACAATAAACTAGTAGATAGTACCTGCATTTCTCTTATGTATTTATTTGTAGTTCTAACCATAAAAAATCGCATGAAAATATTCAGCAAGATGATACATATTATCAAAGCTAAAAAGAATGCCATAATAGGTGAGCTTACCATTGGAATCAGCACTTTATGAACTACAGTAACATAATTAACATCTTGATAACTAGCGCTAATAATCACCGCACCAACCAATGATCCTATCAAAGCATGTGATGAGCTTGATGGAATACCGAAGCTCCAAGTAAAGAAGTTCCAACTAATTGCACCAAGTAGCGCTGATATTAAAACAATATCTGTAACAACACTTGTATCAACTAAACCTTTTGATATTGTTGCAGCAACAGCTGTTCCAAAAAAAGCACCTAAAAAATTAAAAAAGGCTGCTAATCCAATTGCTTGATAAGGTGTTAATGATTTTGTTGCAATGGGTGTTGCAACCACATTTGCTGCATCATGAAAACCATTTGTAAACTCAAAAAACAATGCTATTACGATGATGGCTATAAGCACTGATGTAATCATCTTTATATTTACCCTTGTTCGTTAGACTTCTTTTACATACAATCTCATAATTGACTCTGCTACAGATGTACATGTAGATATAGCACTTTCTATGGCTTTATAAATATCTTTAACTTTCATGATAAATATTATATCTCCCTCATCATAATGAGAGAATTTTTTAAGTGCATGACCTAACTCTTCAAGCACATTTTCATCTAATGCTGTAATTCTGATATAAAAATTTTTAAGTTCTTTATTATCACCACTAACAAAAGCTTTCATCATATCATCAAGTACTTTTGTCATTTTACGTAATGTCTCAACACTATTAGCTAAGTATATATTTACATTGCCGCGCTCTTCTTCCATCAATATCTGCATATATCTATGAATTTTGACAATTCTTCTATTTAATTTTAGAAGTAAAGTAGTGATGTTGTGTAGTTCTACCCTATCCACAGGAGTTACAAAATAGCGAGCTAACTCATGATCCATTTTATTAGCTACTTCAACAGTTACAGTTCTTGTCAATCTTAGCTCTTCTGATAGCTCAGATATCGTTAAGTTATCTTCCTCTTTAACAAGTTTGTCAAGAATTCTAGCAGAGTCTTCTACAGCCTCAGTCGCCTCTATCATCAAATCAAAAAAAATCTTATCCTGACTAGGAATCAAACTTTTAACAAGTTTACGTAGCATTTATATAATCTCCCTAACTACTTATTCAATATTTATTTTAACACTCAAAGTCTACAACAAAAAAATAAAGAATAGCAACAAGAAATCACTTTAAAAAATATATCTAAAAAAGCATTGCTTTTTTATCAACTCTTAAATAAAATATTGACCCCCTAACTCTAAAAGCTAAGCTTTTTTATAAAAAAGCTAATACTCTATAATAAAAATGCAAAAAAATAAATACTTTATTTATTAAACTTTTGTACAACTCTAATAACAAAAATTCAAATAAACAACCATAATCCAAACAATTAGCTCTATTACAAAAGATACAAAAACCAAAGCAGAACCTGCATCTTTAGCTTGCTTTGCTAATATGTGATAGTCAGTCGTCACTAAATCAACTACCCTTTCAATAGCACTATTTATAATCTCTGCATAAATTGGCAACATTGATACAATCTGTAAAACAAACTTTGAAACTATACTAAAAGGCAGTACCCAAATAGTCACTGTCAAAATTATAAAAAGGAGTAACTGCAGACGAAAAGATTTTTCATTTTTAAAAATATCTACTAAGCCACTTAGTGCATATGAAGTATTTTTAAAAAGTGTATATTTAGGCTTATTTAACATCTAATCTACCCACCCTTTCGACAATTTGCAAAAATATCTAGTTTTGGACTATATGCTGCTGTCTTGATATTCATAAGTCCTAAGAATGTGTCAAAAACATTATCTTGAGAGAAAGTATCTTCTTTCTTAGCTTCATTAATTAAACAAGCTTTATTAAGTCTATTATCTTTTAAAAAATCTTTAGAGAACCACATAATCCATGGCACTCTTTTTTGATATAACGGAGCTATACCATAAGGTGCAGCATGAAGATATAAGCCATCTTCTCCTAAAGACTCTCCATGATCAGATATGTAGACCATTGCACTATCATATTTAGTGGTCACTTTTTTACTATCTAAAGTATCAATAACTTTTGATAATATATAGTCAGTATAACGTATAGTATTGTCATAAGTATTTACTAGTTTTTCTCTGCTACAGGCATTTATATCACCCTGATCACATGTTGGAGTAAATTTCTTGAACTCTGCAGGATAACGCTGATAATAAGTTGGTCCATGACTTCCAACTAGATGTAAAACAATTACCTTACTTTTACCATCATCATTTTTCGCAAGATTCTCTTTTAGCTCTTTTAGTAATACTGAGTCATAACAGAATCCACCTGCACTATTACCCTTACAATCACTAGTATTTATATAGATATTTTCTATTCGCTTACATACCCCAGTATATCTACAATCATAACCATTATTATTATACCAAGTGACATCTAAACCTGCTTTTTTCATAATATCTAAGACATTATCTCTAGCAGCAGCTTGCCTTGCATTGTAGTCAACTCTTGGCATATTAGATAGCATACAAGGTACTGACAATGCTGTATAAGTACCACATGATGCTACATCTTGTAACGCAATAACTCCAAGATTTTTAGTATAAGGATTTGTGTCTCTATCATATCCATTATACTGATAATTCTGCATTCTCGCTGTCTCGCCTAAGACAAATACCATTAGATTTGGCTTATCAGTATTTCTAACTTCTTTTGCACCATCACCAATTGGCTGGTACGGTAAAGGTGGAATAAACTTCTCTGCAATAATTGCTGAAGTGATACCTACGTAAATTATTGGATTAGGATAATCTCCTAATTCATTATGATTTCTAAAGAATGGGAAAATAGTTTTTACATTTGTAATTAAAATCATTACAACTAATATTAAAGTCCCTATGATATTAGCGATTCTAATCAAAGCACTTTTACTAAATTTTGGGTATACTATTTTAACTCTGAGAAGTATAACAATTGGTAAAACACCAAAAAATATAAAACTAGCAACACTCCCAATAGATAAATAGGATAGTGCCTCATGTGTATTTGTATCAAAAACACTCTCTACCACACCATAGGTAAAAGTAATTCCCAAGAACATCTCGGAGTAAAAAACAATTGCTCCAATTGCAATCAAAACAATCATTAGTGGCTTAAATATATAGCGAAAGTTAATCAAATTAAAAATCAGAAAAAAAGCTAAGAAACAAACTGCAAAACAGCTAATCACAAACCATAAGCTAAATGTACTATCTTGAGCAACACCTTGGAAAAATTTTATAATAAGCGGGATATTATATACATAGCCAAAAAGAATACTTAGAATAACTGTAGCTTTATAAACTCCTATTTGCTTCGGGAATATTTTTTTTATCACGAGCACAATACCTTACATTTTTTGATTTCTCTGAGAATAATATACTTAATTACAAAGCATTTAAAGAGTAGTCATATCAGCTGATATTTTGATTGAGAAGCTTTTTAAGTATAACGTTCTCTTCATAAGCCTCTTCTAGAGAAACTAACTTAAACCTTATTTTAGAACCTGGTATATACTGTGATAATTTATTAATATCTGCTTCTATAACATTTGCAATCCGTGGATATCCTCCCACCGTTTGTCGATGTCGTAACAATACTATCGGACCACTTGGAGCTAGCTGTATTGTACCATCCGTTACAGGTTGAGAGATCATTTCAATTTTTTGTGTATCAAGAGAAACTCCATCTAAAGGTAACCCCATCTGACTTGAGTTTGTTGAAATAGTCCAAGTATTCTCAAAAAAAGCACTATCTTTTAAAATATCATACTCAGGTCCCTTGATTACTCTTATAAAACTATGACGATAATTTTGGCTTATATAGCCTTCTAATTCTGATGATCTCTGTTTGCCAACCAACTCGATGGTTTGTGATTGTTTTTTTACGGCAAAAACTATTGTACGAAAGCCTTTTTTTGAACCTTTAAACTCTAACTTTTGGCCTCTATTAAGCTCAAAGACTTGATTATAATTTACGCAGATATTTTCATCGATAAAAGTATCTTGATAGCTAGCCCCACACAGATAAATCAATATATCATCAACTGCCAGAATCTCAGTGGGATAAATCATTTCAATAGCTTGAAAATCTGTAGGTTGGTTAAAGATATTATAAGCAGTCATAAAGCTTAATTGATCTTGAGCGCCTTTAGGAGATACACCTTTGTCTTGGTTGCCATACTCTCGCAATGAAACTGCAAAAAACAATCCTCCTTTGGTCGAAAAGATATTCTCCATAATTTTAGTCTCTACTCTTACGCAATTGCTGTGCTAACTCTAAAGCTATCTTACTATCAGAATGTATACATATAGTTTGTGACTCAAACAAAATATTTTGATCATCTATAGTAATAAAGCCTTGTTTAAGCTGATTATATTGCTTAATTGCCTCTGCCACATCATGAATCTCTGCATTTGGTTGACCTCGTGGTATTAGCATAGGATTATTAATACTATCAAGCATGTAGCCTCTCTCTGCAAAACTCTCTTTAACAATTTTTATACCATTTTTTTTGGCATACTCAGCAACTATACCAAAAGGGCTAACCACCAACTCTTTGATATCATTCTTAAGACACCATTCAACAAAAACTTCTGCTAATTCTTGATTAACATTTAGCTCATTATATAAGGCTCCATGAGGTTTAACAGCCTTGATATCTTTATCAAAAAGTGCAAACTGCTCATCAAAAGATGAACATAAAATACCATAATCAATGTCTATAACTTTTCTGCCAAAGTTTTCCTTATCAGGATAGGAAATATGTGCTGTAATTTTGACATTGTGATCTCGACATAGATTCACATAGTAATCAACACTTTCTTTATTACCTGCATGTCCACTACAAGCGATATTTGCAATATCTATATATCTGACTAACTTATCATCGATAGGATGAGCAACGCCCCTCTCTCCTAAGTCACAATTTATCAAAAGCATCACTTCTCCCTAAAAATTATCTTATCACCAGCACTGAAGTTAGAGAAATCTCTAAAATCAGATACTCCTATAATATTCCAACCACTCGGCGACTGCTCAGGAAAAATTGTTGTTTGAGAGCCCCCAATTGCAACAGACCCTGCAGCTATTCTATTTCGTGGAGTCGCTAAACGAGGTACACTTAAACTTTTATCAAGACCAAGTAAATATGGGAAATATGGTTTAAAGCCTAACATCGCAATATGATATTCAACTTGAGTATGTCTTTTGACAATCTCAGCAATATCTAGCCCTAAAACTTGCGATACTTTAGCTAAATCTTCACCATTATAATCTACGTCTATGTAATGAGTTTTTGAATCTATAACTTGATTAAAATCTATAGATTCAATTCTAGCCAAAACAGCATTTTGTAAATAATCAACATCCATATAATCAAAATGAAAAGCTATTGAATTATAAGTCGGAACAACATCATGGATTTTATATTTATGACAAAAAGCTTTATCTTTAATAAAAGACTTATAGATATTTAAAATTTTGAGATTATCATCTAAAGATAATTTATTACTGATATTGTAAATAAAGCAGTTTTCACTCAAAAAATAATAACTCATTAGCAACTCCTTAAAGAAACTGTTTGAGTACTAGTTATTTGTTTATTATAGACTTTTTAAGATTTTCTGGCTCAAATTTATATAGCGTTATCAAACCAACAATCGCGCTTATACAAATCATGCCCACCGCCATATAATCAGATATAGAGTAAGCTAAGAAGAAACATAAGAATGGCAACAAACCACCAAACACTCCAAAACCAATATTATAAGCTAAAGCAAATCCAGTGTAACGAATCTCTCTAGGCAAGCACTCTGTAAACAACACCATGATATTACCATAGAATATTCCAAATATTGCTCCCATAGTCACAAAGAAGACTATCAATAAGTCACTATTAGCCTTATATAGCGCATACATTGGTAATGACAATATAAGCATCAAAACAAGACCAAATGCAGTAATCGTTTTTATTTTAAAATACTTAGTAAGTCTTGCAGCAATATTACATGTAATAATAAACATGATAATACTAATAGTTGTCAATACTGCGACATTAACATCTGCATGACCTAATATTTTCTTAATAATATTCGGTAGGATTGTAATCTGGAAGTAAGCAACAACTGCACCAGGAAAGCATAATAAAATCATATATATTAAGCTTTTATAATTTTTGAGTATTACTTTTGTTAAACTCACATTTGATTTTTCAGGTTCTTTTTCATCACCACTATGCTTGATAAAGAATGATAGTACAACAAGTATAATAGCTATCCCAAAAAGTATTCTCCAGCCACCATTTGCCATAGTCTCATCTGGAATTAGGTACCTAATAACTTGAAAAGTTACAATCGCCAACAATATCCCACCAAAAGCACTAGTTATAACATTTACACCAGCTTTAGCCTTACCGAATAATGTTGACTCTGCCTCAACAAGAATAACAACTGAACCACTATACTGTCCACCTATCGCTATACCTTGCAAAATTCTAAAAGCGACTAATAATAAAGGCGCCAAAATACCTATAGTTGCATACGATGGTAATAATGCCATCCCAACAGTAGGTACCCCCATGAAAAATGCCGCTAATGCCAAAGCAGAAGAGCGGCTTTTTTTGTCCCCGATATAACCAAATATTATTCCACCAAGAGGTCTCGCTAAAAATCCTGCAGCAAATGCCCCGAAAGCAGCTAAGAACTTTATAAAATGATCACCAGGGAAAAATGCTGCACCAATATATGCCGCGCAGAATGAATATACAGTAAACTCATACCACTCTGCTGAGCTTGCTAAAAGCACTAATAATTTTTTCATAAAAATAATATTATTTTTTACATGATTCTTTAATTTAAGTATATTTTTCAAAAAAAATACACTTTTTTGAGTCTTTTTATGAATTTTTTTAGAATTTAACTGTAACGAAAAAAAGATAAAATAGTGATTATTTAAGTCTAACGACTAAAACATCAACATTAGCTTCATGCAAGATGCTATTTGCTGTAGAGCCTAAGAAAAATCTACCAATAGCACTTCTTCTATGACTTCCTACAACGATCAAATCATTTTTATTCTCAGCTGCTTTTTCTAATAAACTATTAGCGATACCACCTATCATTACTGACTTCTCTCCAGAGATACCATTTTTCTCAGCAAACTTCTCTATTGCGTGCTCAACTTTTTCAGTTTCATATGTCATTAGAGAAATGCTATCATTAGGTATAACAAAAGCAGTGTCAATTTTTGAACCATAAAGTTTTGCTATATCTTTTGCTTTCTCAACCACTATACATGAATCATTCTCAAGATCAGTAGGTACAAGCAATCTTTGATAGTTATGCGCTTTACTTGCTTCTTTTTCATTCTCACTAACTCTCACAGTTAGCACGTCACATTTTGCTTTATGTAGAACAGCATTCGCCACTGAACCTAGAAGTAAATTTATACCATGAGTTGCATGAGAACCTAAAACGATCACGTCACAGTTACTCTCTTCAGCATAATCAACGATTTCAACAGCCGGATTACCAACAAGTACTTCGTGTTCAACCTTGATACCTGAAATCTTAGCTACAAGCTTATCCAAAGCTTCTTTTGCTTCTTGCTCTATAGAGTGTTGGAAATCAACTATAGATGGTGCAAATGGAGCTACACAATCAATAACTGTAACAACCTTTAAAACTTCTGTATTATTCTTTTTAGCGAAATCTACTGCAGAGTTAATAACGATGTCTGCATTTTCATAAACATTCACAGCTAATAAAACTTTTTTGTATGCCATTAGGATTCTCCAAATTTGTTCTTCCTTCAATTTCCATTATAACAAACAAAAATAAAAAATCATTTAATTACGCATCAAATCTTGGTTTTATAAACAGCTTTAAAATAATGCCAAATCTCATTTGTTAGAGGCTTCTCTAACTCAAAGATATACTCAACAAACTTTTTTTCAGCAATTATTTCTTTAGCAACTAGACACTTAGCAACTATACCAAGATAAATATAACTATTATCTTTATTTACTCGTGCAAAAACATAGCTTTTATATAGATTTTGGCTAAGAGCATTTTCTAAACGATCATCAAGAGTCTTACCTTTTTTTGAGTAATACGAAAAAGTCTGTTTTGAGAGAAACTTATTATCATATATATCAAATTTTTTATTCTCATCAAATGTCATAAACAGTAGTACTTTATCTTCAAAAGATCGATATCCAGCAAGATTAACTCCTCCATTGGCATAATCTTGATTAAATAGATGGGCAATTTCTTTTTTAGAGTATTTTGCATATAACGATAATCCATGAGACTTATTGAGACTATATTTTTCAAAAAAAACTTTTTTATTATAGTCTATTAAATCTTTAATTTGCTCATACAAGAATCCGCTTTCATCAATAACATCTGATATCAATAGCCTAATCTCTTGTCCATCTACAGATATTAGAGGCTCATAATCTGCTCTACCGGCATTTACTGTAAATATTTTCAGAGACAAATGCTCTAGTGCATTTGCAAAACTTATAATATCAAAATCATCTAAACTATCACGTAACACTGCTTCTAAAGAAGCTTTATTCATAGTTCTAGATTTCAAAAGCTCTTCTAAAATTAAAATCTCATAAAGCCTTTTTGCTGGAGTAAACTCCTTAGAAATAAATTTTACAATATTGTATTGTCGTTGATTTAAACTCACTACACCCTCTTTAAAAGCTTGCAAAATATCATAGTAAGTATCTTTAGTCGATAAAATAACCTCTGGTGAGATAAAGTTATATTCCTGAAAGTCTACTAATCTAGGAATTCTACCTAGTTCTTTCTTTAACTGAACATAATCTTTTTTTATATTTTTTAGTTGCGAGAAGTTTGTCCTTTGAATATTTTTATAGATTATTTCCTTAGCAATATTACTAAAGGTAATTGTACTTTCACCAGCTAAATAGTTATTTGGTGAGACTACAAACTTTTTAAGCTCGTCCTTGTCATAACTATTATCTCCACTTAATGCCACAGGAATGAGAAAATTGTTATTATAATTTGCGATAAAGTCCAAAATCACAACAAAGTCTTTAGACTTATACTTACGCAGTCCACGCCCTAATTGCTGTATATAAACTATAGCGCTTTGAGTAGGCCTTAGAAGGATAACCTGATTAACACATGGAATATCAATACCCTCATTAAAAATATCTACTGTAACAATAATTTCAAGTAACCCACTCTCAAGTTCACCAATAGTTTCTTGTCTTACACGTTCTGAGTCTTGACTTGATAAAGCTTTAGCTTTGATACCTCTTTGACTGAGCTTAGTCGCAAGTTGTACTGCCTCATCAACATTACTAACAAACATTAAAGCTGATCGCGATTTGCCACTATAACCATAGAAATTAGCCTTATCAATAATATGCTCAACTCGTTGGTCACTAGTTAATTTAGAAAAATCTTTCGCAAAAACCTGCTCTAATTCTAAATAAAAATCCTCTATAGCAAAATAGTGAAATGGACAAAGAAAATTATATTCTAATGCCTGATGAAGCCTAATTTCATAAGCAATGTTATAATCAAAAAGCTTAAAGATATCAGCATTATCACTCCGCTCTGGAGTAGCAGTCATCCCAAGTAAAAATTTTGGCTTAAAGTGTGATAAAACTTTTTTATAACTTTGTGCTTCTGCATGATGAACTTCATCAACTATAATATAGTCAAACTCATTCGTCTCAAAGCTTGCTAATGTTTGAGGGTTTTTTAGCGTTTGTACCGTAGCAAATAGATAATCTGCAGAATTTTTAATTTCTCCTGTATACAGACCAAGTGTCTTATCTTTTATTACTTTTTCAAAAGTCTCTTTTGCCTTTATTGCAATATTTGTACGATGCACTATAAACAAACACCTTTTCGGCTTTACTTTTGCTACATCAAAAGCACTTAAAAAAGTTTTTCCAGTCCCAGTAGCACTAATTATTAATGCTTTATTTTTGCCTTGCTGTCTTAATCGATCTAAATTCTCAAGTGCATCTTGTTGAACCTTATTAGGAGATATTTTAGTCTCTATAAACCTATATGTAAGAATATTACTACTTATTTGTTGATATATTTGGCTATATTGCTGAATGATATCTCTAGCATATTCTGCTTTAGCAAAAAGATAATCAAACTCTGCTAAAATTTGCTCCGTTATTGAGTCATTATTAGAAGTTTCAAAAAGTAGATTCCATTCATTATTTACTGTAAGTGCTGACTGAGTAAGGTTTGAGCTACCAAGAATTATTCGCCAACTATCCTTATTACGAAAAAAGAAACCTTTGGCATGGAAGTTATCATCACTAAGAACTTTTAGCTCGATGTTATCAAACTCCATGAGCTTCTCAAGAGCTTTAGGTTCTGTAAAATTCAGATAACATCCTGTTAAGATTTTGCCCTTTACACCTTGAGCATTTAATTGACGCAAAGTCTCTAAAATACAGATAACTCCACCTAAAGTCACAAAAGCAACACTTATAACAAACTCTTCACAATCTTCAAGTTGATTAATAATTTCAGTAAGTATCTTAGAACTTTTAGAGTTTGTAAGAAATCGCTTTGTATCGTGAGGCATTTGTGGCTACATTTTTACAGGTACAGTTGAATCGAGATTTCTTTGACCGTTTTGACTTTTACCCCAACAATATAGATCATTTGTATCTTTCTCAATACCACAAGTATAAGTAGTTGCCATGCTTAATCTACTGAACTCGATATCCGTCTGAACCTTCTGTGGCTTATCAAAAAGACCCTTTTCGCCATTACCAACCTCACCATTAGTACCATCACCCCAACAATATGCATGACCTTCTTCATCTAAAGCGCACGCATAGTGAGCTTTTGTATATACTTTCTTGAAGTTAATACTATTATCTATATCTACTCTTAAAGGCTTTTTGACTTTTTTTGCATTAGTATCACTACCTAATTGCCCTCTTTTATTACTACCCCAGCAATAAACATCTTTTTTATCATCAAGAGCGCAATTAAAATCATCTCCTTTACTTACATCTTTAACATCTTTTAGCTTCTTGTAGTGTCGCGATATCTTTTTTGCTGCATCTTTGTCGGTATGTTTAGAGCTAGTATTGATACTATAATTTCCACATTTTAACTCCCCATCACCATCAAATCTGCAGTTGTAACTATTTGAATTATCTTTAGAAAATTTATTATTATACTTCTGTATTTTCCCATCATCTCTATAACTATTATTTTCATATGCAAAACTCCCCCCTGTCGAGTGATCATACTCTCCAAAAAAAGATTGTGTAAATGTAGTATTAGCAAAAGCTATACATAAAAATGACATCAAGACTGTCGAAATAACAATTCTCTTCATAAATAAATTTTAATTTAAAGCTACTAATATAATATTAAGTAATAATCAAATAAAATACTAGTGATTACGCTTTAGGTGGAAATGTTTTTTGCTCGCAATAGCGAAGAAAACCAAAGAACCTCTCTTCTTTTGTATAATTATCTCTATCAACATAAGGCCTTGTTATCAATATCGGATAACAGCCTGCTATCAAGCAAGCAAGACATCCTGTTAGCAATCTATCATCAGCGAGTGCTAACTCACTAGGCTGGCAACCAAGCAGATCAATTATTTTTTCTAGACCATCTGGGTATGGTTTTTTTGCAACACCTGATATAAACCTTATCTGTGGAAAATATTTTTTAAAGTATTCTAGTCGCTCTTGAGTAGGTTTATTAGAAAGAATGAAAACTCTATCTTCTGAAAAATTAGTAACAAATTTTGTAAGCCAACCCATAACTTCAGGATGCATTTCAGGCTTACCATGACTTGCCAAAACCCCATCAAAATCTAGAGCAAGATATTTTGCTTGATTCTTAGTCAGCATCTCTGGAGTTAAATTTATTATAGTCTCTAAATGATTAGTATCAGATAATCTTAGAGCTTTTCGATACTTAAACATCTTCCCTATAGTATAAAACGCGCGCTGTAGCATAGTATTTTATTTTTATAGTTTTATATTTATAGTATAGCAACAAAACAATCTATTAGCACAAATGTGTTTTTGAATTTATGCTAACTAAAATTCTTAAAAAGTTATATATTCCTCTAATTTGTCTACTAAGCATATCTTTAGGTATCAGCTCACAAATAGTAAATACAAACTCTCAAAACTACTACAATAACGCTGTAATTTTTGCAAAAGAACTCAAAGATAAAAATATCTGTGGTACGGATGAAAAATACTCTTTAGAGGACTTCTATAAAGGTCTAAAAGATAAAATAAATAATCAAGATAACTTTTTGCTAAAAAAACATGATAATAAAAAAATTAGCTTCTCAATAGGATATAAAACCGGAATGAGTAGTCTTAAGACAGGCTTTCTTTTTAGTCCAAATCCAACCAAGGTATACAACCCCAAAATAGTTTTAGCTGGGATTTCTGATCATCACAGTAATACTACACCTAAATTTAAGCTCATAGAAAGCACTAGACTTAGAGAAATTCTCAATAGTGATTCTAAGACTCTTCCTAAAGATATTAGCGCTGATCAGCTTAACTATAGTTTAGGTTTTAATTTATTTGAAATACCAAAAAATTACAGCTCATCAAATATTGTAGACAAGAAATCTTTCATTGAAGGTATGAAAGCGGGTCTAAACAATGAGAAATATAATCTTTCAAAGCAACAAGTAGCTGAATTTAGTTATATCATGGGCGCTTTCTATAGCAACAACCTAGAGAGTGAACAAGATAAAAATGCTTTTTTAGAAGGATTTAAGAGCGAACTACCTAAACAACCACAAAAGTTCGATAAAGTTTGAAACCTAGAAATTAGCTATTAAATATCTTTTTTGACAGCCAATGCTCTCTCATAAATGTCATTTTTTTTAGCTCCTGTGAGCTTAACCACTAACTTAACTGCTTTTTTAACAGGCATATCCTCGAGCAAATCTTTTAGTAAATCATCAATATCAACATTTAGGCTACTCTGATCACTAATATCATTGTTGTTACAATCAATAACAACAACGAACTCTCCTCTTATAATATCGGGATTACTTTTTAAAAAATCACAGACCTCATCTACAGAACCAGCAACAAATTTCTCAAACTGTTTTGTAAGCTCCTTAGCAACAACAATATTGTTATGAGGCATTATCTCTAACAGATCATTTAAAAGATATGTAATTCTATGTACAGATTCATATATTATTACTGTTGCATTTACTAGTAGTAGGTCACGAATTTGCTGTTGCCTTTTAGCCTGTTTCGCTGATAAAAATCCTTTGAACAGAAAGCTATCCGAAGGTAAGCCTGCTGCAGATAGTGCCGTTATCAATGCACTAACACCTGGTACAGGTACAACCTTGTATCCACCGTTACGTAAGCTTGCAACTATCTTATATCCTGGATCTGAAATTAGTGGTGTCCCTGCATCGCTTACCAAAGCTATGCTATTATCATTACCTAAAAGCTCTTTGACATACTCAACTCGTGACTCCTCATTAAAATCATGGCAAGAAATTAGCTTCTGATCACCACGAATATTAAGATTCGTCAATAGCTTAGCAGTCATACGCGTATCCTCTGCTAGAATCACATCAACATTACTTAGAATGCTCATAGCTCTATAGGTTATATCTTGTAAATTCCCAATAGGCGTTGCTACGACATAAAGAGTTCCTTTTTCTATACTATTCACCTATCATACCCACCAAATTTGTAATATCTCCCGCTCCTTGAATTAACACAACCGTATTATCATCCACAAGCTTCTCTAAGAAATAGAGCACATGATCAAAACTATCAGCCAAAAATGCTTTTGGAATATTTCTTATAAGATCTTGACTCTCAGCTCCTTGTATAATCTGCTCTCCAGCTGAATATGTTGGAAGTATTATTAACTGATCAGCTAAAGATAATGCTTTTGGCCAGTCTATAAGCAAATCTCTATTACGTGTGTATCTATGTGGCTGAAAGACATGTATTATTTTTTTATTAGGATACCTATCTCTAACAGCTCCAAGACTGCTTGTAACTTCTACAGGATGATGCCCATAGTCATCAATAACAGCGATTTTATGGCTTGATATCTGCTTATCATAAACATCAAACCTTCTTGCAACACCTTTTACCGTGGCTAGTGCATTATAGATATCTTTATAACTAAAACCCAAATCCAAGCACGCTACCACACATGCCGTAGCATTTTGCACATTATATTTACCAGGTAGTTGTAGTTCAAAATCATACTTACCCGATTTGTACTCTACTGTGAAAGTAGTTAAATTATCACTTACTCTATAATTATATATTCGAGCATCTGAATTTATTGCAAAACCATAAGATACAATATTTCCTACTACTCGCAAACGATACTTATCTAGCAAATCATTACAACCGTGATCATCAACACACAAATATATATTTTCGATACTTTCTTTCATCAAAAAATTTGCAAAGTTCTCAAGCAAATTCTCATAGCTATTTTTATATGTCGACATATGATCAAGATCAATATTCGTAACTATTGCAACATTTGGATTTAGATATAAAAATGAAGCATCACTTTCATCTGCTTCTATAACTAACCTATCTGTACCATTTACCTGAATATTTGAGTCAGCATATTTGACCACTCCACCAACAACAAAACTACTAGTTGTATCAAGCTTACATAGCAATGTCGCTAGAATACTTGATGTCGTAGTCTTACCATGAGTTCCGGTGACTGCAATACTATACCTAAAATCTTTCATTAATAATGCTAGAAACATAGCTCTTTGCAAACACTGCACTCCCAAAACACGCGCTTTTGATAACAAAGGATGGTTATCAAGAATAGCACTTGAGTACACTACCATATCGTAATCTGAAACATCAACATTATTAGGACTGGAGAATATTGAAATACCCAAAGACTCTAACTTAATAGTTAATTTATTTGGAATACTATCATAACCGGCAACATCAGCACCAAGTTTTTTTGCTGCAATAGCTAACGCTGAGACACCAATACCACCAACACCAAGGAACAATATTTTTTTCTTCAATCTAACTCTCAGAAGCAGTTATGCTAGTAGCTACCATTTATGAATATTTTAGCACAACGACTATTTTAGTCATAATCCTCGCCAATACTTAAATACTGCAAGACTAAGCTCTTTTAACATTCCTTTACCATCTGCAGCATCAATACCATTATCTTCACACCATTTTGTAAAAATAGTCCCACCATCTGAACTATACATCAAATCATAAGCAAATGCGCTTTTATTAAAGTTTGCTTTTTTTAGAGGAAGCAATTCACCATAAATACTTGATGATGTTGAATTAATCACGATATCAAAAGACTCTTTGATATCATCAAAATCAATCACATTTATTTTAGCTTCTGATTTGAATAAATCTTTTATCACATCTGCTTTTGCTTTAGTTCTATTAGTAATACTTACAGATAATGGTGACTCTTTAATAATCGCAGCAACAACTGCTTTGGCAGCTCCTCCAGCCCCTACTACAAGAACTTTTTTATCCCTAAAATCTATTTTATAATTATTCTTAATATCATTAACTATACCCAAACCATCATAATTTAGGGCTATCATTTTACGATCCTCAGTAAAAACAATATTACTAGCAGCTTTAACTGCCTTAGCAGTATCATCGGCATCATCTGCCAAATCGTATACTTTTTCTTTATGTGGTACAGTTACACTTAACCCTTTAATTTGAGAATTATCACGGAACTCCTGAATCTTTGTTTCTAAATCTTCTGGATTAACTTCAATAGCTGTGAAAAGTATATCTTGATTATATTGCTTTGCTAACTCCATTTGAATTTTAGGGGATAGACTATGTTTAACCGGATAACCAATAACATGATATAAATCTGTCATGTAACAAAAAACTGTTTATAAAATTTATCGAAATTATACCATAGTAACTATCATTAGCTTGAATACTGAAATGAAAATAAATATCATAGAAGAACGTAATTAAATATACTTATTATCAAAAATGAAAAGAATATCTATGTTGCTTGTATGTGGTTTTTGCTTTGCTAATAGCTTTGGCGCAGACCTAACTGATACTAACTCTACAAGCTCAATAGTAAGTGGATCCACAACAACTATAAACTCTGCCCTTGCAGATACTACAACTCAAAAGCCTAGCGACGATGCGACGCCTATGCCAATGAACGCAACACCTTCTCCTCTAAGTAAAGAAGCCAAAGAAGGTACTATACCAGCTATAGATCAACCAAAGCAACAAGAGCAACTGGTTGGCTCAGATTCAGCAACTTGGACACCAGCATACTTAAGTGTCAAAAAATTCAAAAAGTGCTTGGCTGTTGAAAACTATAGAGGCTGGCAAGGCTACTGCCTACCGTCTGAGAAACCTAAAAAATGTCCTGATGAATCTTGGGATCAATTGTCAGAAATGAACCTAATACCATGCACTAACCCTAGTAATTAGTATTTGACTAATCTAGGTTTTTTCTATAGAATACCGAAACTATTTCTGTAATGTATTAAATAAAGATTAGAATTTTAAAGAGGAAACTAAAATGAAAAGAACATTCCAACCTTCAAACTTAAAAAGAAAAAGAACTCATGGCTTCCGTGCTCGTATGAAGACACTAAGCGGAAGAAAAGTTATTAGAAACAGAAGAGCTAAAGGTAGAGCTAAGCTTGCAGCGTAATTTTTGCTTAACAAAGCAAAATATACTAGATAAAAGTGAGATTAAACAAGCCTTTGATAATGTAGATACAAAATTTGGAACTCTGCATTTCACATTCCTTTTAAGTCATAGAACTCATAAAGAACCTGGCATGTGTGCAATCTTACCCAAAAAAAGCATTAAGAAAGCTACTAAAAGAAATCTTTGTAGAAGAATTATTAAAGAATCTTTTCGCTTACACAAAGATATCTTAGAACACAAAAGCTTGATAGTTTTAAGTAAAAAAACAGCATCTCAAGCTACTAAGGAAGAATTGTGGCAATCGATAAAAAATTTCGAAAATTTTTTAAGAGAATTACACTAGCTCCTTTTATAGCTATAATCAATCTATATCGCTATTGTATAAGTCCCTTTATACCTGCTAGATGCAGATATTATCCTACTTGTTCAGAATATGCTCTAGAAGCTCTAAAAACTCATGGTATACTAAAGGGATTATATTTAAGTACCCGTAGGCTCTTGAGATGTCATCCATTTGCAAAAAGAGACTACTACGATCCGGTTCCTTGTAAAAATAAAAAGGTTAATAATAAACAATGAAAGCTAATCATATAAGAATACTACTGTTAGTCACGATAGCTATAATGCTTATCTCATTGATGGGTAGATGGGAGCAAACTTTCCCATCAAACAGCAGTCAATCACAAACGACTCAAACTCGACAAGATAATAGTCACTATAATAGTGACACTACTGCTACAACAAATGTATCAACATCTGATGCAAAAGCATCACTAACGAAAACCACAAGTTTCTCAAAGTATGATGATGCTAAAAGCGTGACTATTAACACAGACGTATTCAAAAATCTTAAGATCAGCTTACTTGATGGTGCTATTATATCTGCATCATTAGAAGATTATAGTGTAAGTCTTGATGATAAGACACCAATGGCGTTACTTACTGACGAACAAGGTTCAGAATATATTGCCAAAAGCACTATTGTTATCAACAAAAAGCCTGTTGATGTCAATTTTGAAAGCCAAGGAATCAAAAAAGAAAATGGTAAACAGGGACTAACTCTTACTGGAAGTGTTGATGGCCTAGAAATAACTAGAACATACACCTTTGATGATGCTAAATACAATATTTCTGTATCTCAAAATATTAAAAACACCACGTCAGAACCTGTAAATGTTATTATTGATGACTCATTAGCAAGGGACTTTAATCCAGCTGGTGATAGCTTTAGTTTATTAAATGCTCACAGTTACACATTTACTGGTGTCGCTTACTCTACAGCTAATGATTCTTTCAGAAAAGAATCTTTCAAAGACATTTCAAAGACTAACGGACAACCTACAGTTATAAATAGCCAAGGTCTAGGCTGGGTCGCATTTATACAGCATTACTTTGTAAGTGCTTGGATTCCACAATCAAATGACTCAAAAATATACTATAAAAATCTAAACAATGATGTCTTTGAAGCGGGTGCTTATACTGGTATTTCTATAGCTCCTAATCAGTCAGAAAGTATAGACTCCGTGTTATATAGTGGACCAATCATCAAAGCTAACCTAGTAGATTTAGCTCCTAATCTAGAAAAAACTCTAGATTACGGAATGTTGTCATTCTTCTCAGAAATAATCTTCTGGGTGATGAATCAGATACATTCACTTGTAGGTAACTGGGGCTTAGCAATTATTCTTGTTACTTGCTTAATCAAGCTTATATTCTATCCTCTTTCTGCTAAGAGTTATCGCTCTATGGCAAAAATGAGAATGTTACAACCTAGAGTCAAACGCTTGCAAGAGACATATAAAGATGATCGTCAAGCTCTAGGCAAGAAAATGATGGAAATGTATAAAGAAGAAAAGGTAAACCCTCTAAGTGGTTGTTTACCAATGCTTATACAAATCCCAATATTCATTTCACTGTACTGGGTATTACTTGAATCTGTTGAATTAAGACAAGCTCCTTTTATCTTCTGGATTCATGACTTATCAATGAAAGATCCTTACTTTGTATTACCTATACTTATGGGTATATCAATGTTCTTACAGCAAAAATTATCTCCAGCACCTGCAGACCCTATGCAAGCTAAGATAATGATGTTCTTACCTGTGATATTCACATTCTTATTTGCTTCATTCCCATCTGGTCTAGTACTATACTGGTTAACTAACAACGTAATTAGTATCTTACAACAGTGGATTATCACAAGACACTACCAAGCTACTCATAAAAAGTAATATGGATAAATCTCTACTTAAACCAAAATACTGGGGACTTTGGTTAGCTATCCTTATTGCTAAAATCTTAGTTAACACTCTTTCTTATAAGACTCTGATGCGATTAGCTATATTTATTGGCAAAATAGCAAAACCTTTAGCTAAAAAGCGTAATAAAGTAGCTTACATTAATCTAAAAATAGCTTTCCCAGATAAATCTGAAACTGAAATATTAAAATTAGTAGATGAGAGCTATAAGTCTGTTTGTATGGCTGGATTTGAAAGCTTAATAGCATGGTTTATGTCAGATAAGAATTTTAAAAAAATAAATGTAGATGAAACGGAATTTCAATCGTTTATTGCTACTCATAAAAATTTAGATAGACCCTTAATGTCTCTAGGTTTTCACTTTCACACCTTAGAGATAGCAGGTAGATATTGTGGAGACAAATTTAAGCCATTAAGCCTTATGTATCAGAA